>MNCZ01000017.1 GCA_001914695.1 Gammaproteobacteria bacterium 13_2_20CM_66_19 | reverse complement strand
CGCGCCCGAGACACCGAAGTTCAGCATCGCGGGGGCATCGGGCAGCAGCCGCGCCAGCTGCCCCTGCAGCGTTTCCTCGTATCGATTCATCAGCCCTTCGATGAAGCTGTTCCCAACGACCGCGATCCCATCGCTCCCCGGGCGGTATGGAAACGGCGCCACGTACCCCATGTTGTTGGTGAAGCCGCGATGCACGTTGCGCAGGTCCCAGGCGTCCGAGAAAGTGTAGTGGACGTCGGGACTGAGACGATGGGTCGGCCAGTCTGGGGTCGGATCACCCCCGGCCAACCCGTTCTGAACTGGCAACAGGTGCAGCGCGGCCTCGAGAGCCATCAGTAGCAGTGTCGCCCCGAGAGCGGCCGCCAGAAGGGTGGTGAGGGTCCGGGACACAAGCACTCAGAAGTTGAAGTAGATGAACTCGGTCGTGCTGCGTGAAGCCGAGATCAGCGCCAACATCGCGATCGCGGTCAGCTCAGCGCCGACGACAGCCCCAAGAGCGACGACGCGCCAACCACCGGCGGCGATGCGCCGCACGGCGGCGGCCATCGAGCCATCGATTATTTGCTGAGAGTTCCGCGCCATGGTCGCCAGCGCGAACCCGGCCGCGAGCGATAGAACGGTCGGCAGCGCGATGACCTGTTCCGGCGCCGGCCCGCTGGCTCTGGCCGCGAACATGGTGCCGAGAATGTGCCACGCCTCCTGGCCGCTGTGCGCGCGGAAAAATACCCACGCGATCACCACCGCGAACAGCGTGAGCGTCATGGCCAGCGACCGACCGATGAGGCGCAGGGCTCCGGACGTTCCCGCGGCCGCGAGCCCCGCAATCCTGTCTCGCAGGAAGCGCCAGGCGTGATTAAGCGCGAGATAGATTCCATGCAGCCCGCCCCAGACCACGAATGTCCATGACGCGCCGTGCCAAAGGCCGCCGAGCAGCATGGTGATCATCAGATTCACGTAACGCCGCACGGACCCGCGACGATTTCCGCCCAGGGGGAAGTAAAGATAGTCGCGCAGGAATCGGGACAGCGTCATGTGCCAGCGACGCCAGAAATCGATGATGCTGGTCGCCTGGTACGGGGAATTGAAGTTGAACGGCAACCGGACTCCGATGAGCAGCGAGAGTCCGATCGCCATGTCCGAGTATCCGGAAAAGTCGAAGTAGATCTGCAGCGTATACGCCAGAACTCCGCGCCACGCCTCGCCCGCATGGACCGCAGCACTCACGGGCGAGTCGAACAGGTCGTCCGCTAGCGGTGCCCAGCTGTCGGCCAGCAGCACCTTCTTTGCAAGCCCGATCAGAAGGAACGCGAGTCCCATGGCGAAGTTCTCCAGTCGCGGCCGGTAGATCCGGGGCAGCGCGAACTGCGGCATCATTTCCGCGTGATGCAACACCGGGCCGGCGATCAGGTGGGGGAAGTAGCTTACAAACAGCGCGTAGTGCAGCGGATTGCGCTCCCGCACCTTGCCGGCATGGACGTCCGCGAGATAGGCAATCTGCGTAAATGTGAAGAAAGAAATTCCGATCGGCAGGATCACGTTGAGCGCGCCGAGCGGCCGGCCGCTCAGCTCCGCTACGGTGCCCAGAAAGAAATTCGCGTACTTGAAGTACCCGAGAAGGAGCAAATCAACCCCGACTGCGAAGCACAGCAATCCCAGGCGCAGCCGGCGTCGATCCGCGGGGCACGCCAAAATCCGGTTTCCGAGCGCGTAGTTGAACACGACAGAAGCGGCAAGCAAGCCCGTGTAGAGCGGCAGCCAGTACGCATAGAAGACGAAGGATGCGAGCACGAGCCAGGCGGCCGCGGCGGCGTTGCCGACATAACGCGCAATCAGGAAGAACAGAAGCAGGGTGAGCGGCAGGTAGACGAACAGGAACTCACCGGAGGTGAACAGCATGCCGCATTAGACGGCTTCAGAAGGCGAACCGCGCGTTGAGCCAGACGACGTTCGCAGCGTAGTCGCCGAAGGCGGCGTTCGATGAGCGCGTCTCGTGCAGCAGGCTGGCCTGCACGCCGATCCTCGCAATGGGGTGATAGGAGATGAGCGCGCTCATCGAGCGCACCCGGTCATCCCGCTGACCGGTGAAGCCGAGCGCCTGCGCGGGGTCGGCAACATAGCTTCGGGTGACCGCCTCCAGGTCAGCCGACAGGTCGATCTTCGGGGTGACGTGCCACCCCGGGCGCAACCCGAACCCTTTCAGCAGGACGAGGCTCGATCGGGTGTACTCGTAGGGACTGATGTCGCGCTGGACGATCGCGGTCAGGGTCGTCTTCCCGGTCGGCGTCCAGGTGAGCTCGATGCGGCCGGTCTGTCCGGTGAAGTTTCGCTGCGGCAGCTGATCGTAGCGCCGACTGACCTGATCGGCGCGGGCCACGAGGTGGGAGATGCCCGTGACTGTCCAGTCGAGCGTGAGACTCGCCGCGTATTGCCGGTAAGCGTTGTCGATCAGCGTGGTGGAGAGCGGCGTGGTGAACGGCTCGGCCGTCGGAAATTTTCCCCTCTCGAGGCGCGTGCTGAAGCCGATGGAATTTCCGGCCTTGCTGACACGGCTGAGCGCTGCCTCGACGCCATCGATCGTGACGTCGTTGAAGAGCGTCGCCGGGGCGCTGTTGCGCTGCTCGAGGCGGTCCCCTGCCGCACGCAGCCGCCAGTAGGGCGTGACCATCCATGTGCCGTTTACAAACTCCTGACGCACCTGGAGCCGATCGAGCGTGGGGCTCAGCAGCTGCGCGAACGACGCCAGCGAAACGGTATCGGCGTAGCCCAGCTCCCCGTGCAGGTCCCTGCCCGCCTGCCACAGCCAGCTTCCCCGCAGATCGTGTCCATCGGAGTCGAATCTGGAGAAGCGCTGGTAGCGGGTGCTGTTGAATGTCAGGTTGGCGACGAAGCGCTGCAGGCTGAGGGGCATCTCGGCATTGAGGCCGAAGGCCGTGGTGTGATAGGTATCGGCTCGTGAGGACGATCCGATCACCGTAGCCGGATCGACGTCCTTCGATAGCCGAAAGACGTTGTCGTCCGTGGTGAGGGTCTCCTCGACGAACGGCGTCAGCTTGGCGGGATCCTGCCCCTCGGCGCGCACGGCCGGCGACAGCAGCAAGCCGGCGGCGAGGCAGTAGGTCAGGTGTGCACCTCGGCCCGCCGCGTGCGTCGCGCGATCCCGCGCCGGGTGCAGCTCGACGACGTCGGCAGGCCGGGGTAAGTCGCCAATCGCTGGGGCATCGTCCGCGCGCGCAGCGTCCCCAACCTGTGAAGCGTCGGCGATCCGCGCAACATCGGTGGGCGGGAACACGACGAGCGAGCGCTGCCTCGCGAACGACACGCGTCGTCGTGCAATGGCCCCCGCGCCAATCAGGCCCGCGAGAGCGAGTGCCCAGTTGCCGGGTCGCCGCGTCGGTGCGGGCACGCCGTGCACGATCTCAACGAGGATCCGGTCCAGCGCGCCGCGATCTCCGCCATGATCTCCGACGTGGTGCGTCCAGTGGGCGGGGCGCGCGTCCCGACTGGCCGCCTGCGGCGCCGCCACGGCGGCCCCATGCACGAGCATCGCCGCCAGCCAGGTCGCCAGGATTCTCCCTCCACGGTATCTCAAGCTGACCGCTCCGTCTCTCAAGGTCGTCAGACGTCGAGGATGCGCAGCTCGAGGGCCCTGCCGACTGCGTGCGTGCGGTTCTGAACGTTGAGCTTGCGCAGGATTTTCTGCACGTGATTCTTCACCGTCAGCGGGCTGATGCCGAGGATGGTTCCGATCTCGAAGTTGCTCTTGCCGAGATGGATCCAGCGCAGGATCTCCTTCTCGCGCGCAGTGAGCGGGTCGACGCTCTGCGCCGTCGTGCCGCTCTCCTCGAGAGGGCCGCTGAGCTGCGAACGCATCCACGCGAGGTGCAGGAACGGAGCGATCAGCTCGAGCGGAAACGCCTGCTCGCGATCGAAGTCGCACGGCATGGTAGCCAGCACGAACAGGCTCACGGGCTTGCCGAGCGCGTCGTAGGTACCGTGCGCCAGGACGCCCTCCGTCCCGAGACGTTGCAGCTCCGCGGCGAAGGGGCCGCGCGAGAGCGGCTCAGCGCCTCCGGCCGCGAAGACCACCGGATGGAATTCCGACTCGGTCCACTGGGTGGCGAGGTGCGTCACGAAGGCCGTGTCCCGCCGGAATACGTCGCCGACCTTCTCCGGGTCGATCCAGGGACTCGCGAAGCAATCGACCTGATAGGCCGTGGGGCGGGCCCCGCGCACTGCGCACACCAGCAGCTCGTGCTTGATCAGGCTCTGGAGCATTCCCTGAGTCCAGCCAAACAGCTGATGACGCGAATGCACCCGGAGCGATGCGTCGATGTTGAGCAGCAGCGACTCGAGCTCCTGCGGGTGCAGTAACGCCGCGCCGCCGCTCTCGCTGCGTCGGGGCTCTGACGTTCCTAACCTCGAACCCTGCTCGGTCCTCCGGGGATGCACAGTCACCTGAGAGTCCATAGGTTGCTTTCGCACCGCTTGGAACAACTCCGTCCCATCGCGTTTTTGACTATGTAAACCGGTTGTTACGCGATTGTGATGTGACACGGATGAGGCGCCGGCGGTTCGCGCACCCCGTACCGGGCACAGTTCCGGTCGCCGGTTTATCGGGAAATTCCGGTGTTCGACCCGCGGCCGAGGTGTCCTGCGAGGGGATTTGGCGCGCTAGTCCATTCGAACTACGGAATCGCGCCCACGGGTCATCCGCGCGCCGCAGCGCGATCCCTAAGGTGCACGTACCTTGCTGGCAGATCCACAGACACAACGGCAGTTCTTCGAGCCCCGGGCCGCTCCCGCGGCCCAGGTGATGGCGCTCATCGATCCGTTGGTCACGATCTGCGTGCTGCTGCTCGCGATGGCGCTGTTCCGGGTGCCCTTCGACGGTCCTTATCTCATCCTGGCGCTGGTCGTCTTCTCGCTCACCTTTCCAGGCCAATTGCCTGGCGCGAGCACTGTCGGCGCGCTGGCGGGCGAGGTCGTGATCGGGTGGGTCACGACGGTCGCGCTGCTGCTGTTCATCGGCTGGGCGACGGGCACCATGGAGATCTTCGACCCGCGCGTGCTGAGCGCGTGGCTCATCGCCACGCCCGTGGCCCGCTTCGCGACGCACTTGGGCGTGCCCAAGCTGCTGCTGCGCCTGCTCGCCGCCGAGGGCGCGCAGCGTGTAGCCGTCATCGCCGGCGCCTGCGGACTGGGCCGCACCCTGACAGAGCAGATCCGCCGCCAACCGCTGCTCGGGGTGCGCATCGCGGGATTCTTCGATGACCGCGGCCCCGAGCGCACGATGGAGTCGGCGCGGGGTATCGGCCCGATCCTGGGCACGATCGACGAGCTGCCCTCGTACGCCAAGTCGCATCGGGTGGACCTGATCTACATCACGCTGCCGATGGCCTCTCAACCGCGCATCGTGCGGCTCCTCGACCAGTTGCACGACACCACGGCGTCGATCTACTTCGTGCCGGACATCTTCCTCTTCGATCTGATCCAGGCGCGCATCGACACCATCGGCGGCATACCCGTCGCCGCGGTGTGCGAGACTCCCTTCCACGGATTGGACGGCGTCGTGAAGCGCGCCAGCGACATCGTCCTCGCGCTGCTGATCCTGCTTCTCATCTCGCCGTTGCTGCTCGCGATCGCGATCGGGGTCAAGCTGAGCTCTCCCGGGCCGGTGCTGTTCCGGCAGCGCCGCTACGGCCTCGATGGCCGGGAGATCCAGGTCTACAAGTTCCGTTCGATGAGGGTCACGGAGGACGGCGAAGTCATCCGGCAGGCGACGCGCGACGATGAGCGCGTGACCCGCTTCGGCGCCTTCCTGCGCCGCTACTCCCTCGACGAGCTGCCGCAGTTCATCAACGTGCTGCAGGGGCGAATGAGCGTGGTCGGTCCGCGCCCGCACGCGGTGGCCCATAGTGAGATGTATCGCAGGCTCATCAAGGGCTACATGATCCGGCACAAAGTCAGGCCCGGCATCACCGGCTGGGCGCAGGTCAACGGATTTCGCGGCGAGACCCGCACGCTCGACCGGATGGAGAGCCGCATCGCCTACGATCTGGCGTACCTCCGTCACTGGTCGCTGCAGCTCGACCTGTGGATCGTGCTGAAGACGGTGTTCACCGTGCTCAACGACCGTAACGCCTACTAACCCGGGTTGGCCCGAAAGCAGTAGCCGGCGCCGCGCACCGTCTCGATCCGCTTCTCGTGACCGCTCGGCTGCAGGGCCTGCCGCAGGCGCCGGATGTGCACGTCGACGGTGCGGTCCTCGACGAAGACGTGGTCGCCCCAAACTTCATCGAGCAGCTGTCCGCGGCTGTATACCCGATCAGGATGCGTCATCAGGAAATGCAGCAGCCGGAATTCGGTGGCCCACAGGCTGATCTTGCCGCTGGCCGCCGTGATGCGGTGTGCCGCGGGGTCGAGCTTCAGGTCGCCGAACTCGACCGGCTCGTCGCCGAGGAGCGGTGCGCGGCGGCGTACGACCGCCTTGATGCGCGCGAGCAGCTCGCGATGTGAGAAGGGCTTGGTGAGGTAGTCATCGGCGCCCGCCTCGAGCCCGGCCACCTTGTCGATCTCGTCCGAGCGCCCCGTGAGCATGATGACGGGAATCTCCCGGGTGCGCCGCTCGCTGCGCAGGTGCCTGAGGAAGGACATGCCGGTGGTGCCCGGAAGAATCCAGTCGAGCAGCATCAGATCCGGAAGCACTTCGCGAATCGCCGCTTCCGCCTGCTCGACGCTCGCCGCCCGGATCGCCTGGTATCCGGCGCGCTCGAGGCTCGCGGCGATCAGCCGCTGCGTGACCAGCTCGTCTTCAACGATGAGGATTGCGCCGCCCATGATCGATAGTCCTTGTCCTTAGCTGTGTCGTCGATCGAACCACTGTCGCGGAAATTCGAGCTGCCTGTAGGCGCCGCCGCACATCCGTGTAAGGCCGCGCCTGCAGACGCTTGCGCGGTGCCGCTAGATGAGCCGGTACTTGACCGCGTAGCGAACCAGCTCCGCATTGTTGGACAACCCCAGCTTCTTCAGGATTCGCGCCCGATAGGTGCTGATCGTGCTCGGGCTGAGAGTCATCTCGGCCGCGATTTCGTTGATGTGCTTGCCCGAGGCGATCAGCCACATTACCCGGTATTCGCGATCGGAGAGCAGGTTGTGCGGCGGCTTCTCGCCGCCCTCGGCGAGCTCGGTCGCGAGCTTCTCCGCGAAGGCGGGGCTCACGTACTTGCCACCGCCGACCACCTTGCGGATCGCCCCGGTCAGGTCCTCGTTGGCGCTGCCCTTGTTGATGTATCCGGCGCCGCCCGCCTTGAATACCTGGCCGGCGTGCACTTCCTCGGGCAGGATGCTCAGCACCAGCACCGGCCGGCCCGGATGCTGGCGCTTGACCTCCCGCACCAGATCGGCGCCACTGCAGCCGGGCATCGCGTAGTCGAACACCGCGACATCCCAGTCCAGCTTCTTCGCCAGATCGAGCGCCTCGTCACCGCTCTTCGCCTCGCCGACGACGATCATGTCGTGCTCCGAGGCGACGATCTCCCTCAGCCCCTTGCGAACGACGGGGTGATCGTCTGCGATCAAAACCCTCATCTCAGCTCTCCTTGGCACCAGGCTCGACTTGGGTGGCGGCCGCGACCGGTTGGGTGGCGGCCGCGACCGGTTGGGTGGCGGCCGCGGCCGGCAGCGCCACGGTCACCGTGGTCCCCTGCGCGCGCACGCCGCTGATCTCGACCCTCCCGCCAAAGGGCAGGACGCGCTCGCGCACTCCCATGAGGCCGAACGACTTGGGACTCGTGGCCGCCTCCTCGTCGATGCCGCGGCCGTTGTCGGCGACGGTGAGCAGCAGCTCATTGGGCTCGGAGCGGAGCGCCACGTCGACCCGGGTAGCGCCGGCGTGGCGCACCACGTTGGTCAGCAATTCCTGGAGGATCCTGAACACCGCGGTGGAGCGGTCCCGATCCACCGTCAGCTCCTCCTGGGGGAGCGACACGTTGCAGCGAATCCCGCTGCGACGCTGAAACTCGCCCGCCTGCCAGCCGATCGCCGCAGCGAGTCCCAGCCGATCCAACACCTCCGGCCGCAGCTGCGACATGATCTCGTGCATCGACTCCATCGTGGAATCGATCAGGCCGGACATCGACTGCGCCTTCGCGCGCAGGGCCGAGGAGCCCTTGGGCAATCGGCTCGTGATCCAGGCGAGATCCATCTTCAGCCCCGTGAGCGCCTGGGCCAGGTGGTCGTGGATCTCCCGGGCGATCCGGGTCCATTCCTCCTCGCGCACCGATTGCAGGTGAGAAGCGAGGGCACGCAGACTCTGCTGCGAGGTCTTGAGGTGCTCCTCGGCGGTCATGCGATCCCTCACCTCCTGCATGAGGATCGCGTTGTTGCGGTACAAGTTGACGAACACCGAGATCTTGGACTTCAGGACCTCAGGCCGCAGCGGCTTCACGATGTAGTCCACGGCACCCGCCTCGTAGCCGCGGGTCACCGACGGCGCGTCCTCGTAGGCGCTGGTGAGAAAGATGATCGGTGTGTGGCGCGAGCGCTCGCGCTCGCGGATCAGCCGCGCGGCTTCGAAGCCGTCCACCCCCGGCATGCGAGCGTCCATGAGGATGACGGCAAAGTCCTGCTTGAGCACGCAGCGCAGCGCCTCGTCGCCCGACTTGGCCGTGACTACCCGCAGCGACATGTCCGCCAGCAGTCCCTGCAACGCCATCAGGCTTCTAGTGTCATCGTCGACGGCAAGAATGCTCGCCTGCGTTTGAATCGAGTTCATGGCCCTTCCCTGGGTAGCGTCATTATCAGTCAGCGGAGCCCTGCCGTGAATCCGCGACATGCCGTAGACCTCCATCGGGGGGAACCGCACGGCCCATGCTCCGTGATACGGTACTGTATCCAATCGACGACAGTCCGGAGCGTGATCGCCCGGGACGCCACGGGGGACCTCATGACCTACGAGCTCTTTTACTGGCCCGGCATCCAGGGACGCGCCGAATTCGTGCGGCTCGCCCTGGAGGAGGCCGGCGCTCGTTACCTCGACATGGCGGCGGTCCCGGAGGCGCAGGGCGGCGGCGTGCCCGCCATCTTGAGAGTGCTCGGGACCTCAGGCGTCCGGCGCCCGCCCTTTGCGCCCCCGATTCTCAGGGCCGGCCGGCAGCTCATCGCTCAGACGCCGAACATCCTGCTGTTTCTCGGCGGCCCGTTGAAGCTCGCGCCGAGGGACGAGCCAGGGCGACTCTGGACGCATCAGCTTGCGCTCACGATCCTCGATTTCTACGTCGAGATCTTCGACACCCACCACCCGCTCGGCGACGGCTACGCGTACGAGGAGCAGAAGGCGGAGGCGAAGCGGCGCACCCGGTACTTCCTCGCCGTGCGTCTGCCGAAGTTCCTCGGCTACTTCGAGCGCGTGCTCGAGCTGAATGGCTCGCGCCGGCCGTGGATGGTCGGGGCACGCCTGAGCTACGCGGACCTGTCCATGGCGCAGGTGATCGCGGGTCTCAAATACGCCTTCCCGTCAGCCAGCGCCCGCACGCTTCGTCGCCGCCCGCGGCTGCGCGCGCTGCACCAGGCGGTGTTCGACCGGCCGCGCATTGCGCGCTACGCGGCATCCGGCCGTCGGCTGGATTTCAACAACGAGGACCTGTTCCGGCATTACCCGGAGCTCGACCGGTGAGCTACCGCGACCCGAGCGGTGAGCTACGGCAACCCGAGCTCATCGAGCGAGCGACGGAGCTCCGCAGGATCGCGATAGACGCGAAAGGCTCCGGCGCTCAGCAGCTCACTCTCGCCGTAGCCGCCGCTCAGCAACCCAACGCTGAGAACGCTCGCACGCCGCGCCGCGAGGTGATCCCAGACCGCATCCCCGACCACGTAGCACTCGCCCGCCGCAATCCCGAGGCGCTTCAGGCAGGCGAGGAAGAGGTCCGGCTCGGGCTTGGCGCGCGCGACATCGCCCCGATCGACCACCACGACATCGTCCCCGATACCGAGCACCTCGAGGGAGCGATCGATTTCCGGGCGTCGCCCTGAGGTGGCGATTCCGTAGGCGATCTTGCGCCGACGCAGGTCTTTCAGCAGCTCCACCGCTCCGGGGAGTGGACGCCGCTCGGGGAGGAATTCGCGGAACAGCTCGCCGTGCCGCCGCTGCAGATCCTCGGCCGCCGAGCCGTCGATGGCGTGCCCGAGCTCGCGCGCCGCGGCGCGCGCGAACAGGCCGCCGCTCATGCCGATGCGGCGGTGGATGCGCCAGCCCTCGATGGCAAGTCCTGCCTCGGCGAACGCGCGCTGCCACGCAAAGACATGCGCATAGACGGTGTCGACGAGGGTGCCGTCGAGGTCGAAGATCAGTCCTCTCATACGCGACTCACCCGTATCGTTCGACCCTTGTTATTCAGTTTGTCACCGGATAGCGTGAGGATACGCGCTGCCAGGGGACTCTGGCATCGGGTAAGACCAGGAGCACGGCGATGATCCCCGTTGAATCGTGGCTCGCATTTGCCGCGGCCTCGGCGGTCCTGTTGGTCATTCCAGGCCCGACGATCCTGACGGTCATCAGCTACTCGGTCACGCACGGGCGCAGGGCCGCCATTCCCCTCGTCACCGCCGTCGCGCTCGGAGACTCGACCGCGCTTGCCTTTTCGCTCCTCGGCCTGGGGAGCGTGCTGGCCGCCTCCTCGATGGCCTTCACGCTGGTCAAAGCAGCCGGCGGCGCTTACCTCGTCTATCTCGGTGTGAAGATGATTCGCACCGGCCTCGCCAAGGCGACGGCCGGTTCTGCCGCCACGCCGGTTGGCGTTTCCCGTCGCAGGCTGTTTCTCAACACCTACGGCGTCACGGCGACGAACCCGAAGGGAATCATCTTCTACATGGCATTTCTGCCCCAATTCGTCGATACCGCAGCCCCTGCCGCAGCCCAGATGCTCATCCTGGCGGTCACGTTCGTGACACTCGCGATCGTGAATGCCGCGCTCTACACGGCGTTCGCGGGTTACGCCGCCCAGTTGCTCGCCACCGGCAACGCACGGCGGATCTTCCATATCAGCGGCGGGTCGCTCCTCTCCGCCGCCGGCCTATGGACGGCACTCGCTCGCAGAAGCATCTGAGCGGTGGCTAGCCCCATGGGCCGAATGAACTAGGGTTGACCCAGGGATCTGCTGTGTCGGGGGTCTTTGGGCCTCACTAGCATGAACGGGGCTGGGAGGGCTCCATGAATGCTCCATCCCCCATCAATGATCCCTCCGCGTTCGCTTCAGCCGCCGGCGAAATACGCACGGCCTACCTCGCGCAGAACAGGATCGCGATAGGGCCGCCGGGTGACCCGCAGGAGTTCAGTCGCGAGTATGAGCGTTTCAGGCGATTGCTGCCGGAGCGCACGCCGCTGCGCGTTCTGGACATCGGATGCGGAACCGGCGCCTGGAGCGTGCATTGGGTGGCTCGCGGCTGCAAGGTCAGCGGCGTCGACTTCGATCCGGATTTCATCGCTCGAGCGCTCCGCCGGGAGGGTCTGGCCGGAACCAGCCTGTTCGAAGCGATCGTGGCGGATGCGACCCAACTGCCCCGGAGCATCGGTGAATTCGACGTCGTGACGTTGAATTCCCTCCTCGAGCATGTTCCGGACTGGCGCGCGGCAGTGAATGAAGCCGTTCGCATGCTGGCTCCGGGTGGAGTCCTACTGCTTCACACCTCAAACCGCTATCACCCGTTTCAGGGCGAAGTGAATCACTTTCCTTTCTATCCGTGGCTACCGGGACCGGTCCGCGACCGCGTCCTCGCCTGGATCATGAAACATCGCCGCGACCTGGTTAACTACACGGACTATCCTGCGGTGAACTGGTTTTCCTATCCGCAACTCTCGCGCGTACTGCGGGAAATGAACCTCGAGGTCTATGACCGCCTCGATCTGATGGACCCGGCGCGGATGACGGGACTGCGCGCTGCCCTGCGCTGGATGGCTCCAGCCCATGGCAGGCGCGCTCGCGGGAAGTTCTTCTTCTACCTGGCTTCCCCGACGGTGTCGCTCTACGCGCGACGACCGCAGGTGTGAGCTCAGTTCCCGAGATGAAGCTCGCCGAGCAACCGCTCGCGCTGCTCCTGCCAGCTGCGGCGCGTCGCTTCGAACATCGGTGTGTCCGGCGTGCCGTTGATCCACTCCTCCAGCTGCAACACCCTTCTCAGCTTCTCTGCATGGCTGATGGCGCTGTCGACGAGAAGCGAGCGGGGGTCTGCGGCGCCCGCCACGCCGGCCGGCGGGGCCGGCAGGTCGCTGCACGCTGCACGCATGGCTCGATTGTTCATCAGATTCCTCCTTGAAAACCGCGGCCGTCTCCTCCCTCCGGCAGCGAGCCCGCTTCAGCGTGACTTACGCTGGGCGGAGCGCGGTTGATACATAACCCGCTATGCGGTGGCGCGCAAGTGAGCATCATCACAGTTTCGGCGGGCAATGGCGCGCCGTCGCACCGCGGAGTCACTTCGGACATCCATCGGCTGAGACCCTCGTAACACCGCGAGGTTCAAGCTAAAAGCCCGACGATGCCCCGCCGCGGCGAGAGTGCAAGCGCTTGCAGCCGGCGGCACCGGCCGCACGCTGACATAATCGTTTCGCCGCCCTTACATAATGGCCGGACGCGTTTACATAACATCGCGTCGTTGTGTAGGCTTGCAGAAAAAGTGAGCACACACATGGTTTTCATGGGCCTGCGCCTGCCGGCGATCCTGGCCGCGGCGGTGTGCGTGGCGGGTTGCTCGCTCGTCTCGCTCAAGACTCCGGAGCGCCCGCTCTCCAATCGCGACCTGAACGCGCGCATTCTGACACGGGAATTCTCCTATCACTTCATCGCCGCGGTCGGCCAGTGCGCCGACGACATGGGCGCGGGCGAGACCGATCCCGAGGTGCTCACCCGTGCGCTGCGCTGGAAGATTGCGGCGGCGACCGAGAGTCAGCGCGCGGCGAGCCGCATCTCCCCGATGATGTCCCTGCTCGATACTTGGGCGCTCACGGCGCAGATGCGCGCGTTCCTGTCGCCGGGTCAGGCCGGCGGCGAGCTGTTCGGCTCGCACCAGGAGACCGCCGTCGCGCTCGCCGGCGAGCTCGACAAGGAGGCGCAGGCACTGG
This sequence comes from Gammaproteobacteria bacterium 13_2_20CM_66_19, assembly GCA_001914695.1. GTDB lineage: Bacteria > Pseudomonadota > Gammaproteobacteria > Steroidobacterales > Steroidobacteraceae > 13-2-20CM-66-19. Next base: position 47,557 of record MNCZ01000017.1, on the reverse strand, counting down.
CGCGCCGCCTCACCGCATCCAATGAATTCGACCAGTATCAGCGATTCGTCGACGCCTACGTTCGCGATCAGCCGCTCGCCAGCCTCGAGTTCGTGCGCCCCTCGGTCCTCGAGCTGTGGAGCGCGGCTCACGGCGGCGGAGCGCGGCTGGTCGACTCCATGGGCACGATTCCCGAGGCCATGACGGATGTCTCGGATCGGCTGAAGATGTCGAGCGACGCGCTCGCTCTGCAGACGCTCTGGAGAACCCAGCTGGCGCTGCGCGAGGCGGGATACTCCGGCGACGACATCCGCGCGGCGCTCCGTCAGCTCGACGAGCGCCTCGCCACGGCGTCGCAGGCCGCGGAGCATGCGCCGCAGCTCCTGCACGAGACCATCGGCGAGGTTCGCCGCAGCGTGCTCGATGTGCTCGAGCGGGTCGACTCCTCGTCGGCCCGGATGATCGAAGCGCTACGCACCGAGCGCGAGGCGCTGGCGGCGGACGTGCGCGTCGAGCGCCAGGCGGTCGTCGCCGCCGCCGACGCTGAGCGCCGGGCGCTCGCGCAGGATGCGGCCGCGATAGCCGAGCGCGTCGTGCGATCCTCCGGGGACGAGGCGCGCCGCCTCGCGCGCGAGATGCTGTTGCTCGTGACCGTGCTCGCCTTAGTGCTGCTCGGTCTGCCGTTTGCGGCCGGCTACGCGCTCGGACGCGCGCGCCGCGGCTGAGCTGCGCGGCCTTATCTCCGCGGCGTAGTATGAAACTGTGAACTGGACGGGGCGTGAACTGCGTCACGACATAATCCCCTTGAGCGGCGACCGCGGAGCGCGAGGCCCGCATGTGACATAACAGTGGCGTCAAATCGCGACGCCGGGCGCGTTGACAGTCGCAACCCCCCGCCTTCACCCTGTCGGCCGCTCCCCAATAATGGCCGAGCACGAGAGTCACAAACTTATGTCCATCACGACTCTGTTGGCGTTCACGCCATGGCCCGCGGTGTCCGCGAGCATCCTGTTCATCCTGCTGGTGACCGCGCTGTATCTCGCGCGCGGCACGGCTCACCAGGCGATCTCCGCCACCGCCAATGCGCTCTCGAAGGGCCTGCGGCTGGCCTCGCACTCGGTGGCGCACGCGGAGCAGCGGCTCGCGGCGCGCAACCGCGACGTGCTGCTGGCGGCCGGGCGCGAGGCCAAGGAGCGCATCGTCGAGCGCGAGTTCACGCGCGTCGGCGACACGGTCCGCAAGGATCTCGCCGGATATCCCGAGCTGCACCGCCGGCTCTCCGAGGCGATCATCCGCATGGAGGAGCAGCAGGCGAAGGCCGTCGAAGTGCCCCCCGAGGTGCCGGGCTGGGCGCAGGCGGTAAAGGTGGTCGCGAATATCGACGCGCGCAACGCCGGCGCCGACATTCTCTCCGACATCCACAAGTCGATGGTCAAGTCGCATTCCGAGGCGATGGGCGCCTACCGCAAGTCGAGCGGCGAGCGGCACTCGCTGCTGCGGCGGATGATGCCCGACTGGCGCCTGGTTACGGAAACTCTCGGGCACGTGGCCAAGAGCGTCGAGAGCGTCATTGCGCGGGCGCTCACGATCGATCGGCATATGGAAGAGTACGAGGCGATCGTGCGCGGCGAGGATCGCGCGGTCTCGGTGCTGTCCTCCTCCTCGATCGTGTACTTCTTCGTCTCGCTGCTGGTGCTCGCCGTTGCCACGGCCGGCGCGGCCGTCAACTTCACGCTCATCGCGCGCCCCATGGCCGAGATGGTCGGCGGGACGAGCTTCATCGGGGTGTTACGTACCGCGGATATCGCGGCGCTCGTCATCATCATGGTCGAGATCTCCATGGGACTCTTCCTCATGGAGTCGCTGCGCATCACGCGACTGTTCCCCGTGATCGGCGCGCTCTCCGACAAGATGCGCGTGCGGATGATCATGGTCACCTTCACGATCCTGCTGCTGATGGCGAGCGTCGAGGCGGGACTCGCCTACATGCGCGAGCTGCTGCTCAAGGACGAGCTCGCGACCAGCGCCCTGCTGCGCGGCGACGCCACCGACACGATGCTGAGCGGCCATATGTGGATCACCACCGCGGCGCAGATGGGCATGGGCTTCGTGCTCCCCTTCGCGCTCGTCTTCGTCGCGATCCCGCTCGAGACCTTCGTGCATTCGCTGCGCACGGTCGTCGGCCTGATCGCCATCGGGATCCTGCGGGCTCTGGCGCTGCTGCTGCGCGTCCTGGGCAACGGCTTCCGGCACGTCGGCGGTCTGGCCCAGCGCCTCTATGACCTGCCGCTGTTCGTGCCGCTGTGGATCGAGATGCGCATGGCCGCCAGCGAGCCCGCGGCGGGCCCGCAGGGCTCGCGTGGACCCTCGGGAGAGGGCCGCTCCTTGCGGGGGGCGCGGCCGTGAGGACGCGGGCCCTGTTAGTGGCCGCCGCCACGGCGCTCGCCTCGTGCGGGGCCTCGGCGCCGCACAGTACCGGCGTGTACCTGCTGGTCGATACCTCCGGCTCCTACAACCGGCAGCTCAACAAGGCGGAGCAGATCGTCCTGTACGCGCTCTCGCGCCTGCAGCCGCTCGACTCGATCGCGGTGGCGCGCATCGACGCCGGGAGCTTCAGCGAGAAGAACATCATTGCCAAGGCGTCCTTCGACGACCGCCCGAGCAGCACCAACCGGCAGAAGCGTGCCTTCGCGAGCCGCGTGGAGAGCTTCGTCGGCGAATCACGGCCCGCGGCCTTCACCGACATCACGGGGGGCTTGCTGCAGGCGATCGAGTTCCTGAACGAGAAGCACACGGGCCGCAAGGAGATCCTCATCTTCTCGGACATGAAGGAGGATCTGGCGAAGGGCTACGTGCGCAACATCCCGATGGACTTGCACGGCTTCGAGGTAGTCGCGCTCAACGTGACCAAGCTGCACTCGGATAACTTCGATCCCCGCGAGTATCTCTCGCGGCTCGACGACTGGCGCGCCCGGGTCGAGAAGGGCGGCGGGCGCTGGCGCGTCATCAACGACCTCGATCACCTCGACGGCCTGCTCTGAGCGGATCGCGCTCAGCTCACCCGCCACAATCGCCCTCAGGAGTCGTGGCAGCCCTCGACGGGCGCGACGCACTCCCCCTCCTCGAACTGCACGGTCGCATGCTCGATGCCGAAGCGCAGGCGCAGGCGCTCGTTGATTCCGAGCAGCACGGTTCGCCGGTCCGCGTCCTCGGTGAGCTCCGCGTGCAGCGTCACCATCGGCGTGTCCCCGGTCAGCGACCAGGCGTGCACGTGGTGAACCCCGCGCACGCTCGGCATGTCGCGCAGCTCCCGCTCGACGGCGCCGACGTCGAAACCGGCCGGCGCGCCCTCGAGCAGCACGTGCGCGGAATCGCGCGTGAGCTGCCAGCCTGAGCGAAGAATCAAGACCGACACCGCGAGCGACAGCAGCGGATCCGCCGGCAGCCAGCCGAAGGCGAGAATGACGCCGCCCGCGAGTATGGCCGCCACCGCCCCGAGCAGATCGCTGAGCACGTGCGCGCGCGCGCCGCGCTCGTTGAGAGAGCTTCCGCCCGATAGCACCAGCAGCGCCGCGAGATTCGCGCCGCCGCCGAGGATTGCCACCGCCAGCATCACGCCGCCGTCGACCGGGGGCGGTGCCACCAGACGGCGCAGCGCCTCGGTCACCACGCCGACGGTGATCGCCAGCAGGATGAGACCGTTGGTGTAGGCGGCCAGTGGCTGGTAGCGCCGGTGTCCGTAGGTGCGGTCCGCCCGCGCCGGGCGCTGACTCACCCCGATCGCGACCACCGCGAGGACGAGTGCCCCGCAGTCCGCCAGCATGTGCGCGGCCTCCGCGAGCAGGGCGATGGAATTGGCCCAGAAGCCTCCGACGGCCTCGACGGCCGTGAAGGTGGCGAGCACGCCCAGCACCAGCCACAGGCGCCGCTGGCTCGCGCTCTCCGAGTGATGATGTTGATGGTGTCCGTGCGCTCCACTCATGTCAGCCCTGGCCCGCCTGGTAGCGCGGATCGTGCGGGTCGCGGGCGAAGATCCGCCGCACGAGCGGCTCGAAGGTGGTGAGCTCCTCGGTCGGGTAATCGGGATCGAAGGAGCACTGATCCCAGGCCGCGCAGAAGTGCACGCAGGCCTCGTACCAGGGATGATCGCGGTAGCGCTCGCGGGCGTTGCGATCGCCCCCGAGGTGATGCACGTAGTAGTAGTTCTGGAAGAGGCCGTGGTGCTCCACGATCCACGTCACTTCCGGCCGCAGGTAGGGCCGCAGCATGGCCGCGGCGAACTCCGCATGGTTGTACGGGGCCAGCTCATCCCCGATATCGTGGAGCAAGGCCGCGGTGATCATCTCCTCGTCCGCGCCTTCCTTCATCGCACGCGTGGCGGCCTGAAGGGAATGCCGCAGCCGGCTGACCGGATAGCCCTGCAGCGCATGATCGAGCTTGCGCAGCTGCTCGAGCACCCGGTCGGCGAGGCCCACGGCGTACTGGCGCTCGGACTCATCGAGCAGCAGGTAATCCTCGCGGGTGCCGTCCTGCATCCGCCGAAAGCTCACGATGCCGCTCATGCGCTGCGCCTCGCGTAGGACGACTCGCCGCTCGGGCGGCGGCGCAGCACGCGATAGAGACTGCGCGGGCCGTCCATGTCGATGTAACAGCCCTGCAGGTGACGCAGCCCCTCGGCCGGGTCGAATCCGCTGCGCCCGTGGAGCAGTCGGCAGTTGTCGAACATCACCAGGTCGCCCGACTCGAGCAGGAAGCGGATCTGGTAGTCCGGCGCACGCAGCCGCTGATCGAACAGCCGGCGGGCGCGGTAATAGGCCTCGAGCTGCTCGCGATCGAAGAGCGGCACGAAATCGAGCCGCGGGCTGAAGTGGATGGCCTTGAGACCGCCCGTGACGTCGAGCTCTATCGGCGGCGCGCTGGCCGTGAGCTCGGCGTCGACGTCGATGTATCTGAACCGCACGGGAGTGCTGCTGAGAATCCTGAAGGCCTGGCCGTGCTGCTCGCGCAAGGACTGCGCCACCGCAAAGCCGTCCACCAGCGTCGAGAGACCGCCGCTGGTCTCATTCACCAGGCAATGCAGCAGCTGGATCCCCGGCACCGGTGCGCGATAGGGATTATCGGTGTGCGGATCGAGCGCGAGCGACGTATAGGCGAGGTCGTTGGCGTCGGGCGTCGAGCGCACGTTGAAGAGTGCGCCGAAATTCGTCTCGCGCGTGAACCCGAACATCGCGCCCACCGTGAGCACCATGCCGGGCTCGCTCGGCACGCCTTCGAAGATCACGAAGCCGAGTGTCAGGAACGGCTCGAGCCAGGATATCAGCTCGTCGCGCCCCGGGTCGGCACGCCAGCGCACCCGCGGCAGCTCGGCGAGCGTGCCGTCCCACAGCCGCGGGGCCGGACAGTCGTGATCGTTGGGGTCGAGCGCCGCCTCGGCAAGGATCTCCTCGGCGCTGAAGCTCGCCTCGTGCCCGTCGCTGAATCTGACCCGGTAGACGCCGGCCGAAGGCTGCGAGACCGCGAGGAGCTCGAGATCAGGATCGAAATCCGACGGGTCCTGCAGCCGCTGCTGAGTCCTCGGATCTACGCTGGCCGCGTCCTTGCAGCGCTCGCGCAGCCACAGGGGATGAATGGAGCAGCGGGTGCCGTCGGCGCGCTCCAGCAGGAGCTCAGCGGGTCCGGCAATCTTGAGGCTCAGTGAACCTTGCATGGGAGGCACGAGGGCAGTCCAGGCACGAGGGCAGTCTAGGCACGAGGGCAGTCCCCACCCCGAGGGCAGTCTAGCTTCGCATCTCCGGCTGTGTCCACGCTTACGACCCAAAGGGTGTATTTTTGCCGCGCGTGCAGAACCGCCGCCCGCGGGAAAACGAAGGAGCCGCGCCATGAGCCTGAGCCGCCGCGACCTCATTACCGCCTCCGCCCTGCTGCTCGCAGGTCCCGCTGGTGCGCTGCGCGCCGCCGACCAGGGGGCGGCCGCGGGCGGCAAGCCGATCGTGCTGTGTTGGAACGAGAACCCCTACGGACCCTCGCCCGCGGCGCGGCTCGCCGTCAGCCGCGCGATTGCCGACGGTTGCCGCTATCCGGACGACGATGAGGTCGACGCGCTGGAGGGCGCGCTCGCCGCGCACGAGAAGATCGACGCCGACAGCATCGTCACCGGTACCGGCTCGGGCGAGCTGCTGCGCGCCCTGGGGCTGCTGTACGGGCGCGACGGCGCGGAGATCATCTGCGCCGCGCCCACCTACGAGGAGCTGCCGAAGTATGCGGCGCTTCGCGGCGCGGCGCTGAAGCCCGTGCCGGTGGATGCGCAGCTGCGCCACGACCTCCCCGCCATGGCCGGCGCCGTCACCGAGCGCACCCGCGCCATCTACCTCTGCAACCCCAACAACCCCACCGGCACGGCGCTGCCGGCCGCCGCGGTGCGCGCCTTCGTGGCCGCGCTCCCGGAGCACGTCGTCACGATCGTGGACGAGGCCTACATGGACTTCACGGTGGGCCAGGATCTGCGCTCGGTCGCGGACCTCGTGCAGGGCAAGCGCCGCGTGGTGGTCCTGCGTACTTTCTCCAAGATCCACGGCATGGCGGGGCTGCGCTTCGGCTATGCCATCACGCGGCCGGATCTCGCCGAGACGCTCGAGGACACGCGCATGACGACGCCCAACATCTACGCGGTGCGCGCCGCGCGCGCGAGCCTCGACGACAAGGCCTTCCTCGCCGACACCCGCCGCCGCATCCTCGCCAGCCGCACGCGCATCACCACCGAGCTCGGCCGCCTGGGGCTCAAGTTTGCCGAGCCGCAGGGCAACTTCGTGTTCTTCGACACCGGCATGCCGCTCGAGCGCTTCACCTCGCTCATGCAGGCCCGCAACATCCTCGTCGGACGGCTGTTCCCGCCTTTTGCCACCTGGTGCCGGATCACGATCGGCACCGAGCCCGAGGTGGCGTCCTTCCTCACGGCGCTGCGCGCGGTCAAGGCCGCCTAAGCGGAAAGCTCCGCCCGTCCCTCGAGCAGCAGGCTCATGCAGGTGAGCGCGGCTTCCGCCTTGTGCAGCTCGCTCACGTCCAGTGCGCGGGTGGCGATGCCGGCCGTGTCCAGACGGCCCTGCGTTCGCGGGTAGGCTTGGCTCACCAGGGTCACTCCGGCTACGGTGAGGGTGTTGGCGCCATAAGCTTCCCGCGGGTCGACCGCGATCACCGCGACGCCTGTGAACGCAGCTGAGTCGACCCAGTCCGGATTGACGAGCAGCGTCTCGGGCGGAATGAACGTGGCTGCGCTCTTGAGATGCAGGCAGCCGTGCAGGGCCAGCGCCCGCACGGCATAGCCGAAGGATTTCAGCGCCTCGCCGAGCTGTGCGATTCCGGCGGCGTTGGTGCGAGCGCCAGGCCCTCGGGTGAGGCCGACGTAGAGCTCGCGGCCGACGCGCAGCACGTCCCCGCCCTCGAGGCGGGCAGGGTCGCTCAGGCGCCGCACCTCGAGATGCCGGGCGAGCGCTGCGGCGACGGATTCGACCTCGCCGCGACGCGAGGCGGCGCCGGGGCGCGTCACGACCGCGACCTCCCGCACGAGCACCGCGGTGTCCTCGACGAACACCCCGTCAGCTTGGCTCTCGAGCGGCGGCAGCCACTCGATGCGGCAGCCGAGCGCCGCCAGCTCGGTGACGTAGAGTGCGTGTTGTTGCCGGGCGCGCTGCGCATCGATCGCCGCGCGCTCGAGGTGGGTGAGCTCGCAGCGCGCGAGCGCAGGCGACACGTCCCTCACCCAGGCGATCATGGCTGCACTAAAGCCTCACAGCCGCGCCGAGGGCACGTCCTTGGCCGCCAGACGCAGGTACTCGAACAGTGCCGCAGCCGCGGGCGGCAGCTCGCCGGGCGCCCGCAGAATGGCGCCTACCGGAGTCTCGATCGATTTGAGCTTGACCGGGAGGATCGAGAGCAGTCCCTGCTCGATGTCGTCGAGCGCCACGTGATACGGCATCACGCCGATGCAGTCGGATTTCCTCAGCAGCACCCGGTTCGTGAGCATCGACACCGACTCGATCACGTTGCGTGGCACCGGCGCATTCGCCTCGAGGAAGGCCCGCTCGACCTGCCTCCGGAGCGCCGTCTCGGGCAACGGCAGCAGCCAGGCCTCGTTGACCAGGTCACGCAGCCCCAGCCGCCGGCGGCGCAGCAACGGGTGCCCGGGCCGGGTCACGAGGCAGATGGGCTCGGCATAGAACTCCTCGTAGAGGAGCTCGCGTTTGCGCCCCTCCTCCGGCAGCCGTCCGAGCACCATGTCCAGATCCCCGGCGAGGAGCGACGGCATCAGAATGTCGTAGGTGCCGACCACGACGCTGACCGTCACCCCGGGCCGCTCCTTCTTCAGGCGCGCAATCGCATCCGGCAGGATGCTGGCGGAAGCGGCGAGGAGCGTCCCCACCGTGACCTTGCCGCTGTAGCCGACGCGCAGGCTCTCGAGCTCCTCGGCCGCGTGCCGCAGCTGCGCGAGCACGATTTTCGCGTGCCGCGCGAAGATCTCCCCGTACGCGGTCGGCGAGAGCCCGCGGTTGGTGCGCTCGAAGAGCGTGAGGCCGAGGGTCGCCTCGACGTCCTGCAGCGCCTTGCTGAGGGTCGGCTGCGTCAGGTTCAGCCGGCGCGCAGCTTTGAGGATGCTGCGAGAGTCATACAGCTCGGCGACCAGCTCGACGTGACGCAGGCGGAACTTGCGCTCGATCCAGCGCTCGAGTCGTGCCGAGCTCATGCAGCGCGCTCTCTCGGATGTCGGAACCGCCGCCGATCATACCGGGTCCGCCGGCGCGCCAAGGGGCGCGTGCGGGAAGGGAGGCCGCGCGGACGAAAAGCTTCGGTCCCTCAGGCGCTCAGAAGCGCCGCGGTGCGCATCGCGGCCCGCGGCGCATCGACACCGAAGAAGTCGGCGGCGTTCTGGTGCAGCAGCTTCTCCCTCGCCGCCGCCGGCAGCGTGGCCTGCGAGCGGATCAGGCTCCCGACCTGCTGCTCACCGAGCGGGAAGGGATAGTCGGAACCGAGCATGACGCGGTCCTCGCCCATGGTCTTCACCAGGAGCTCGAGCGCATCGCCGCTGAAGACCGCGGCGTCGACGTAGAAGCGATCGACATAGGAGGACGGCAGACGCGGGCAGTCCTCGCGCACGATGTCGCGGTTGCGCCAGGCGTTGTCGACGCGACCCAGGAGGTAGGGAAAGCTGCCGCCGCCGTGCGCGAAGCAGAGCTTGAGCGAGCGCGGCAAGCGCTCGAGGGCGCCCGACAGGATCAGCCACAGGATCGAGAGCTGCGTTTCCGCCGGCATCGCGACCAGCCACGGAAGCTGATAGCGGGACATGCGCTCCGGCGCCATCATGTCCCAGGGATGCACGAATACCGCCGCTCCCTCGCCGGCGCAGTGCTCGAGGAAAGTGATGAGTCCCTCGTCGTTCAGGTCGCGCGTGCCCACGTGGTTGCCGATGTGCACCCCGACGTGTCCATCGGCCATTGCGCGGGTGAGCTCCCGGCAGGCGAGGTCCGTGTCCTGCAGCGGCACCTGGCAGAGCGACTTCAGCCGCCGCGGGGCACGCTCGCAGATCTCGCGCCCGGCATCGTTGAACAGGCGGGCGCACTCGAGCGCCTGCGCCGCGGGACGATGATAGAAGAAGAGGAGCGGGGTGGCGCACATGATCTGCACATCGACGCCGTCGCGGTCCATGGCCTCGAGCCGCACGGCCGCGTCCCAACAGGCCGAAGTCACCGGACGGAATTCCTCGTCCCCGACCATGAGCATGGCGCGGCCGCTTCCTGAGTGCTTAAGCCACGGCCAGTCCGGGGTGCCGAAGCGCGCGGCCAGATCCGGCCAGGTGCGCGGCAGGAAGTGCGTATGAATGTCGATCATGCGCATGTCACGCCTCCGGAGCCGGGGCTCGCAGGCGTCGCAATGCGCGCCGCGCCTCCCGGGCGATAGGCAACCGCCTTGATCTCGATCAGCAGCTGCGGGTGGGGCAGCGCGCTGACCGCCACGGTGGTGCGCGCCGGGCCCTCAAAGCCGAAGAATTCGCTGTAGACCTCGTTGTAGCCGTCGAAGTCGGCCATGTTGACGAGAAACGTGCTCACTTCGACGACGTCGGCGAGGCGCGCACCGGCGGCGGCGAGGATGTCGCGGATGTTCTCGAGCACCGCGCGCGTCTGCCGGCGAATGTTGAGCGCCGGGCGACCGCCGGGCCCCACCTCCGCCCCGGCGATGGAATCGTCGGCGCGGCGCGCGCTCGTGCCCGAGACGAAGATGAAGTCGCCGGCGCGGCGAAAGTGCGGAAAGCTGCCGCGCGGGCGCGCCTTGCCGGGCACCACGGCGCTGTCGGGGCTCATAGTTTTACGCAGATGTTCATGGGCGCGGAGAAGAACGCGAGCGAATGCATCCCGCCCTCGCGGCCGAGACCAGAGAGCTTCACGCCTCCGAACGGCGTGCGTAGATCGCGCAGATACCAATCGTTCACCCAGACCATGCCGACTTCCATCTGCCGCGCTACGCGGTGGGCGCGCTGCAGGTTTGAAGTCCACACGGCGGCGGTGAGCCCATAGCGGGTGGCGTTCGCCATCTGTACCGCCTGTTCCTCGGAATCGAACGGCGCCACGTGGCAGATGGGACCGAAGATCTCCTCCTTGACGCAGCGCGCGTCTTCGGCGAGCCCGGTGACGATGGTGGGCTCGATGAAGGCGCCGCCGTCGCGCTCGTCGCCGAAGGCCGGCACGCCGCCGCCGCAGACGATCTCACCGTGCTCTTCGCGCGCCAGCCGGTAGTAGGACAGCACCTTCTCGCGATGGGCGCGCGAGATGAGCGGGCCCAGGTCCGCGCCCTCGTAGGGTCCGCCGATCTTCAAGCGCCGCGCGCCCCGCGCAAGCTCGTCCACGAAGCGCGCATGCATCGGACGCTCGACGTAGACGCGCTCCGAGCACAGGCACACCTGTCCGCAGTTGGAGAACACCGAGCGCATAGTGCCGCTGACGGCGGCCTCGAAGTCGGCATCGGCAAACACCAGGGCGGCGTTCTTGCCGCCGAGCTCGAAGGACAGCGCCTTCACCGAATCGGCGGCGCTTCTCATGATGGCCGCACCGGTGGCGGACTCGCCGGTGAAGGCGATGGCATTGACGTCCGGATGACTCACGAGCGCCTCGCCCGCGGATCCCGGGCCGAAGCCATGCACCAGGTTGAACACGCCGGGGGGCACGCCGACTTCCTGCATGACCTCGGCGAGTAGCGCGGCCGAGGACGGCGTCTCCTCCGAGGGCTTTGCCACCACGGCATTGCCGCATGCGAGTGCGGGGGCGACCTTCCAGGTCATGAGCAGGAACGGCATGTTCCAGGGCGCAATCACCGCCACCACGCCGACGGGCTTGTGCACCGAGTAGTTGAGCGCACCCCGGCCGTCGGGCGTCGCCATCTCGAAGCATTCGGAGCCGCGCGCCGTGGCCAGGTCCGCATAGGCGCGGAAGTTCGCCGCGCCGCGGGCAATGTCGAGCGAGCGCGCCTGCTCGAGCGTCTTGCCGGTGTCGGCGATCTCGGCGCTCACGAATTCGTCGAAGCGCTGCTCGATCCGCTCGGCCACCTTGCGCAACAGGTTGCAGCGCTCGGCCGTCGACAGCCGTCCCCACGGCCCGCGCAGCGCCGCGCGCGCCGCCCGAACCGCGCGATCCACCAGCGCGGCGTCGGCCTCGGTGACGGTGGCCAGGAGGGCGCCATTGACCGGGGAAATGTTCTCGAATGTCCGTCCGTGGCTCACGAGCTCGCCGCCCACGAGACAGGGCAGCGGTCGACCCGCGAAGGGATATGGGTAGGCTTGAGTCAGCATCCGCGGCCTAAAGCCCCTAAAGACCTCAAGGGGCGTGCCAGCGGAGATTCTAGGAAGGAACGGCACCCAAGGAATAATGGTATTTTGCCCCTCCGATATGCAATATATCTATATCAGGCGGGACGCCGAACCCCCCGGGTGAGGAACTCTCCCCGCCCGCCCTTCAACCCTTCGTTCCGAGGAGCCTCTCCCGGCGCGCGAGACTCTCGGCGCTCCAGACTTCGCTCCGCCTGTAGTACTGGGGCACCGCTCGCGCTCCCGCCGGGATCGCCACCCAGGGCTGCTTCGACTCGGTGTAGATGTGAATGTCGGGCGGGAGGCGATCCGGGTCATCGAGCGTGCCCACTCGCACGAAGCGCAAGGCATGGCCCGCACCGGCGTAGTGGCTCCAGAGCGCGATGTGGCAATCGGCACAGCGGGCGATCCTCTGGCCCTTGCCGCTCGCGCTCGGCGTCATCACGAGCACCGGACTCCCCTTGAGGAGCCTCACGCGCTCGGCCTCGATGACGGCGTTGAGCGCAAAGGAGGCGCCGCTCTCGCGCTGGCACCACCGGCAGTGACAACAGTGCACGATGAGCGGCGTGCTCGCGAGCGAGAAGCGCACCGCCCGGCAGGTGCAACCGCCCTCGGCGAAGAATGGCGCTGGGTCGCTCACGCTCTCGGCCGAAATCCGGCGGCACCGTTGGCTCGCGGTCCGAGCGCGCGCGCGGAGCAGGTGTCGCCGGGTTCGGCGGGCGCTGCTAGTGAGCTGCGCTGCCGCTCAGGCAGCTCTTCATGAACGCCTTGCGCTCGGTACCCTTCAGTCCCTTGGTCTTGGCGTCCGCGTTGCAGCTCTTCATCTTCTCCGTTTGGCTATTGGCCCTCGGGGCGGCCGAGCCCGAGGTACCGGTCGCGCTGGTGATGGCGCCTGCTGTGGCCTCCGCGCCCTTCTCGGAGAGACAATTCTTCATGAACGCCTTGCGCTCGGCGCCCATCAGTCCCTTCGCCTTCGCATCCGCACTGCAGGTCGTCATCTTTTCCTGCTGGCTGCTCGGCTGCGAAGCCTGAGCGAAGGCGGCCTGCCCGGCAAGGAGCGCGAGCGCCGCGCCGATCACCACGAACCACGTCGAACGTCTCATGACAAACTCCTTTTGCGAGAGGGGGAGTGAACGGCGCATGGTAACCCCTTCGCGGCGTTCGACTCCACGTCAGCCTCTCACGTCAGCCTCTCTACTGCAGGTCCTCTACTCCATGTCCGGGTAGGGCCCGCGGCCGCCGCCGGCGATGAAGCGGTCGATCTGCGTCTCGAGCACCGGCAAGGGCACGGATCCGAGCTCGAGCACCGCATCGTGAAACGCGCGCACGTTGAAGCGGTCGCCGAGGGCTTTCTCGGCGCGCGAGCGCGCCTCGAGCAGGGTCCGCTCGCCGAGGTAGTAGGAAAGCGCCTGGCCCGGCCAGGCGATATATCGGTCCACCTCGGTGGCGATCTCGTGCTCGGGGAGCGCGGTGTACTGCTTGAGGTAATCCATCGCCTGCTCGCGCGTCCAGCCCTGTGCATGGACGCCGGTGTCGACCACCAGCCGCGCGGCGCGCCAGATCTGGTAGCCGAGCATGCCGAAGCGCTCGTAAGCGCTCTCGTACATCCCCATCTCGAGACCGAGCTGCTCGCAGTAGAGCGCCCAGCCCTCGCCGTAGGCCGAGATATAGGTGAGCTGGCGGAACATCGGCTGATCCTTGTGCTCCATGGCAATCGGCATCTGAAAGGCGTGCCCGGGCGCCGACTCGTGCAGCGTGAGCGCGGTGAGGTTGTACAGCGGGCGGCTCGGGAGGTCATAGGTGTTGAGAAGGTAGACGCCCGGTCCCCCGCGTCCCGCCGTGTAGAACGCCGCGAGGTCCTCGGGCACCGGCTTGATGGCGAAGCGCGCGCGCGGCAGGTAGCCGAAGAACTGCCCCGCCTTGCCATCGAAGCGCTTGGCGATCCACGCCGCCCGCATCAAGAGCTCCTCGGGCGAACGGGCGTAGAAGCGCGGATCGGTGCGCAGAAACTTGAGGAACGCCGCGAAATCGCCGCTGAAGCCGGTCTCGCGCATGGTCGCGAGCATCGCCTCGTGCAGCCGCCCCACTTCGGCGACGCCGAGCCGGTGGATTTCGTCGGGATCCATGTCGAGGGTCGTGAACTCGCGGATCTTGGCGCGGTAGTAGTTGCGCCCGTCCGGGAGGTCCGCGGCCGCGAGCGTCGTGCGCATCCCGGGCACGTACTCGGTGCGCATGAACTTCAGCAGCTCCACATACGCCGGCTGCACCACCTCGCGGATGGTCTTCACGGCCTCGGCGCGCAGTGTCGCCTGCCTCGCGGCGGGTACGCCCGGCATGTCCTTGAAGGGGGCGTAGAAGAGACTCGGCTCGGGGGCCGCGTCCGTGACCGCGGTGATGGAGCCGTCCCGTCCCGCCATCGTGATGCGCGGCGGAGTGAACCCGCGCTTCATCCCGGCGCGCATCTCGTCCATCTGCTCGTGGAAGTAGCGCGGGACATCGCGCATCTGCGCGATCCAGTGCTCGTAGTCCACCCGGTGGCGGAACGGCCGGCGCGCGGTGTAGCCGAGATCGGTCCAGAACGTGGTGTCGGAATTTGCCGGCATCTCGAAGTCGCGGAAGCGCTGGTTCGCGATCAGCGTCGCGATCTGCGCGCGGTAGACGTCGTAGTTGACCTGCTCCTTTGCCGAGAGGCCCGCCCGCGGAATGGCGTCGAGCCTATGCAGCACGTCTTCCCAGTATCTGAGCCGCATCTCCTGGGTCGCCGGGTCCACTTTCGGCAGGCGATCGGCCACGGGGCGGGAACTGTCCTCGGTGTCCGGCAGCTGATCGGTGCGCCATTTCCACTCGCTGGTGTAGATGGCCCGCAGCCGCTCGTCAGCGGCGTTCTGCCGGGACTGCTGCGAGCAGGCGGCGAGCGCTGCGGCGATGAGGGCGGCGCTCAGTGCGGGTACCAGCGCGGTGCGCATCGTGTTCTCTCCACGCCCGGCGCGAGCGAACGTACGAGGGCGTGAGCATACTCGAACCGTTGCGCGGCGCTCGCGTCCTGGGGTAGAAGGCCTCCTCATGTGGAAAGCGATCCTCGCCATCGGTTTAGGCGGCGCACTCGGGGCGCTCCTGCGGTGGTGGTTGGGGCTGAAGCTGAATGCGTACCTTCCCGCCATTCCGCCGGGGACGCTGGCCGCCAACCTGATCGGCGGCTACGTGGTCGGGATGGCGGTGGCCTTCTTCGGGACTTACTCGGCGCTCGCGCCCGAATGGCGCTTGTTCGTCATCACCGGCTTTTGCGGGGGACTCACGACGTTCTCCACGTTCTCGGCGGAAGTCGTGACGCTCATGCAGCAGGGACGGGCACCGTGGGCCCTCGGCGCGGCGGGCGCGCACCTCATCGGCTCGATCGTCATGACGTTCGCCGGCATCGGCACCGTCGTCTGGATCCGCGGCTGACCGACCGCGGTCAACTAGGGGGAGCTTCCCCATGCAGGGCTCACTGCTGCGGTTCTACGTTCACGAAGGTCAGCGCCATCACGGGCGGCTGGTGTGGGAGTGGCTGCTCGAGAGAGCTAATGAGCTCGGCATCCGCGGCGGCTCCGCGTTCCGCGCCATGGCCGGCTTCGGACGCCACCACGTGCTGCACGAGAGTCATTTCTTCGAGCTCGCCGGTACGCTCACCGTCGAGGTGGAGTTCATCGTCACCGAGGAGGAAGCCAACAGGCTCCTCGCGCTGCTCAGTGAGGCGAAGGTACGACTCTTCTACTCCCGCATCCCGGCGCTCTTCGGGGTGATCAACCCCGATGCCGCCGATCCCCCGGTGCCGGACTGACGTCCCGCGCGTCGGGGGCGCGCGCCGCGCGCGCCGCAGGCGCGCTCCGCGTCTCACTTGCGCTCGATGGTATGCAGCGGCACGGTGCCGGTGGCGCCCATCGTCGGGCGGTCAGCCGCGGGCGCACCGAGTGGCGCACATTCCTTGAGACTCGCGCGGCAGCGCACCGCGAGCTCCTGATACTCGCGTGTCCCCGCCACCTTCCACGCGAGCTCCTCGGGCTTGAGGTCGCGCACGACCCGCGCCGGCACGCCCAGCACGAGCGTCCGGGCCGGCACGACGAAGCCCGCGGGGACGAAGCTCGCGGCGCCAACAAAAGCCTCCTCCTCCACCACCGCGTCGTCCATGACGATCGCGCCGATGCCGACGAGCACGCCGCGGCGTATGGTGCACCCGTGAAGGACCGCCCCGTGGCCGATGTGCGCGTCCTCTTCGAGCCGCGTCTGCCTGCCGGGAAAGGAGTGCAGCACGCAGCCGTCCTGCACGTTCGAGCCCGGGCCGAGGATGATGCGCCCGAAGTCGCCCCGGAGCGTCGCGCCGGGGCCGACATAGCAGCCCGCTCCTACCAGGCAATCGCCGATGAGCACCGCCTGCGGGTGCACGAACGCCGTCGGGTCGACGACCGGAACGAGGCCTTCCAGACTGTACGCCGGCATCGTTTTTCTTCCCTCCGGCGGCCGTGCCTACGGGGCCGCGCGTCCCCGGGCGAGGAAGGCGCTGATGGCCGTTCGAAACTCCTCCGAGCGCAGCTGCGCGCCGAAGATGCGCGCCTCCGCGTCGATCCGCGCCCGGATCTGATCAGGCTCGCCGCGCAGCAGGCGACGCGTCTCGAGGAGCGCACCCTGCGGCTGCCGCGCCACCTCGAGCGCGAGCTTCCGGGCCTCGGAAAGGAGCGACGCGTCCTCGACCACGCGATTGACGAGCCCGAGACTGAAGGCCGTGGCGGCATCGAAGGGCTCTCCGAGGAGGAGGAGCTCCGCGGCCCGCTGCGGGCCCACGAGCCGCGGCAACAGCAGCGAGCTCGCGGCTTCCGGCACCAGTCCCAGCTTGACGAACGGCATCGACAGCTGCGCGGTGCGTGAGGCGACGATGAGGTCGCAATGCAGCAGCATGGTGACGCCGATGCCGACCGCCTGCCCGTGCACCCCCGCCACCAGCGGCTTCCCGAACGTCGCCAGGGTGTGCAGAAACCCCATCACCGGGTGCTCGCTGCTGAACTCCGGCCCGTTCAGAAAATCATTGAGGTCGTTTCCAGCACAGAACCCGGCCCCCTCGCCCGTGAGCAGCACTACCCGCACCGTCTCGTCCGCCTGCGCCCCGGTGAGGCCGCGATAGAGCGCCTCGTACATGGCGTAGGTGATGGCGTTGCGCTTCTCGGGACGATTGAGGCGCATCTCCCGGACGCCATCGGCGCTTGAGGTGAGCAGCGGGTCGCTCATGCGACGGAGCTTACCTCAGCGGCTCCCGCGGCGCCGTCCCGGGCCGGGCGCGGAAGTCGACATCGCTGTCGGCCGCGAGCCACACGAGCGCCGCCCACGCGGCGACGTTCTGGTCGAGTTGCGACCTGTCGATCTTGTCGAGCGTGTCGTCGGGGGTGTGATGGATCTCGAAGTAGCGGCTCGCGTCCTGGCTGAGCGTGAAGGAGGGAACTCCCGCCTCCACCGACGGGCCGACGTCGGTCCCGGCCTCGGTCGGCGGGTAGGCGGCGCCGATCACGCCGACCGGCATCAGCACGCGCAACGCCGTCCGCGCGAAGTCGCTAGCCAAGACGGCCTGAGGCAGCCCCACGCGATAGACCCGGTCGGCACCCGTGTCACTCTCGCCCGCGAGCACGTGTGTCGCGAGCTCCGACCGGTGCCCGTCGACGTAGGCGTGGCCGCCGAAGGCGCCTCCAGGCGGCGCCGGCTGGGTGACCTCCTCCGAGCCGAACAGCACCACGCGCACCGTACGGCGCGGCCGATGCGGGACATCGCGGATGAGCTTCGCCGCCGCGACGATGATGGCCATGCCGGTGCCGTCGTCGATAGCGCCCGTGCCCTGGTCCCAGCTGTCCATGTGCGCGCCAAGGAGGACGATCTCCTCCGGCCGCTCGCGGCCGCGCACCTCGGCGATGACATTCTGCGAACGAGCATCCTGGACGTAAGAGGCGCTCGAGAAGAGCCGCACGCGCACCGGCTTTCCGAGAGACGCCAAGCGCTCGATCTGGTCGGCGTCGGGGTTGCTGAGCGCAAACGAGGGGACCGGCACCCGCCCGCCGACGTAGCGCGTCGCGCCGGTGTGCGCCAGGCGGTGGCTGTCGGTGCCCACCGAGCGCACGAGAAACGCGAGCGCGCCGCGCCGTTCCGCCTCGCCCGGCCCGTCGGCGCGCGCCACCACCGCCGCGCCGTAACCCGCCCCGTCCTGCGTTCGCACCATCCGACGCGTCACCATCGCGACCTTGCCCGCGAGCGAACCCGGCGGCGCGGCCTTGAGCGCATCGAAGCTCGGGAAGAGGGCGACCTCGCCCTCGAGGCCCGCGAGCGGCGTCGGCGGGGACTCGCCGAGCGCGGCGATCACGAGCGGCTGCACGCTCGGGGAGGTGATCTCACCGCTCTCGGTGCCGCGGACCCAGGCGGTTACGGGGAAGCTCTGCACCGCCACATTCTCGAAGCCGAGCTCGCGAAAGCGCGCGGCCGCCCACTCGGCGGCCTGATGCTCGTTCGTCGAGCCCGCCGGACGCGGACCGAAGCGCGTGGTGAGCTCGCCCACCCACTCGTAGGCGAGTGTATGGCCGGCGAGCGCCGCATCGCGCAGCCGCGTCGCCACGACCTCGGGGGACTCGCCCGGCGGCGGGGCCGGCGCCGCGACGGACACGAAAGCGGGTGCGCCGATCGCAGCGGCGTTGAGAGACAGGAGGCAGCCGATCGCGCGGCGCCGGCGACGCCGCGCGTCCGGCGTGTGAAGAGCGTGGTCCACCTATGAATTCCCTGGCAGCGAAGGAGCGCGCATTCTACGCATGGGCCCGCGAGCGCACCATGCACAGTCGGACAGCGCGTGGGGTCGTTTGCGGCAGCTCGCCGGCCGTGCCGCGGGGGCCCGGGGAGCCGTTCCCCGCGCCGCGCCTACTTCGGCAGCTGCGCGATCGGCAGCGGATGCGCGAGAAAGATTCCCTGCGCGAAGTCGACGCCGATGCGCTTGAGCTCCGCGAGCACCGTCTCGGTCTCCACGCATTCGGCGATGGTGGCGATCCCTAGCGCCCGGCCGACCTTGCCGATGGCCTCGACCATGCTGCGGTTGACCGGATCGTCCGCGATGTGACTGATGAACTGGCGGTCGATCTTGAGGAAATCCACCGGGAGCGTCTTCAGGTACACGAACGAGGACACGCCCGTGCCGAAGTCACCGAGCGCGAATTTGCAGCCGCGCCGCCTGAGCTCGCCCATGAGATAGCGGGCGTTCGAGACGCTGTTGACGGCGGCGGTCTCGGTGATCTCGAAGCACAGCGCGGCGGCGATCGCCGGGTCCGCGAGGCCGTGCAGAACGAAATCCACGAACGACTGCTCGCTCACGGAAGTGCCGGAGAGCTTCACCGCCAGGAGGGGCAGCGGATGGCCGCGGCGCTGGCGCTCCACGAGCCGCGTCATCGCCTGTCCGACCACCCAGCGATCGAGCACGGACATGACGTTGTAGCGCTCCGCGGCGGGGATGAGCTCGGAGGGCGGCACCAGCTCCCCGCCCTCGTCGCGCAGCCGCACGGTCAGCTCGTGAAAGCCGCGGCTGCCGGGTGAGCCGAGCGAGACGATCGGCTGGAAGAAGAGCTCGAGCCGGTTGTCGTCCGCGGCGCGCGTCACGCGCGCCACCCACTTCATCTCGCGGTGTCGGTCGGAGACGCCGTCCGCCTGGTAGACATGAATGCGGTTGCGCCCGGCGTCCTTGGCGGCATAACAGGCGATGTCGGCGGCGCTCATGACGTGAGCGACGTTCTCGGTCTCGGCGCAGATCTGCACGATGCCGATGCTCGCACCCACCGACATCGTGCTCGAGCCCCAGTTGAAGCGGAAGTCGCGGATCGCCTGACGCGCGGCCTCGGCGATCCGGCACGCCTGCTCGAGCGTACAGCCCTCGAGCAACACCCCGAACTCATCGCCGCCGAGGCGCGCGATGGTGTCCGAAGCCCGCACCCGGCTCTGCAGGAGCCCCGTCACATCGCGCAGCAGCCGGTCGCCCGCCTGGTGGCCGCAGGTGTCGTTGACCACCTTGAATTGGTCGAGATCGATGTACAGCAGCGCGTAGGAGCCTTCGCCACGCTGCGCGGAGAGCAGCGCCGCGTGCAGGCGATTGTCGAACTCGCGCCGGTTGATGAGCCCGGTGAGCGCGTCGTGACCCGCCTGCCAGGCGAGCGCGCGCTTCAGACGCCGCTCCTTGGTGACGTCGTGGAACACCATCACCGCGCCCATCACCCGGCCCGCGCGGTCGCAGATCGGCGCAGCGGACTCCTGGATGGCGACCTCGTTTCCGGTGCGCGTGATGAGCACCGAGTGATCGGTCGGGCCACCGACGCCGCCGCGCCCCAGCGCGCCGGTGAGGGAGCTCTCGACGGGCTCGCGGGTGAGCTCGTTGACGAGCCTCAGCACCGTCCCGATCGGCTGGCCACGAGCCTCCGCGAGGCTCCAGGCCGTGAGGCGCTCGGCGACCGGGTTGATGTACTCGATGCGTCCCTCGGCGTCGGTGCTGATCACGGCATCGCCGATCGACTGCAGCGTCACCTGGGCGCGCTCCTTCTCGGCGAAGATCGCCTGCTCGGCGCGCTTGCGCTCGGTGATGTTGGTGATCGAGCCCTCGTAGCCCAGGATGCGGCCGGCGCCGTCGCGCATGAGGCGCGCGTTCTCCAGGATCACGAGCTGCTGCCCGTCGCGCCGGCGCATGAGGAACTCCGCGGCGCGGATCTCCCCTTCAGACTCGACCCGGCGGACGAACTCGGCGCGATCGGCGGGATCCCAGTAGAGCGCCTCCACGCTCGGCAGCGCGTACAGCTCCTCGGCGGTGCGGTAGCCGAGCATGTCGACGAAGGCCGGGTTGACCGACATCATCCGCCCGTCCCGCCGGCTCTGGTAGACGCCCTCCGCGATGCTCTCGAAGAGGCCGCGAAACTTCGCTTCGCTCCCGCGCAGCGCCTCCTCCGCGAGGCGCCGCTCGATCGCGATGCGCGCGAGCTGCGCGGCACGCGCCATGATCTGCGACTCGCCGGCCGTCGGAAGTCCCGGCTCGCAACGGTACACCCCGAGCGAGCCCAGGAGCTTCCCGCCGGCCGCCTGGATGGGTGTCGACCAGGCCGCGCGCAGCCCCGCGCCGAGGGCGAGCTCGCGGTGCTCGAGCCAGAAGGGATCCTTGCCGAGATCGGCCACCAGCACCTGGCGCCCGAGGTACACCGCCGCCGCGCAGGAGCCGCAGCGGATGCCGATGCTCGAGCGCTCGAGCGCCGTGCGCAGCGCCTCCGGAAGCTGCGGCGCCACCGAGCAGGCGAAGGCGTGGCCGTCCTCGGCCAGCATCGCCACCGAGGCGGCGGTGCCGGGGGCGGCCGACTCGACCAGCCGCGTGATCGACGCCAGCACCTCGGGGAGCGGGGCGTTGCGGGTCACCTGCTCGAACACTCTGTGCTCGGCGCTGGCCATGCGCTCGGCGCGCTTGCGCTCGGAGATGTCGGCGATGCTGCCGCGCACCAGCCGGCGTTTGCCGCTCGGCAGCCGCGCGAGGCGCACCTCGCAGATGATCTCGCGTCCGGGCCCGTCGAGGTGCGTCCACTCGAAGGCCGGCGTCTCGCCCTCCAACGCCTGCTGGATGTAGGCGCGCGCGCGCTGCTCGGAAGCGCCGCCATCGGGCTGGTACGGCGGGCTCAAGGTGACGGGGCCGACCTCGAGCAGCTTCGCGCGGTCGAGACCGAAGAGCTTCTGGGCCTTGTCGTTCGCGTCCATGAAGCGCCCGGTGTCCACGTCCAGCACCACGATCGCCTCGGGGGCGTGGTCGACCAGGAGGCGATAGCGTGCGGCGCTCTCGCGCATCGCCTGCTCGGACTCGCGCCGCTCGGTGACATTGCGCAGGCACAGCACGAACATCTCGCGCCGCGCGAGCGGCGCCTTGCTGACGGCGATCTCAGCCGGGAAGCTCTCCCCGTCCTTGCGCCGTGCCCAGAGCTCCCGCCCGGCCAGGTCCAGCGCGGTGTCGCCGGTGCTCGCGGCGAGGCGCTGCAGCGCCTCCGGGACCGTCTCGCTCTCGGCGATGGTGATCTCGGGGATCAGCAGCTCGATGCGCTGTCCGACGACTTCCGCTTCGGTATAGCCGAACACGCGCTCGCCGGTGGGATTGAAGGTGCGCAGCGTGCCGTCCTCCTCGACCGAGAGCACGACGTCCTTGATGTGATCGAGGATGACCTGCAGGTGCTCGGAGCCTTGCTCGCGCGCCGTGTGCTCGAGCGCTCGCGCCTCGTCCGCCATCAAGCGCATGGACTCGGCGATGCCGCGCCGCTCGGTCTCGATGCGCTGGTAATGCTCGTTCACCAGGCGCAGCAGCAGCCCGACGTCGGGAGTGGCGGTGCCGGTGCGCAGCTGGAGCTCCCGCAGCTGTGCGCGCAGCTGCGGATGCAGGTCCGCGTAGCCCTCGGCTGAGGGGCGCGGGTCAGCCCGCACGAACGTGGTGGTCGCGCCAGGAGCTGCCTCCGGCGAATCGGCGACCGTCCGCACGTTCTGGGGGTTTGACATAACGCAAGAGACAGAACCCGAGGACCATCATACGAGGGCGTTGGCGACTTCCCCGTGAAGCCCCTCCCGGTTCTCTCGCGCAGCCCTAACGGGCGGTGGAGCGCTTCGCGGCGGGCTTGGCCGGCTGCTCGGGGAGACCCGCCCCCACGATGACCGGTATCGAGAAGGTCTGACTCGAGGATTCGCCGGCGGCATCCACACCGAGGACGGCGCTGACCGTGAAGATCCCGTCCTTCTTTGGCAGGACCTTGATGCTGTGGAGGATCGGAACGCCCTCCACGGGGCGCTCGGTGGGCGGGATCTCGCCGCCGGCGACGAGCTCGAGCCCGTCCCCGACCTCGACCTTGCCGGAGACCCGGTCGAGGGCGCCGGAGGCGGGCACGATCGCGAGGTCGATGTCGACCGGTTGCGCGACACCCGGGCGCTGGCGCAGCTCGAATTTCACCTGTACCGCCGGCGCCCCGGTGCCTCCGGCGCTCACCGCGCTCACCATGTCGGGCGACAGGACATTCGACGGCAGGCTCTTGCGCTGGGCGGCCTGGCTGGGGCGGGCGGCGGAGGCGGCCGCACCCGGCGTCTCGCCCGAGCTGCACGCGCCGAGGATCGCCACGGCGCCGAGCGCCGCGGCGCTGCACCGCAGTCTTCTACTTCTCGCGAACGGTCGCATGGCGGTGTCTTCAGACTTCGCGGGTCCCGCTCCCCTACCCCGGGCGCGCCCTGCCGGACAATAGCGCGTCTGCCTGCCCGTGCGCACGTCGACGATCGACTCCGCCGTCCCTACTGGCGCAGCAGCGGGGGCTCGTCGATGACGGCGATCTGCTCGAGCAGATCCTGCAGGTACCCCTCCCAGTAGCGCGGCTCGGCTGCCCACGGGAAGGCGCGCGGAAAGGCCGGATCGCGCCACCGGTGCGCCACCCACGCAGCATGGTGGAGCATACGCAGGGCCCGCAGGGGCTCGATGAGGCGCACCTCGGCGAAATCGAAGTCGGCAAACTGGCGGTAGCCCTCGAGCAGCTCGCCCCACTGGCGCTGCTGCTCGGCGGGCGAGCCCGCCAGCATCATCCACAGGTCCTGCGCCCGCACACCGCTCGCGCAATCATCCAGGTCGACGAACACCGGCCCGTGCTCGTTCCAGAGCAGGTTCCCGAGGTGGCAATCGCCGTGCAGGCGGATCTCGCGCACGCCCGCCGCGGCGGTGAACGCTTCGCTCACGCGCTCGAGCAGCGCGCCGCTCACGGTCACATAGCGTTCGCGCAACGCATCCGGCAGCAGCTCGCTCGCGAGCACCTGTGAGCGCGCCTCCCACCCGAGCCGCTCGATGCCGATACGCGGTCGCGCCGCGAAGGGCTGCACGGCGCCGACCTGGTGAAGCCGCGCGACGCTGCGGCCGAGGATCTGCCGCGCCTCGGGCGCATCGAGCTCGGGCGAGCGACCGCGCATCCACGGGAAGGCCGCAAATCGAAATTCGTGATAGCGCAGCAGCGTCTCCCCGCCGATCGCGAGCGGCGCCGCCACGGCGAGCTCGGCGGCCGCGAGCTCGGCGGTGAATTGATGCTCCTCGACGATCTGCGCATCCGTCCAGCGGCGCGGCCGATAGAACTTGAGCACCAGCTGCCCCTCGCCGGCGCCGAGCTGGTAGACGCGGTTCTCGTAGCTGTTGAGGGCGAACAGCCGCCCGTCCGGCGCGAGCCCGAACGCGGCGGCGGCATCGAGCACCACCTCGGGTGTCAGCCCGGAGAAAGGCTGCAGGTCGCTGCCGCGGGTTTTGTTTATCATCGCTCCCTCATGAAGCACGGCGCCATATTAATCACCGGCGGCGCAGGCTACATCGGCAGTCACGTGGCGTTGCAGCTGCGCGCGCGCGCCGAGCGGGTGGTGGCTCTCGACGATCTCTCGCGCGGGTTCAGGCAAGCGGTGCTCGATGTACCGCTCGTGGTCGGCAACGTCGGCGACCGCGACACCGTGCGCGCCGCGCTCGACGCGCATGGCGTCGACACGGTGATGCATTTCGCCGCCTGCACCGTCGTGCCGGAGTCGGTGGGCGATCCGCTCAAGTACTATCTCAACAACACCTGCGCGACCCGCTCGCTCCTTCAGTGCTGCCTCGAGGGCGAGGTGCGGCACTTCGTGTTTTCCTCCACCGCGGCGGTCTACGGCATCCCGGCCGCAGGCGTGGCCGCCGAGGACACCCCGACCTCGCCCATCAATCCCTACGGCTCCTCCAAGCTCATGTCGGAGTGGATGCTCGCGGCCGTGGCCGAAGCCTCGCCGCTTCGCTACGTGTCGCTGCGCTACTTCAACGTGGCGGGCTCGGATTCCGGCGGCCGCATCGGCCAGGCGACCCCGAATGCGACGCTGCTCATCAAGGTCGCCTGCGAGGCGGCGGTCGGCAAGCGAGCCGAGGTCGCGATCTTCGGCACCGACTATCCGACGCCCGATGGCACGGGCGTCCGCGACTACATTCACGTCGAGGATCTGGCGGCCGCGCACCTCGACGCCCTCCAGTACCTGCGCGCGGGGGGCGGCTCGACCACGCTGAACGTCGGCTACGGACACGGTTACAGCGTGCGGCAGGTTCTCGCCAGCGTCGAGCGGGTGTCGGGCAAGCCCCTCAAGGTGCGCGAGGAGCCGCGCCGCCCCGGAGATCCGCCGGCGCTCGTAGCCCGCGCCGAGCGCATCCGCCGGGAGCTTCGCTGGAAGCCGCGCCTCAACGATCTCGATACCATCGTCCGCACCGGGCTCGCGTGGGAGGAGCGGCTGCTGCGCAACCCCTGGTGAGCGCGTCCCGCCCACCGTCCGAAAGGCCGCCGCCCGGCGTGGCCAATCCAAGACGCTTAGCTCGCGCGCCCCCGGTAAAATGACCTCCCATGCGGTGGTGGCGCCCCAAGTCATTGAGCGGCCTGATGCTGGTCGGGCTGGCGCTCATCGCCGTACCGCTCTTGATCGCCATCCTGACCGCGGTGCTCCAGATCCGTGATCTGGCGGACCGGGGCCAGAAGATCGTGATCCAGGGCGTCGCGGGCGCGCGCGCCAGCCAGCAGCTGTTCGGCCAGATGGCTTCCCTCGAGCGCACGGCGCGCCTGTACCAGGTGCTCGGACAATCCAACCTCCTCGACCTTTACCGCACGCAGGATGAGCTCTTGAGCGCGACGCGCGAGCAGCTGCGCCTGCACGCCGCCACCGACACGGCACAGACGCTCGAGCAGCTCGGAGAGCTGCAGCGGAATATCCGCTTCACCGTCATGAGCACTCCGCCGAGCAGCGGCGCCGCGGCGACCTCCGATCTTTCGAGCCGTTTCGCCGAGCTGTCGGCGCTCGTCGGGCGGGTCGCCCAGCAGAGCAATGCCCAGGTCGACAGCGAGGTGGCGGCACTCGAAGCGCGGACGCTCCACGCGCGCAATCGCCTCCTGTGGCAGACGGCGCCTCTCCTGCCGCTCGCGCTCGTCGCCGTCTTCGTCCTCACCCTCGGCGTCGGCCGGCCGCTGCGCCAGCTCGACCGCGCCATCAGCGAGCTCGGCCAGGGCGCCTTCACCAACCCGATCGCGGTGGCGGGCCCCCACGACCTCGAGCGCCTCGGCGGCCAGCTCGAGTGGCTGCGGCAGCGTCTGCTCGATCTGGCGCACGAGCGCAATCGGTTCCTCCGGCACATATCGCATGAGCTGAAGACCCCGCTCGCGAATATCCGCGAGGGCACGGAGCTCCTGATGGACGGGGCCGTGGGAGAGCTCGATTCCAACCAGCGCGAGGTGACCGCCATCCTGCGCGAGAACGGCATCAAGCTGCAGCGCATGATCGAGAACCTCCTCTCCTTCAGCGCCTGGCAGACCTCCAGCGTCGGCCTCGAGGCCACCGAGTTTCGCCTCCGGCCGCTCGTGAAGCAGGTTCTGGAGAACCAGCAGCTCACTTTGTTGTCGCAAAGGGTGCGCCTCGACGTGCGCGTCGAGGACGTGACGCTCGTCGCCGATCGCGGCAAGATTCGCCTGATCCTCGAGAACCTGGTGTCGAACGCCGTCAAGTACTCGCCCAAGGGCGGTACCATCCACCTGCGCGCGCGGGCCGCCGGCGCCCAGCTGGTGCTGGATGTCGCCGACAGCGGCCCTGGGATCCCCCGCGAGGATCGCGAGCACGTGTTCGAGGCGTTCTACACCGGGCGCGCGGCGCGCGGCACGGCGGTGAAGGGCACGGGAATCGGACTGTCGGTGGTCCTCGAGTTCGTGGCCGCGCACGGCGGCACCGTGCAGATCGTCGATGGCGAGTTCGCCGGCGCGCATTTCCGCATCATCATGCCGATCCGGGTGACGAGCGGGGATCGTCCGACGAGCGGTGATCGGCCCGTGAAGAGTGAGGCGAAGGCGCGCGCCCATGCTGCCTGAAAGGACTGAGGTGCTGCTGAGAAACCGGACCGCGGCGCCCCGGGGACGCCCGTGCGCGCGGCGCGGCGCCACCGGGGGGGCGCTCGCGGCCGCGGCGGTGCTCATCGGCGCCGGCTGCAGCAGTCTCGGCCTCGGGCAGCGCGCGCCTACGCCGTCGCCGGTGATCAAGACCGCCTCGGCGGGCTCCACCGTGTTGGGTGAATATCTGCTGCTGCTCCAGAAGCTGGTCCAGGGCACCCCCTCGCAGCAGGCCGAGATCGTGGCCAACGCGCAGCGCGATTACGACGTGGCGCCGACCCCGAGCCGGGAGCTGAAACTGGCGCTGATTCTCGGCACCCCGGGGCACCCCGTGGCGGACCTCCCGAGGGCCCAGGGGCTGCTGCGCGAGCTGATGGCCAACCCGGAGATGCTGTTGCCCGTCGAGCGGGCCCTCACCTTTCTCGAGCTATCGCTAATCGACGACCATTTGACGCTGGAGTCGGAAAACCGCAGGCTGCAGAACGATGCAGTGCGGGCCGATCAGCAGCGCATGGCCAACGCCAACCACCGCCTCCAGGCCGAGTTGGACGAGAACGCCCGGCTGCGCCGGGAGCTCGAGGAGGCGCGCGCCAAGCTCGACGCCATTGCCAACATCGAGCGCTCGCTGAACGAGCGCAAACCAGGGAGCACGGGACGATGATCACCGTGGGCAGTAAGGAAGCGGTCTTGAACCAGACCGGCAAGCGCAAGGCGCGAATTCTCCTGGTCGACGACGACCCGGGGCTGCTGCGCCTGCTGACCATCCGCCTGCGGGCGGAGAGCTACGACGTCGAAGCGGTCGAGAGCGCGGCGCAGGCGCTCTCGGCCTCCAGCCGCTTCCGCCCCGATCTGGTGATCACCGACCTGCGGATGGACCAGATGGACGGCATCGGGCTCCTCAAGGAGCTGCAGAACCGCTGGCCGGGATTGAAGGTCATCATCCTCACCGCTCACGGCACCATCCCGGACGCGGTGCAGGCGACCCAGATGGGCGCCTTCGGCTTCCTCACCAAGCCGGTCGATAAGCAGGAGCTGCTCGACCAGGTGCAGAAGGCGCTGCGGATCTCGGGATTCGGCGCCTCGGACGAGGACTGGCGCGCCGAGATCGTCACGCGCAGCGCCAGCATGGAGGAAAAGCTCGCCCAGGCGCACATGGTCGCCGGAACCGATGCGCGCGTGTTGATCACCGGCGAGAGCGGCACCGGCAAGGAGCTCCTGGCGCGCGCCATCCATAAGGGCAGCCCCCGGCGCAACAAGCCCTTCGTCGCCATCAACTGCAGCGCCATGGCGGAGGATCTGCTCGAGTCGGAGCTCTTCGGGCACGAGAAGGGATCGTTCACCGGCGCCACGCGCGCGCACCGTGGCCTCTTCATGGCCGCCGACGGCGGCACGCTGATGCTGGACGAGATCGGCGACATGCCGATGCGGCTGCAGGTGAAGCTGCTGCGGGTGCTGCAGGAGAACGTCATCCGCCCGGTCGGCAGCACCGATGCCGTGCCGGTCAACGTGCGCGCGATCTCCTCCACCCACCGCGACCTGCAGCAGCTCATGGCGATCGGCCAGTTCCGCGAGGATCTCTATTACCGCCTGAACGTGGTGCACATCGAGATGCCCTCGCTCAACCGACGCCGCGAGGACATACCGCTCCTGGTGGCGCACTTCCTGGCGCAGATCGCCAAGGAGAGCGGCGTGCGCAAGATCTACGCGCCCGAGGCGGTGGAGCTGCTCGCGACCGCCGACTGGCCGGGCAACATCCGCCAGCTGCAGAACGTGGTGCGCCAGAACGTGGCGCTGTCGCAGACCCCGATCATTCCGGTCGAGCTCGTGCAGCAGTCACTCGGCGGCACGCCAGGAAGGCTGCCCTCCTTCGACGAGGCGCGCGACGAGTTCACCCGCAGCTACCTCTCGCAGATCCTGCAGATCACCGGCGGCAACGTGAGCCAGGCCGCGCGGCTCGCGCGGCGCAACCGCACCGATTTCTACAAGCTCCTCGCGCGCCACCAGCTGACGCCGGAGGAGTTCAAGCAGCGCTGAGCGCGCTGGGGCGCCCGCTAACCACCCCACGAAATTGCGCTTGCCGGGACCGGCGAGTGTCCGGCCATCGGGCAAGACGCGCAATTTCGCGGGGACCCCGGTAACCACCCCACGAAATTGCGCTTGCCGGGACCGGCGAGTGTCCGGCCATCGGGCAAGACGCGCAATTTCGCGGGGACCCCGGGCTACTCTCCGCCGCCGGCAATGTCACCGGGCGGTGCCGCGGCTTCCACGGTGGCTGTCGCGGCTTCCGGAGCCTGCGTCGCATGCCGCCCGAACTGCGCGGCGTCGATTCCGTGCTTGCCGAGCAGGTCATAGAGCGTCGGCCGGGTGACTCCGAGAAGCTCCGCCGCGCGCGAAAGGTTCCCCTTGGCCACCGCGAGCGACTGGCGTACCGCCTGCGCCTCGGCGCGTTGCCGCGCCGTGCGCAGATTGAGGTACTCGGGGTCGTCACCCGGATCCTCGAGCCCCATATCGCTCGCGGTCACCACGGCGCCCTCGGCCATGATGACCGCGCCCTTGATGCGATTCTCGAGCTCGCGGACGTTCCCCGGCCAGCGATAGGCCTGGATCGCGCGGATGGCATCGGGCGCCAGGCCCCGCGTCGGCTTGCCAAAACGCTCCGAGTGCTGCTGCAGCAGGAACTGGGCGAGCAGGAGACTGTCGCCCTGGCGATCGCGCAGCGGGGGCACGCGGATGCTCACCTCGCTGATGCGATAGAAGAGGTCATCGCGAAAGCTCCCGTTGCCGATCAGGGTGTCGAGGTTGCGGTTGGTCGCACACACGAGACGAAAATCCAGGGACACCGGCACGCGTCCGCCGACGCGCTCCACCGTGCGCTCCTGAACCACCCGCAGCAGCTTCGCCTGGAGCGACGGGGGCATCTCGCCGATCTCATCGAGAAACACCGTGCCGCCCTCGGCCGATTCGAGCTTTCCGGCGGTGCGCTTCGCGGCGCCGGTGAAGGCGCCCTTCTCGTATCCAAAGAGCTCGCTCTCGAGGAGCGTCTCGGGAATCGCCGCGCAGTTGATGGCGACGAAGGGCTTGTGTGAACGGCCCGAGAGGCGGTGCAGCGCGCGGGCCAGGAGCTCCTTGCCGGTGCCGCTGTCCCCGAGCAACAGCACCGACGCGCTCGTCGGGGCGACCTTCTCGACCGCGCGGCACAGGCTCCGCATCGAGTCGCTGACCCCGAGGATGCCCTCGAGGGCCATCGCCCCGGTGCGCTCGCGCAGCCGCCAGTTCTCCTCCTCGAGCTCACGGATGCGCAGCGCCCGCCGCACCACGATCGACAGCACCCCGGCATCGAGCGGCTTGTGATAGAAATCGGTCGCGCCGAGCCCCACCGCGGCCACCGCGAGCTCGCGCGCATCGTGCTCGGTCATCGCGATGATCTTGGTGTCCGGGCTGATGTTGAGGATCTGGCGCAGCAGCTCCAGGCTCTGCGCGGCCACCGCCGGCTCGCGCGCGGTGCCGAGGTCGAACAGCACGGCGTCGGGCTCGGTGCGCCGCACGGCGGCGAGCGCCTCGGAGGTTTCGCATCCGTTCACGTCGAGATCGGAGAACACCGCCTCGAGATCGCGTCTCAGCGCGCGATCGTTCTCGAGGATCAGGAGCTTCCGACGCTGCATCGCGATGGACATCAACGCGCCCCCTTGCCGAGCAGAACCCGAAACCGACCGGGCCGGACTTTACACTAGAGTGTAAAGCGAAGCCTGACCCGAGCTGTGAATAGACCTCACAGTTGCGGCTCGAGACCGGCCGCGTCACGTCCAGAACTCGTTCCGGCCTCGATGGAGATACGCGGCGTCGTTATCCAGCATCTGTACGCGAAGCGTCCCTGGCGGCATCGCCGACCCGCGCGACGGCCGGACCTGAACGGGGGTCGCCTCCCTCGCGAGGAATCCGCACGCCTTGAAGGCGCCTGCGTGCAACGGATCACTCGCCCACCCGACGACCTCGGCGACCTGCGTGTCGAGTCTCGCTTCGGCGACGGCGCAGGCGATCAGCGCGCGCCAGTCGGCTGGCTCTTCCGAATCCACCCAGCAGTCCGCGATGCGGACCTGGGCTGGCGCCGAGGCGAGCAGGAAATATCCCCGCACTCGACCGGCACGCTTCAGAAGATAAAGCCGCATCGGCGCGATCGGGCAGGCGAGCCAGTGGGCGAAGAGCGCAGCGCTGCGCTCGAGCGCGGTGGTGCCGTGTCCCGAAACCGGCAGCGCCCCGCCCATCTGCTCGAGACCCTCGGCGCTGATGCGGCGTACCCGCCACTCGGGCGCCGCCGGGGCGGGAGCCGCAAGTACCCCCGCCACGCCCCGGACGAACCGGGGCAGCGCCCGCCACGGGGCGCGCCCGGCGCCGTCGAAGAGTCGCAGCGGACGCAGCGTCCGCACGTAGAGCGCCGCGGCGCCGGCGGCGCGGAAACCGAGATGGGGGAGAATGGCGAGCGTGTCGGCGCTGCCGCCGATCGCGATGAGAGCCCCAGCCTGGGACCCGATCGCCTTCATGAGCGTGGCTCCCGCCCCGGCCTCGCCCGGGCGCGCCGCCCAGTCGATTGCATGAAAGACGCTCGCGCGTTGACTGCCCGAGCTCCACGCCCCGGGCACGATGGCCGCGTGAGCGATCGGCGCAGTCCCCTCGGTCAGCACGAAGGAGCGGGGCCCCGGCCAGTCGCTGCGCGGGCGCCAGTACTTCCAGTCGAGGTGCTCCGGCTCGGTGTGCGGACGCAATCCTGCCTGCGCCAGCAGCGCGACGATGGCCGCCGCATCTGCCGGCGTCGAAGGCCGTATCGAGCGGCTCATCGGCCGCCATCGCCGCTCGAGCTGCGAGCGGCGCGTGCGCTCATGGCGCTCAGCACGGCATGAAGAATTCGACGAACGAGCCGATGCGCCCGTCGCGCACCTCGATGAGATCGACGAGCTCGGTCGCGACCATCGCGCCGGTGATCTTGGAGTGTATGTCGACGCGCCAGTGAGCCGCGGCCCGTGTGCCCTCGATGGTGAGCGAGCGCAGTTCGTAGCCGCTCAACCGGAAGGTCTTGACCAGGATGCCAAGCCAGGGGCGGATCTGGCTGATGCCGGCGGCGGCGATCGCGATCGGCTTGCCGTCGCTCGAGCCTGCGATGCGCAGCCGCGCATCGGGGGAGAAGCATGCGCACACCCGCTCGAGACTGCCCTCGATACGGGCGGCGTGCAGGCCCTGCAGAAGCTCTTCAACCTGGCGGCGCCCGCTCATCTTCGAGTTCTCTCCCCGCCGGGATCATCGTCTTCGCCGGCTTCGCCATCAGGGAGCCGACATCCGCGCCCATGAGCCCGAAGGCGGCGCCGGCATAGGGAATGAGCGCACCCAGGCCATAGAAGAGATGAATCATACCGGGGTGGCAGCGGTAAGTGATCTTGACCCCCGCCTCCCGCAGCCGTTCGGCGTAAGCCGCCCCCTCGTCGCGCAGCGGATCGAACTCGGCGGTGTGGATGACCGTGGGCGGGAGATTCATGACTCCAGGCGCGCGCAGCGGCGAGACGCGCGGGTCGGCGCGGTCGGCCTCGGGACCGAGGTAGTGCCGCAGGTCGTGCTCGAGGGTCGCCCGGTCGATGAGGTAACCCTGCGCGAGGCTGCGGCGCGAGTCGCTCTCCGCAGCGTAATCCATGATCGGACAGAGGAGGAACTGACAGGCGAGGCGCGGCTGCCCGAGGGCGGCGGCGGACTGACATACGACGGCGGCGAGCGTCGCCCCCGCAGAGTCGCCGCACACCCCGAGGCGATCGGGATCGAGCCCGAGTTCGGCGGCGTGGGTAGCGACCCACCAGGTCGCCGCGAGGCCATCGTCGATCGCGGCCGGGAAGGAATGCTCGGGGGCGAGGCGGTAATCGACGGAGAGCAGGCGGCAGCGGCTGGCGGCGGCGAGCGCCCGGCAGATGCCGTCGTGTGTCTCGAGACTCCCGGCGACGAGTCCCCCACCGTGAAAGTAGACGAGTCCCGGTAGCACCTCGTGGGCGCCGACCCCGGCCGGCGCGTAGATCCGCACCCGGAGCGAGGAGGCGGGCCGAGGGAAAGTCCGCTCCTCGACGCCGCCGACCGTCGGCAAGGGTCCGGCGAAGCTGAGCAGTTGCGCGAGCGAGCGGCGGCGCTGCTCGACCGTGAGCGCGAGAGTGTTGGCAGCCCCCGAAGCCGCCAGAGTGTCGAGGAAGCGCTTGGCGCGCGGATCGAGTGGCATGGACTCTCCCGCGGGAGCTGGGGGGCGGGCGATTCGCGGCGCCTAGCGGGGTCCCCGCGAAATCAAGCGTCTTGATGGACCGCAGTCACCCGCTGTTCGTGTGATGCTTGATTTCGTGGGGTGCATTACTGGCCGCTCACAGCGCGAGCGTGCGGCGCGCCGATGCCGGCCATTGATCGGGGTCGAGGCCGTGATTTGCGAACAGCGCCACGGCGAGGCGGTCGATGCCGAAGGCCACGCAGCCGGTGTGCGCCGGCTCCGCGCCGCTGCCCTTGATGCCCCACACCTGACCGAAATGCTCACGGTGGTAGTTGAAGCTCATGCAGGCGGTGGGCCTGGCGCGGGCGTGGTAGGGGATCAGCAGCTCGAATTTGAGCGACTGCTGCAGCTGGCTCACGGCCATCAACTGCCCCACTCGGCCGAAGAACGGGTCGTTCGCGATGTCGACCGCGTACGGCAGCGCGAGCTCGGCGGCGAGCTCCCGGGCGCGCGCGATCCAGCCTTCGCGGAACGCCACGATGTCCTCCGGTGAGCCGAAGCGCACGAACTCGCGCATCCGGAAGGACTGCAGCCGGTCGAGCATGCGCGAGGGCTCGCGACGGAAGCAGTCGGCTGCGACGTCGAAGATGAGCCCGCCGGGCGGCAGCGGTCCGCGGCCGGCCACGAGCGGATACAGCGGATAGCAAGCCGCCGGCGTCAGCACCAGGTCGGCGGCGCCGAGCGAGGCCGTCCAGTCGCCGCCCGTTTCGCAGCGATCGGCGGCCGCCCGGATCGCGGCCTCGCTGCCGTGCAGCACGGATACGCAGCCGAGGAGGTTCGGGAAGCTCTTCAGGTAACCCGACCTCTCGAGCTGGCGGCGGTTCATGACGGGCGGGAAGCGCAGCACCTCGGCGCGCACATCCCGCAGTCGATCGATCAGCGCCGCGAGACGCTCCAACACGCGCTCGTAGAGTGCCGTGCGGGCGTAGACCCCGTCGGACCCGAGCCCCATGAAGAGCGCCGGCGCAAGGCCGGAGAGCGGATCGGGCGCCTCGGCGCCCTCGTGAGCCCGTGACGCACTCGCGCGCAGGGGCTCCGGGTGGGCGGCGCTCATTCGCGGAGGAACCTCGGAATCGGGCTCACGAGCGCCGAAGGCGCCAGGTTGGCCAGGATGCGGTCGTTGTTGATCATGATGGGTGAGGACAACACGTCGCGCAGGTATCGTCCGATCGTGTAGTCGCCGTCATTGCGATAGCCCGAGAGGCCGCAGGCCCGCATGGCGCTCATCACGGTCGCGGCGGCGAGCTCCGAGGCCTCGACCTTGGTGAGCGTGATCAGGGTCTGAAAGTCGAGCGCGGCGAGCGCCTTCGGGTCGTGCATGCAGTTCTCGTAGCTGCGGAGCGACGTGGCCAGCATGCTGCGCAGCGTCCGCAGCGTCGTCAGCGCCTTGGTGAACTGGGGGGCGCCGGGCGGCAGCTGTCCGTTGCCGTGACGCATGGCGTTGCGGATGAAGGCCTGCGCGCGTTGCGTCGCGCCGGCGGCTATGCCCGCCCACACTGAGCCCCACAGCAGGTGTGCGAAGGGCACCATGGTGCGCGAGTGAATCACCTCGTAGGGCTCGGGCAGAATCTGCCCGGCGTCCCCCTGCGCCTTGAGCGTGTAGCCCTCGCTGCAGGTGCCGCGCATGCCGAGCGCGTCCCAGCCCTGCAGGCGGGTCAGCGTGTAGTCGCTCTTGAGGAAGGCGATCAGCACCTGATCGGACGGGGCGGCATCGGCAGCGCGGCGGGCCGTGGTGACGACGCCGTCCGCGTGGGCGCCGTAGGAAATGACGCTCGCGCGGCGCTCGAGACTGATGCGCCCGCCGTCGTGGTGCTCGACCGGCGCCTCGCTCGAGCGGATGTTGCCCCCGCCCTGCCCCTCGGTCGTCGAGGACGCGAGCAGCAGCTGCTCGGCGCACAGCGCGGTCAGGATGCGCTCGAGCGCGCGGCTCCTTCCCATGTGACGCGTGATGCACCCGATCTTCACCTGGTGCATCGCGTAAATCATGGCGGTCGATGAGCAGGACTGCCCGAGGAGGAAGCAGATGTCGGCCACGTCGCCGAGCGCGAGGCCCTCCCCACCGAGCGACTTCGGTACCAGGATACCGAGCAGTCGCTCGGCCTTGAGCGCGGCCGCGGCCTCGTGGGGGAATCGGGCGGCGCTGTCGACCTCGACCGCGTGTTGGGCCGCAACCTGCGCAACGCGCTGGGCACGCACCCCGGGATCGCCGGTCGCGGCGCCGCCGATTCCGCGGGCCACCTCCGTCAGCAGCTGAGCTTCCATCAAGCTAATGAACCTCCCGGCTCACTGGCTCAACTTATATTGTTAAAACAATGCTGGAGAATGAAGACACATAGGTCTTTCTGACTATTGGCCGGCGTCACAACCCCTGAGCTGAAAACCCATGTCGGTAGAGATCGAGGCGCACACCGCCCCACCCCACCCCCGGCGCGCCCCCGTGTCGTCCACCCGGTGCGACGGCGCGATATTCGTCGGCCTGGTCAACAACATGCCGGACGCGGCGCTCGCCTCCACCGAGGCACAGTTCTCCGCCCTGCTCGCAGCCGCAGCCGGGAGGCACTCGGTGCAGCTGCGCTTCTCGTCACTGCCGGAGGTGCCGCGCGGCCCGGACGCCCGCGCGCGCATCGCGCGCGGCTACTGGCCGATCGAGACGCTCCTCGCCGCGGAGCCCGACGCGCTCATCGTCACCGGTACCGAGCCGATCGCCGCTCGCCTGGCCGATGAGCCCTATTGGAGGCGCCTGGTCGAGCTGATCACCTGGGCGGAGGAGCACGCGGTGGCGAGCATCTGGTCATGCCTCGCGGCGCACGCGGTCGTCGAGAGTATCGACGGCATTCAGCGGCGACGCCTCGCCGAGAAACGCTGTGGGGTGTTTGCGCACGACATTCTCGCCGGCCATGCGCTGCTCGACGGTGTGAGCGCGCCACTCCCCATGCCGCACTCGCGCTGGAACGAGCTGCCGGTCGAGGCGCTGCGCGCGGCCGGCTACGAGATCCTCAGCTTCTCCCCCGAGAGCGGCGCCGACGCCTTCGTGCGCCACGACCAGAGTCTCATGCTCTTCTTCCAGGGCCATCCGGAGTACGAAGACACGACTCTCCTCAAGGAATACCGGCGCGATGTGGGGCGCTATCTCAATGGCCAGCAGTCTCACTACCCGACGCTGCCGCAGGGGTATCTGAGTGCCGAGGGGCGCGAGCTCCTCGAGGCATTCGAGGCACGCGCACTCGGGGAGCGCTCGCCCGCACTCCTCGAGGACTTTCCGTTTGCCGCCGCGGCCGCGACGCTTCGCAACACCTGGCGCCCCGCCGCCGTCACCCTCTACCGCAACTGGCTTGATTTCATTGCCGCCGCCAGAGCGAGCAGCGCGGAAGAAGTATCATTGGCCGGGCCATGAGCCCGGCTGCCGAGGATCCAAAGCCGCAGTTCGCGCTGCGCCACCGGCTGCTCGGCCTCGTCGAGAAGGTCCTCGATAGACCGGGCGCAGGACCGAGCCTCGCGCCGGAGGCCGCGCTGAGTGAGCTCGGCGTGAGCTCTCTCAAGATGGTGAGCCTGATGTTGTCGGTCGAGGTGGAGTTCGATCTCAGCATTCCCCAGAACGAGATCACGCCGGAGAACTTCCGCTCGATCAATTCGGTTGAGGCGCTGGTGAGGCGGCTGCTCGCCGCCGAGGGTTAGACCCTCGCCGTCCGCGATCACGACAAACCCAGCACTCGACGGACGAGCGCCCCCGGCCTGCGCCGGCCACCTGCATCCATCTCGTCCTGTAGCGTCAGTATCCTGTGCAGACTGGGGGTGCTGAGGCGCGCACCCGGGATCTCATGGAAGTTGCTCTCCGCCTGAGCCGCGGTCTTCGTCCCGAGCAGAACCGACGACACCTCCGGGTAGGACAACGGATAGGCCACGGCGGCTCGCAACAGCGATCCGGCATCCGCCTCCAGGAATCTAAACCGCTCGACCTCATCGAACGTGCGCGAGATTTTCTCCGCGCTCCAGCTATGCCGCTGGTCGTTCGGGTCGGGGAAGGTCGCATCGCGTCGGAATTTGCCCGTAAGGAAGCCTTCCTTCAGCGCAGAGCGAATGAGGACCGCCAGACCCCTCTGCCGCAACCGGTCGACCCGCAGCAGAAACGGATCGGGATCGAGGAGACTGAAGGGCAGCTGCACGCCGTCGAGGTGCAAGTGGTCGATGACATGGTCGATATCACTGGCCGCATAGATCGAGGCACCGATGAAGCGCACCTTGCCGGCCTTCTTGAGTCCGTACAGCTCGTCGTACAGGTGAGGGTCCCCAGGCAGCCAATGCAGCTGATAAAAGTCGATCGCATCGGTGCCGAGGCGCTTGAGCTGCGCCTCCAGCGTCGCGGTCATGCCCTCGGGCTGGAAGGAGTACTTGGTCGCGACGATCCAACGGCTGCGACGTTCGCGCAGAAACTCCCCTAAGACGAGCTCCGAGTCCCCGTAGACCGTCGCCGAAGCCGTATCGACGAGATTGCAGCCCAGCTCCTCGGCCCGTGCCAGAGCCCTGAGCGAGTCCTTGACGTCGACGGCGCCGTACGCCTTCCCACCGATAGCCCAAGCGCCAAAACCGATCTCCGAAACCTGCAAACCAGTGGCCCCGAAGCGCCGATAGGGCATGGCGCCCACCCGCGCAACGACCTCCGGAGCTGTCGAAGGAAGCTCTGTCTCGGGGTCGTACTTCAAACGCTGCAACTCTTGCCAGGCCCGCCCCAGCGCGCCAGCAGCCAGGAGGCCCGCGAACGCGCCTCCCGTCAACAACGTCCGACGTGTCAGACCGGACTCACTCCGTATCGTCATCGCGGAACCTCAGCGACGGTGGGTTCCAAGCATGCCGCCTCGAGAGCGCCGACGAGCGCCTCGACATCGCCCTCGGACGTCTCGCCGTGCGTCGCGCAGATCCTGACCACGTCCCGCCCTTCGTGGATCGCGACCGCGGCCCAGGCGCGCGCGGACTCGAGCATCCGGCGGACGATCTCGCGCACGGGGGGTGCGCCCGGCGGCGGCAGGGCGCACAGCACCGCGAGCGCCGAGTCGTTGGCGATCGTCCAGCCGCGCGCCGACAGCCCCTCTTTCACCCGCTCGATCACGGCCGCGGCTCGCTCCACGTGCGCCGCGTAGCCCTCCCAGCCTCCGGCGGCGAGCGACAGGAACAGCCGCAGCCCCATGAAGCGCCGCGACCACTGCAGGGAATTGAGGTAGGGGTCGAGCTGGGTGTCGCTCGAGGGCATGAATTCCGCCGTGACCCGAAAGGCTTCGCTCAGTGTCTGCGGGTAGCGGGTGATGAACATGCCGCACCCCATGGTGGTGGCGAGCCACTTGTGGGCATCGATGGTGATCGAATCCGCCGTCTCGATCCCGGCGAGAAGGCCGCGCAGCCGCTCGGAGGCGAGCGCCGCCCCGCCCCAGGCCGCATCGACGTGGTACCAGGCGCCGTGCTCGCGCGCGATGCGCGCACACTCGGCGAGCGGATCGATCATCCCCGCTCCGGTGGTCCCCGCGGTCGGCGAGACGAGCACCGGGACGACCCCTGCCGCGCGATCGCGCTTCACGGCTGCCTCGAGCGCGGCGACGTGCATGCGGCCGCTGCCGTCGGTGTCGATGAGCTTGAGCGCCGCGCGTCCGATCCCGGCGTGATGCGCGATCTTGAACCAGGCCGGCTGGCAGGCGCGCGAGGTATACATCGCCACCGGGCCGGGGAAGGCCCGCACGCCGTCGGTGCCGAAGCGCGGCTCTGCCCTGGTGAGTGCGCAGACGAGTGCGGTGTAGTTGGCTTCCGAGCCGCTGGTGGTGAAGTGCCCGCCGCTCGCCGCCGGAAGTCCCGCGCGGCGCGCGAAAGCACGGATCACGTGCGCCTCGATCTCGACCGGGGCGGGAGAGGAGCCCGAGCTCGCAAGCTGCGGGTTGAAGGCTCCCGAGATGCGATCGGCGCACTGCGAGGGAAAGCTGGCCGGCGGATTGAAGAGCCCGAAATAGCGCGGGTTGTTCATATGAACCACCCCCTGCTCCATCACACCGATCGCCCAGGCGATCAGCTCCTCGAGCGGCCGCGGGCGAGCGAAATCGAACGGCTCGAGCTCGCGGCGCAGCCTCTCCCGCTCGAGCGTCGGCATGACCGGCCCGGCGACGACGCGCGCGGTCGCTTCGGCGAGCTCGCGGCCGAGGAGCTCATCGATCCGCTCGCGCTCGTCCCGCGGCGGAAAGAGCGCCGCGACGGGCGGCGGCAGAGGGGCTCGGCTCGTCATGGGCCGCTCACTCACGCGCGGGTCGCCGCGGCGAGCGCCTGGTCGAGGTCGGCGAGAATGTCGTCGATGTGCTCGATGCCGACACTCAGGCGCATCGTGGCAGGCCCGAGGCCGGCTTGCCGCTGCTCCTCGGCGGACATCTGCCGGTGGGTGGTCGAGGCGGGGTGGCAGGCGAGCGACTTGGCATCGCCGAGGTTCACGAGGCGCTTGAAGAGCTCGAGCGCGTCGTAGAAGCGTGTGCCGGCGTCGTATCCGCCGCGGATCTCGAACGTCATGAGCGAACAGGCGCGCCCCCCGAGGTACTTCTGGCAGAGTGCATGGTGGGGATTGTCGGGGAAGCCGGCGTAGCTCACCGAGCTGATCCGGCGGTCGGCGCGGAGGAATTCCGCGACGCGACGCGCGTTCGCGACGTGCCGCTCGACCCGCAGCGCCACCGTCTCGATCCCCTGCAGCAGCAGGAAGGCGTTGAAGGGCGAGAGCACCGCGCCCATGGTCCGCTGGAAGACGCTGCGGCCGCGGCCGAGAAACGCCTTCGCCCCGTAGTGCTCGGTGTAGACGAGCCCGTGGTAGGACTCGTCCGGCTGCGTGAGCCTCGGGTAGCGCGCCGCGTGCTTCGCCCAGGGGAAGCGGCCGCTGTCGACGATCGCCCCGCCGAGGCTCGTGCCGTGTCCGCCGAGGAATTTGGTGAGCGAGTGCACCACGATGTCGGCGCCGTAGTCGATCGGCCGGCAGAGGATCGGGGTCGCGACGGTGTTGTCGACCACGAGCGGGATGTGCGCGCGGCGCGCGACCGCCGCGAGCGCCTCGAGATCGCAGATGTTGCCCGCGGGGTTCCCGACCGTCTCGCAGAAGAGCGCGCGCGTGTCCGCGTCGATCAGCGACTCGAGCTCGGCGGGACTGTCCGACCTGGCGAGGCGCACCCTCACTCCGAGCTGCGGCAGGATGTGCGCGAAGAGCGTATGAGTCGTGCCGTAGAGCTGCGGGACCGAGACGATGTTCTGGCCGGCCTGGGCGAGGTTCAGCATGGTGTAGTACACCGCCGTCTGGCCGGAGGCGACGGCGAGCGCATCGATTCCGCCCTCGAGCTCGGCGATACGGCGCTCGAGCACATCAACGGTCGGATTGCCAATGCGGGTGTAGCGATAGCCCTCGACCTCGAGGTCGAAGAGCGCCGCGCCGTGCGCCGCGCTGTCGAAGGAGTAGGCGACGGTCTGGTAGATGGGGACTGCGACCGCCTTGGTGGTGGGGTCGCCGCCGTAGCCGCCGTGCAGAGCAATGGTTTCGGGCTTCATCCTGGCGCCTCACTTCATCCTTGCGCCTCACGCAATGAGATGCCTCACGCTATAGAATCGCGTGACGTGCGACCGGCATCGAAAGGGGCCGCTCGGCGACTTCGCGCCGCGCGGTGCGCCCGCGCCGGTCACGCGGGCGTTAATGATAGCTACACCTGATGAAAGCGTCCGATCGCCTCTCAAGGCGTGGATCCGCGCGCTCGAGCGCACCGCCGCCGTCGGTCGCGATCCCTCCGTCACCCTCCCCGTCCTGATCGAGCGGCTTGCGGGGCGCTTCGCGGATGCCCCGGCTCTCATCGGCTCGGAGGGCACGCTCGGCTATCGCGAGCTCGCCGCGGCCGCGAACCGCTACGCCCGCTGGGGCCTTGCACGGGGCCTCGCCCCGGGCGATGTCGTGTGCCTTCTCATGAAGAACTGCCCGCAGTACCTGGCGATCTGGCTCGGCCTTAGCCGCATCGGTGCCACGGTCGCGCTCATCAACACCAATCTGACGGGCGAGCCGCTCGCGCACGCGCTCGGCATCGTCGCGCCGCGCCACGTGATCGCGGGCGCCGAACTCTCTCGCGCGCTCGCGGCGGTGCGCAGTCGGCTCGCCGCCGGGGTCGGCTGCTCGGCGCACGGGCCCGGCGCGCACGATCTGCCGCGCCTCGACCTCGAGGTGGCGGGTCTGCCGGGCGAGCCGCTGCGTCCCGCGGAGCGCGCGCCGCCCGCGCTCGCCGACCGCGCGCTCTACATCTACACCTCCGGCACCACGGGCCTGCCGAAGGCCGCCATCGTGAGTCACCTGCGCCTCATGCAATGGAGCGAGTGGTTCGCGGGCCTGATCGACGTGCAGCCGCACGACAGGCTCTACAACTGCCTGCCGATGTATCACAGCGTGGGCGGGGTCGTCGCGTGCGGCGCGGCCCTGGTCGGCGGCGCCGCGGTCGTGGTGCGCGAGCGCTTCTCGGTGAGCCGCTTCTGGCAGGACGTCGCCGCCGAGCGCTGCACGCTCTTCCAGTACATCGGCGAGCTGTGCCGCTATCTGGTCAACGCGCCGCATCAGGCCGCGGAGAGCCAGCACGTGCTGCGCCTCGCCTGCGGCAACGGTCTGCGCGGGGAAGTCTGGCGGGAATTCCAGCAGCGCTTTCGCATCCCGCAGATCCTCGAGTATTACGCCGCGACCGAAGGCAACTTCTCGCTCTACAACTGCGAGGGTCGCCCGGGGTCGATCGGGCGGATCCCGCCCTTTCTCGCGCACCGCATGCCGGTCGAGATCGTGCGCTTCGACGTCGAGGCGGGCGCCCCGCTTCGCGACGCGCGCGGCCACTGCGTGCGCTGCGCCGCGGACGAGGTGGGCGAGGCGATCGGTCAGATTCTGGACGATCACGGCACCACTCGCTTCGAGGGCTACGCCGATCCCGCCGCCTCGCGCAGCAAGGTGCTGCGCGAGGCGTTCTCCCCGGGCGACGCCTGGTATCGCAGCGGCGATCTGATGCGCCGCGACGCGCAGGGATTCTTCTATTTCGTCGACCGGGTCGGCGATACCTTCCGCTGGAAGGGAGAGAACGTGTCGACCACGGAGGTCGCGGACGTGATCGGCCGTTGCCGCGGCGTGACCGAGGTGGCGGTCTACGGCGTCCCGGTGCCAGACGCGGACGGCCGCGCCGGGATGGCGGCGATCGTGACGGGCGCCGGCTTCGAGCTCGGGGAGCTGCACCGCAAGGTCACGGCGGAGCTGCCCCCTTACGCGCGGCCGCTCTTCTTGCGGATCGTGGC
Source organism: Gammaproteobacteria bacterium 13_2_20CM_66_19 (assembly GCA_001914695.1). Classification (GTDB taxonomy): domain Bacteria; phylum Pseudomonadota; class Gammaproteobacteria; order Steroidobacterales; family Steroidobacteraceae; genus 13-2-20CM-66-19. The sequence continues at coordinate 5,196 of MNCZ01000017.1, read as the reverse complement.
CGCACTCGAGCTCACCGGCACCTTCAAGCAGCGAACGCGCGAGCTCGCGCGCGAGGGCTACGATCCACGCACGGTGAGCGACGAGCTCTACCTCGGCGATGCCGCACGGCAGGAGTACCAGCGCCTCGACGTACCGCTCTACCAGCGCCTGCTCGCCGGGCAGGTGCGCCCCTAGGACACCGCCGGGCCCGGCCTTCAAGCGGTGTTGCCCGCGTCCACGGTCAGCGTCGTGCCGGTGATGTTCTTCGCGGCGTCGCTCAGCAGGAACTCGACCGCGGCTGCGACATCCTCGACCCCGATCAGGCGCCGCAGCGCGCTTCGCCGCACTATCTTTTCGCGCTGATCCGCAACGAGCGCGCGCGTCATCTGCGTGTCGGCGAATCCCGGCGCCACCGCGTTCACCGTGATGCCGAGCGGCCCCACCTCGCGAGCGAGCGAGCGGGTGAACCCGCCGAGCGCCGCCTTGGTCGCGGAGTAGACCGACAGTCCGTGGTAACCGGTCGCAGCCACGATCGAGGAGATGTTGACGATGCGCCCTGCCCGCTCGCTCATCATGCGCCGCACGACGTACTTCGTGAGCACGACCGGCGACTCGACGTTGAGGCGCAGCAGCTCCGCGATCGCGGCGTCCGGCATGAGGCCGAGTACGCCCGTCGTGCCGATTCCGGCGTTGTTGACGAGCCCGTAGAGCGGGCCGTACTCCTCGTGGAGGCTGGCGGCGAGCTTAGCGATAGCCCCGATCTGCGCGAGGTCGAAGGCCCGGAACTCGAGCGCGCCGCGCTGCGCCTCGCTCGCCGCGGCGGCGGCGCGCAGCTCCGCGGTCTCATGCCGCGCGATCGCGATCACCCGGTAGCCGGCCGCTGCGAGCGCCGTACTGATCACGAAGCCGAGGCCACGGCTCGCGCCGGTGACGATGACATTACGCATCAGGTCGCGCCAGCTTGCCGGCGGCCGACACCTCGAGCCCCGGCACGATGCGGATGGCGGCCGGCACCTTGTAGGGCGCGAGCGATCGCCGGCAGCTGTGAAGGAGCTCGCGCTCGAGCGCCTCGGACGGCGGACGCCCGCCGGTGCCGTCCGCCTCGGCGAGCACTACGTCGGCGACGACCACGGCACCCGTGATCGGGTTGCGCCGCGCGCTGACCCGCGACATGCGCACCCAGGGATGAGAGTTGATGACCGCCTCGATCTCTTCCGGGTACACCTTGAGTCCCCCGACGTTGATCACTCCGCCCTGACGGCCGAGAAAGTAACAGCGATCCGCGCGCTGCTCGATGCGGTCCCCGGTATCGACTGCGTCATCGGATGCTCGCGGGAATGACCCGGTGTCCACGCCCAGGTAGCCGTGCGCGTTGCCGGCCGAGCGGATGCGCAGCGTCCCCTCCGCCACGCGCAGGTGCACCGGGGATCCCGGTGCATCGAGCAGCGTCGCAGGAAAGCCGGCGCGGCCGTCGCGGACCTCGAAAGCGACTCCCGCCTCGGTCGAGGCGAAGGCATGCGCGACGGTTGCTTCGGGATACGCGGCCTTGAGCCCGTCGAGGATTGCCTGGTCGGCGATCTCGCCCGAGAGGCGCACGTAGCGCGGCGCGATGGTCGCGGCGGCACCGCTCATCAGCACCCGCCGCCAGTGCGAGGGGGTCCCCGAGATGTGGGTGACTCCGGCCGCGGCGGCCCGGGCGAGGAAGCCGATCAGAGGCTCTGCGGGATCCGACAGCACCAGCGAGCCCGCGTGCAGCGCGCGGAGGTAGATCTGCAGCCCGCCGTAGCGCCGGATGTCGTAGAAGGTGGCCCAGACGACCTCGGGCGCCGGCGGGCGATCGGCGAGCGCGGCGGTGAGGCTCGCCAGATCGTGTTGCACGAGCTTCGGTGCACCGGTGGTACCGGAAGTGAGGAGAATCCACTCGGTCTCACACGTGCTCGCCCGCCTCACCGGGTGGGGCTCGAGCCGCGCCCGGGCATCGACCGAGATCCCGATGCCGATCTCGCGGCCCGGCGAACAGCGGTCGGTATCCTGCACGCGGGCATCGGCTGCGGCGCCCGCGATGACGGCCGGCAGGTGTTCGGCGGCGAGCCCGGGCGTCAGGAGCACCATCCGCCTCGCCACCCCGTCGAGCTCAGCGATCGCGAGAGCCGCGGTGAGCTGATCTGTAATGGCGAGCAGCACCGAACGGCCGCGCAGCTCCTCGAGCCGCCCGCCGAGGATCGAGGCGTGCGCAAGCCCGGCGAGCGCGACCCCGCCGCCACAGCCGTAGAGCGAGCCGGCGGGCGGTCCGGCGGCCGTGATCGAGTCCCACAGCGAGCGCGGCTTACTTGGCAAGGCCTTCGTACAGGGTGACGAAATCGCCGAAGGTCACCGGAAAGTCCACGGCGCGCTCGGCGCTGAAGGGATCGACACCGAGGGAATCCTCGAGGCGCGCGACGATGATCGCAAAGCTCAGCGAGTCGAGGCCGCACTCGATGAGCTTGGTGTCGTCGCTGAGTCGCGCGAGTTTGCGCTCCTGCTCGGTGGCGACCTGCTCGAACTGGGACACGATCGTGGACTTCACTGACATGACTCTCACTTTCCTCCGCGCTACGCGCCAACCCCGGCGACACGTGGCGCGGACTTTACAGTCTCCGCGTGAGCGGGAGTGTATTAAGTCACAAGCGCGTCGCAAGTCATTGGCGAGCCAGGGCGGGAGCGGCGCAGGCACGATGTTTGCTACTCACCTAAGGTAGTAAACCCGGATGCAGATGGCGGGCGTACTACAGGGGAATGAGCCGGAAGAACCTCAGCTTGATCGTCGGTGCGGCCAGCCTCGCGATGGCTGCCGCCCTATGGAGCTCAGCGGCTATTGCCCAGTCCGCGCTCTCGACCGGCGCTTGGGCGGGCGGCGCGCGGCCCGCGTGGTCCAACGCGGGGCGAGCCAGCCTTGCAGACCCCAAGCCCGTCAGGGACGACGACGACTCCGAAGACACCGGCAGCGGCGATGACGCGCCTGTGCCCGAGCCCCAGCCAGCGACGCTTACGCTTCCGACGCCGGCACTTCCCCGCTAAGCGACCGCAACCGCCGCCTGCTCCGCCGATCGTGGTTGGCTCGTCGCCGACAGTGTGATCGACACCGCGAGGCCCCCGCCTTCGGCATTCCGCGCCACGATGTGCCCCCCGTGCAGGGCGACCGCGCGTGAGGCGATCGCGAGTCCCAGGCCCTCGCCGCCGGTGCCGTCGTGTCCACGCGCCGCATCGACCCGGTAGAAAGGCTCGAAGATGAGCCCGAGGTCCTTCTCCGGCACGCCGGGGCCGTGATCGCGGACGATGACGTCGATGAGTGCCCCCTGCGGCCGATCGTCCGCCGGCCGCCGGCGCGCGGAAATGACGAGCGCGCCACGGGTCGGGCTGAAACGCACAGCGTTGCGGATCACGTTCTCGAAGGCGCTGCGCAGGAGCTCCGGATCGCCCGACACGGCGAGCTCGCCGTCCGCCGCCAGCTCAACCTGACAGCCGCGCGCAGCCGCCTCGATCGCGACGTCGGCGGCAATCGTCTGCAGCAGCTCGCCGACATCGACGCGCGTCTGCTCGAGCGTGTGCCCGGGACGCTCGAGGCTCGCGAGCTTCAGCGTGCGCGCAATGAGCTGCTCGAGCCGCTCGGCCTCGCGGGCGATGCGCGCGAGGTGGCGCTCCACTCCGCTTGGCTCGCGGCTCGCGAGCGAGAGCGCGAGCTGCAGCCGAGCGAGCGGCGAGCGAAGCTCGTGGGACACATCCCGCAGCAGCTGCTGCTTCGCCTCGAGGAGTAGCCGTAGCCGCTCCGCCATGCTGTCGAGGTCGGCGGCGAGGAGCCCGAGATCATCCTGGCGCCCCTTGAGCGCCGGCAGCACGCGCACGTTGAGATCGCCCGCCGCGAGCTGGCGCGTCGCGAGCCGCAGCCGGTCGACGGGCGCCGCCAGATAGCGGGCGAGGAAGTAACACACCGCCCCGCTGACGCCGAGCGCGATCGCGAGCAACGCCAGCGGCACACCCGGCAGCTCCAGCTCCCCGAACAGGCGCGGTCTGTGCGGCGCGACGACCACGCGATAGGTGCTGCCGCCCGGGGCCACCAGCTCCAACGCACCCCCGAGCGGCGCGATCGCCCCCGCCGCGGTGCCGGGCGCGGGCGCAGCTCCGGGAGACTTCCCCGCCGCTCGCTCGGCATCGTTCGCGCCGCTCGAGGAAGGCGGCAGGGGGCGGCGGAGCATCTCGCGCCCGCCCGGCTCGATGATGAACGTGCGGCCGAAGGGCTCCGCGGGGAGCGACCGGAGCCAGTCCTCGAGCGCCGCGGGCCCGCCCGTCTCGAAGGCGCGTGCGGCCTGTCCGTAGAGCTGCCCGCGCTGCAACCCTGGGCGATCTGCGCGGTGCGCGGTCGCGTTGACCGCGACGGTGACCGTGCCCACGAGTATCAGGGCGAGTGCCACCCAGAACGCGAGAAAGATCCGCCAGTAGAGCGAGTGCATGCGGCTGACCTGAGCGGCGCCAACCTAAGCGGCGCTAACTCTGCGGCGCCGGCGCACGCGCCGGCACGAGGGTGAGCGCGTAGCCCGAGCCGCGCACGCTCTGCAGCGTCACCCGGTCGGTGTGCTTCTGGAGCTTTCTGCGCAGGTTGCTCACGTGGGTGTCGAGGCTGCGATCGGTCGGCAGCAGGCGCCGGCCGAGCGCCTGGGTCATGAGCTCGTCGCGACTCACGGTCCGCGCGTCGGCGCGCACCAGGAGCTCCAGAATCCGCAGCTCCGCCGATGTCAGCTCGAGATCGGACTCGCCGATCTCGGCGCGGCGCGCGCGCAGGTCGAGGCGCAGCGGGCCCCACAGGATCGGTCCGTGCACGCCCTGGCCCTCGCCCGGCATGCGCCGCAGCACCGCGCGGATCCGCGCCACCAGCTCGCGCGGGCTGAAGGGTTTGGCGAGGTAGTCGTCGGCGCCCATCTCGAGGCCCACCACGCGGTCGACCTCCTCACCCCGGGCCGTCAGCATGATGACCGGCACGCGACTTCCCGCGCGGATGCGGCGCAGCACCTCGAAGCCCGAAAGCTCGGGCAGCATCACATCGAGCACCACCAGGTCGACGGCTGCACGGGCGAGCTGCTCGAGCCCCTCCTTCCCCGTGCCGGCGGTGAGCGCCGTGAACCCCTCGGGGGCGAGATACTCCGCGAGCATCGCGCAGAGCTCCCGATCGTCGTCGATGACGA
>MNCZ01000074.1 GCA_001914695.1 Gammaproteobacteria bacterium 13_2_20CM_66_19 | reverse complement strand
TAAGCGGTCCGCCGCAGCGCCTCGGCCAGTCGGGCGAGCTGCGTGCGATCGATGAACCCCTGGCGGTAGGCGATTTCCTCCGGGCAGCAGATCTTCAATCCCTGCCGCGCCTCGATGGTCTCGACGAAGTTGGCGGCCGCGAGGAGCGAGGCATGTGTGCCGGTATCGAGCCAGGCGATGCCGCGGCCGAGCAGCTCGACCTGCAACGTGCCGCGCTTGAGATAGGCGCGGTTGACGTCGGTGATCTCGAGCTCGCCGCGGGCGGAGGGCTTGAGCTGCCGCGCGAACTCGACGCAGCGCGCGTCGTAGAAGTAAAGGCCCGTCACCGCGTAGTGCGAGCGCGGCGCAGCGGGCTTCTCCGCCAGATCGATCACGCGCCCGCCGGCATCGAATTCCACCACCCCGTAGCGCTCGGGGTCGCGCACGTGGTAGGCGAACACCGTAGCCTCGGCGCCGCCGGCGGCGGCGGTGCGCAGCTGCTCCGGCAGTCCGTGGCCGTAGAAGAGATTGTCGCCGAGGATCAGGCACACGGGATCGGCACCGATGAAGTCGGCGCCGATCAGGAGCGCTTCGGCGATGCCGCGTGGCTCGCGCTGCACCGCATACTGCAGGCGAATGCCCCACTGTGCGCCGTCGCCGAGCAGCCGCTGAAAGAGCGGCCGGTCGTCGGGCGTGCTGATCAGGAGCGCCTCGCGAATCCCGGTGAGCATGAGCGTGGCGAGCGGATAGTAGACCAGCGGCTTGTCGTAGAGCGGCAGAAGTTGCTTAGACACCGCCCGCGTTACCGGATGCAAGCGCGTGCCGGAGCCGCCCGCGAGCACGATGCCCCGAGTGATCATCGGCGTCCGGCGAGCGCCGACGGCCGCAACGCGCGGCGCTCGGACACGAGGGCACGCCGCGCTCGGATCGTCCTCAAGGCCATTTGCGCTGAACCCCGGCGTACCGTGGAGCGGGCATTCTCATACATCGCCCGCGATGCGTAAACCGCGGCCGGTAGCCACGAGCGGCCCTTGCGGAGTAGTCTCTCAGACAGCCGGTGATGCTCGTGCCGCGCCGGAACGACCCTGGCGGAGAGCGCTGTCCATGGGGAACACAACTTCGGGCATCCGTAACATCGCGCTGGTCGGACAGGCCGGCGCGGGCAAGACCTCACTGGTGGAGACACTGCTGCTGCAGGCGGGCGCGACGCGCGCCAAAGGAAGCCTGGCGCGCGGCACCACGGTGTCGGATTTCGATCCCCAGGAAAAGCGCCTGCAGCACTCGCTCGACACCACGATCTGCAGCTTCGACTGCCACGGCATCCACGTCAACCTGATCGACACGCCGGGTTATCCCGACTTTCTCGGCAAGACGCTGTCGGTGCTCGAGGCGGTGGAGGCGGTGGCGATCGTCGTGAGCGCGGTGAGCGGAGTCGATACCCTTACCCAGCGCCTCATGGAGTTCGCGCGCGATCGCGAGCTGTGCCGCCTCGTCATCGTGAACAAAATCGACAGTCGCGACGCCCGCTGCGCGGACGTGCTGGCGCAGCTTCGGGAGGCCTTCGGGCCGGAGTGCCTGCCGCTCAACCTGCCCTCCGGCGGCGGCGACAGCGTGGTCGACTGTTTCTTCCAGAACCAGGGGCGCGCGACGGATTTCTCCTCGGTCGCCGCGGCGCACACGCAGACCATCGATCAGGTAGTCGAGCTCGACGAGAAGCTCATGGCGCTCTACCTCGAGCAGGGCGAGGAGCTCTCCCCCGAGCAGCTGCACGATCCCTTCGAGCAGGCGCTGCGCGAGGGGCACCTGGTGCCGGTGTGCTTCGCTTCCGCCGAGAGCGGCGCCGGAATGCCGGAGCTGTTACAGGTGTTCGAGCGGCTCATGCCCAATCCCGCCGAGGGCAACGCGCCGCCGTTTCTGAAAGGAGCGGGCGAGGCCGCGGTGCGGGTGGCGGTGACGCCGGATCCCGCCAAGCACGTGATCGCGCACGTGTTCAAGGTGAGCATCGACCCCTACGTCGGCAAGCTCGGGGTGCTGCGCGTGCACCAGGGCACGGTGCGTCAGGGGAGTCAGCTGTTCGTCGGCGACGCGCGCAAGCCCATCAAGATCGCGCACCTCTATCGCCTCCTCGGCAAGGAGACCACCGAGATCGGCGAGGCGGTGCCCGGGGACATCTGCGCGATCGCCAAGGTGGACGAGCTGCACCTGGATGCGGTGCTGCACGACTCGCACGACGAGGACCAGTACCACCTGAAGCCGGTGGCCTTCCCGCCCGCGATGCTCGGGGTCGCCATCCAGCCGGAGCGGCGGGGCGATGAGCAGCGGCTCGCCGACACGCTCCACAAGCTCACCGCCGAGGATCCGTGCGTGCGCATCGAGCATCACGCCGCGGTCAACGAGACCGTCCTCTACGGCATGGGCGAATTTCACGTGCGGGTGCTGCTCGAGCGCATGAGCGAGCGCTACGGCGTGCAGGTGAAGACCCACCCGCCGAGCATCCCGTATCGCGAGACCGTCACCCGGCCCGCCGAAGGGCACTGCCGCCACAAGAAGCAGACGGGCGGCGCGGGGCAGTTCGGCGAGGTGTACCTGCGCATCGAGGCGCTCGCGCGCGGCGTAGGCTTCGAGTTCGTGGACGACGTGGTGGGCGGCGCGATCCCCGGGCAGTACATCCCCGCGGTCGAGAAGGGCGTGCGGCAGGTGCTCACCGAAGGCGCGCTCGCCGGATTTCCGATCCAGGATGTGCGCGTGACGGTGTACGACGGCAAGCATCATCCGGTGGACTCGAAGGAGGTCGCCTTCGTGTCCGCGGGCCGCAAGGCCTTTCTCGATGCGCTCCAGAAGGCCTCGCCGATCGTGCTCGAGCCCATCATGCGCCTCGAGATCACCGCTCCCGCGAGCGCGATCGGCGACATCACGGGCGACCTCGCCACCAAGCGAGCTCGCATCAACGGCAACAACTCCCTCCCCGGGCAGCGGGCCACGCTCCAGGCCCTCGTGCCGCTCGCCGAGGTGTCCGAGTACCAGTCGCGCCTCAAGGCCCTCACCGGCGGGCAGGGCGCCTACACGATGGAGCTCAGCCACTACGATCCGGTGCCGCCGCGCAAGCAGCAGGAGCTCGCGCAAGCCTGGAAGCCGCGCGCGGAAGAGGAATGAGAGCCGCGCGTTCGGTGTGCGCGATGGCGTCGCTCGCGGTGTGGACCGTGGGACCGCTCACCTCGACCACGGGATTCGGCGCGGCCGCGCCAGGCCTCTCAGGCGCCTACGCGAGCCGAGCGGCCTACGTGAGCCGAGCCGTATGCACCGCGCCACCCGCCCCGGACGCTAAGAAGAAAACGGTCCCAGACGGCCACGCCAAGCCGAGCTCCTATGCCCCGCAGCCGCGGTCACCCAACCGCGCTTACGGCGCGCCGATCCAGCGGCCGATCCTCTCAAAGCACAAGCGCCCCAAGCACCGCACGGGCAAGACGCCAGGACCGACCCCGCCCTAGAACTGGACTCTCAAACCCAGCCGCCAGTACCGGCCGAGGATGCCCGCGAAGTGATAGGTCGGGTTGTAGTTGACGCCGGCGTAGTTCGCAGGATTGAGCGGGGGCAAGCGGTTCGTCACGTTCAGCACCGCCCACGATGCGCCGATCCTATCGGTGAATTTGTAGTCACCCGTCAGATCGAGAACCGTGAACGAGGCGATGTGGCACTTGGCGATATTGGTCCCGTACAGGCAGGCCGTGGTGCTGCCGGTCGCATCCACTCCGGTCTGGTCCATGCCGCTCACGTAGCGCGCGGTGCCCGTCACCGTCGCAGGACCGATCGTAAAGGTGTTATCGAAGTGGGCGCGGTAGCGCGGCGTGCCGGCACCCGAGGAGAGGATGTATGGCGCCTCGGTTCCAACGTACTGCTGCTCAACGGGCGGGCTGCCCGGGAACGTCATCTTCCAGCTCAGGATCTTGGTGGCCGAGATGTCGCCCCGGTATGTGAGGGTCCCGGGGAGGTTGGCGCGCAGCCGCAGATCGATGTCGATACCGTCCGTCTGCAGCGAGTTGGCGTTGAGGTAACCCGATGCCACGACCGTCGGCCGCGGCGGCGCATTCGGGAACTGCGGGTCGGGATTGTCAAGCGCGATCACGTATCCCGGGGTCGGCTTACCGGCGAAGTACTCGCTGAGTCCGGTAGCGGTGTCGGGAGGCACGATTACGTTGGTTTTCTTGATCACGTAGTAGTCGGCGGACACGTTGGCGAACCCCACGGGCTCAAACACGACGCCGAAGGTGCCGCTTTCCGACTTCTCCGGCTGGATCGACGGGTTCGCGGAATTCTGCAGTCCCAGGGAGTAGGGATTGGTGTAGGCGTCGTTGTTGTGCAGCGCTGCCCACGCAGATGCCTGGGTCTGAGGTGTGAAGGTGATGTAACCCAGCGACTCACTCGAGCCGTTCTCGGCAAAGGACGGCGCTCGGAAGCCGCGCGAGTACGTCGTACGCAGCGCGAGCTGCCTGAGGGGCGTCCACTTTATGCCGACCTTCGGAGTCGTCGAGTTGCCGAAGTCGCTGTAATGGTCAAAGCGGCCGGAAACGTTCACTTCCAGATGCCTGACGATCGGCAGTCCCAGCTCAGCGTACCCGGCGAAGACTGTGCGCGAACCGATGGTCTGTGAGATCCCGAGAGCCTGAACGTCGTTGTTCGGATTCAGATTCGGGTCATCCTACGAGTGGTTCACGACCAGGGCCGAATCGTAACTCCAGCCGCCCAGATCGCCTTTAACCCCGGCGACCAGACGCAGATTGTGGTTCTTTTCGATGATCGTCGACCCAATATCACCGAAGGCGTAGTTGATCAGCGCATACGGGCAGGAATTGGTGGCGGCGCAGGCTGCGTTGGCGAACGGATCGTTGGGATTGAGTGCGCCGGTCGGAAGCACTGGCGGCAACGCGAGGAAGTTCGTGTTGTTGGGGGTGCCGAACTCGATCTGCGCTGGCGCGAGATCGATGTTGACCTGATTCTGGTAATAGCTCGCATTCACATACGCGGTGGCGTTCTCCGAGATGCGCGCCGCCACTCGCGAGTAGAGCCCGACGCGTGTCTCCGCCGGCTGGTCGTCCAATTGGCCGAACACCCCGTTCTGCCACGAGCAGTAGGTGCCCTGCGCCGGATCGGCGACCTGCGTCTGTCCCGCGACGCATCGGCTCAGCAGTTGCGCCACGGCGCCCGCGTTAGGGGTGCCCGAAGTCAACATGCCCGGGGTCGACAGCGTTCCCGGCGTGACCGTCGCGGCATAGGAGCCGCTGAGGTTGGCCGGTTGACCGGCGGAAAGGTTGAGCCCGCCAATCGATGACAGATCGTTGGTGTTGTACGGGAACGGGCGGCTCGTGAACAGGATTCGGCCGTCGCGTTGGTACTCGAAGCTCACCATGGCGTTGTAGCGATCAGTGTTCAGGTCGCCGATCCCCGCGCTGGCGTTGAAATGCTCCGACGAGCCTCCACCACGCGTCGAGTCACCGACCTCGAGCTTCGATTCGCGGCCCTGATAGTTCTGCTTCAGCATCACATTGATGACGCCCGCGATCGCGTCGGCTCCATAGATCGAGGAGGCACCGTCCTTCAGCACCTCGATGCGCTCTACCGCGTCGATCGGAATGGTGTTCAGGTCTACGAAACTGCGAACGCCGTCATCGGCGAGCGCGTAGTTGGCCGCACGCCGGCCGTCGATGAGCACCAGGGTCGAATTCACCGTGAGGCCGCGAAGCGCGACCCCGGACGAGCCAGCCGCGAAAGCCAGACCGAACGAGGTCGGTAAGGTTCCACTGTTGTCCGCCGAGAGTGTACGCACCACGTCCGCGAAGGTCGTGTAACCGGTCGCCTGGATGTCGGCCGTCGAGATCACGGTGACCGGCGACGGCGTCTCAGCGTCGGTACGGCGCAGCAGGCTGCCCGTGACGACGATCTCTTGGAGCTTCTGGCCCGAGGAGGGTTGGGTGGAAGGGGGCACCTGGGCATACACAGCCACAGCGCCGCTGGCGGCGGCGAGCGCGGTCACCGCGAGCGCGCTCTTGATCGTGCGCGCGACTGGGTAACGAGTCATGTGTCCTCCCTGAAGCGAAGATGCCGCGTCGGTCTTGGTGCTGGTTGTCGCGATCGTCCCGCCTCGGAGTCCAGCCGGGCGGGGATCCAACAGCGTGGCAATGTTAGCAGCGGGCTCGAGTCGAGCGGAAGGTCCGTTGCGTGCTGACAACGGGTTTTCGCCCACATTTCCCTGCCAGACTGAGGGTGTGACTAACGGTGTGATGAGGGGTCGGGAACGGAGCAGGCAGGGTGTGAGAGGCAAGCTCGCGCCGGGTGTGTAAGATCCCGTGCGGGGAGGCGGCTTACGTTTTGTTGTCGCTCGGCAACATCGCCGGGGATCCTTTCAGGGCCAGAAGAAGGAGGAGCGGAGATGGGGGTAGTTCTTGGGGTCGATCGGGCCGCTGCGCGATGCGTGCTCGCGGGAACGCTGCTGTTGGCTCTGTACTGCGGAGCGCTGGCGGCCCGCGATATCGGATCCGACGCGCGCGAGCTCACAGTCGCCCGCCTTCAGGCTGAGCTCGCCACCCATGGGACCCGTGTGCGCAGCATCGAGGCACACTACGCCGCCCGCATCGCAGCGCTCGATGCGCGGGGGCCCACGCTCCGGTCGGTGCTCGAGGTGAATCCCGATGCCGCTGCGATCGCGGCGCAGCTCGATTCGGCCGGCGGGCCCCGCGGACCGCTCTATGGCGTCCCGGTGCTGCTGAAGGACAACATCGACACGGCCGACCGGATGTTGACCACCGCGGGCTCTCTCGCGCTCGTCGACTCAAAACCGGCGCGCGATGCCTTCATCGTGCAGCGGCTGCGCGCCGCCGGCGCCCTCATACTCGGGAAGACGAACCTGAGCGAGTGGGCCAACTACCGATCCAAACGCTCCTCTTCCGGGTGGAGCGGGCGCGGCGGGCAGACGAAGAATCCCTACGTCCTCGACCGCAACCCCTGTGGGTCGAGTTCCGGCTCGGGCACGGCCATTGCGGCCGACCTGGCGCTCGTGGCCGTCGGTACCGAGACCGACGGCTCGATCACCTGCCCGGCGAGCGTCAACGGCCTGGTGGGCATCAAGCCGACCGTCGGTCTCATCTCGCGCTCCGGCATCATTCCCATTGCGGCCAGTCAGGACACCGCGGGTCCGATGGCGCGAACCGTAGCAGATGCCGCGACGCTGCTGACCGTGCTCGCGGGCTACGATCCGGATGATCCGGCCACCGCGCCGCTGCGCGAGCGGCCGCCGCCGGACTACAGCCGATTCCTCGACGCGGCGGGCCTCAAGGGCGCGCGCATCGGCGTAATGCGCCACTTCGCCGGTTTTCACGAGGAGGTCGACGCGCTGTTCGAGCGCGCACTCGCGGCCTTGCGCTCGCGTGGCGCGGTGCTGGTGGATCCCGCCGACATCGCGAACGCGGACAAGCTGGATGCCGATGAGCAGATCGTGCTGGCGTACGAGTTCAAGGACGGGATCAACCGCTACCTGGCCACGCGAGTGGGCGGCGGGCCGCGCACTCTGCAGGACCTCATCGCCTTCGACGACCGCGAGGCGGGGCGCGAAATGCCGTTCTTCCGGCAGGAGCTGTTCCTCGACGCGCAGGCGAGCGCCGGCCTGACCGATTCCAAGTACCTCGAAGCGCATCTACGGTCGCACCGTCTCGCAGCCCGTGAGGGTATCGATGCGGCGCTCGCGAAGGACCATCTGGACGCCCTCGTCGCTCCGACCGTCGGTCCGGCGTGGACCACGGACCTCCTCAACGGCGATCACGTCGTCGGCGGAGGCGTGACGACGCCACCGGCGGTGGCGGGCTACCCGCACATCACCGTGCCGATGGGCGCCGTGCATGGGTTGCCGGTGGGGCTCTCGTTCGTCGGGGCCGCTTGGAACGAGGGACGCCTGGTGAGCTATGCGTACGCGTACGAGCAGACGACCCACGCGCGTCAACCGCCGCAATTTCGGCCGACGGAGCCGTGAGAGGCTAATCGCACGGCCTGAGAAACACTGCTCGGGCGCCACCCCGCTCGCTCGCTACGGCGTCGGCTTCTTCCAGGCGACCGTGTCGCCGACTTTCAGCCCGAGCTTCGCCACCTCGCCGCCCTTGAGCTCGAGCACCCCGCTCACCGGTGTATTGGAGCTCAGCATGGTCATCGACATGGGTTGGGCGCGCTCGATGATCTTGGTGACGCGCCCCTGCGCACCGATGAAGAGCATGTCGAGCTCGATGTACGTGTTCTTCATCCACATGGTCTCGACGCGTGGACTCTCGAGCGGGAACACCATGCCGCGTCCCTCGGGCAGGTCGCTGACGAACATGAGCCCCTGCTGGGCGCGCTCGGGCGTGTCGGCCACCCACACGTCGAACGGATACTTGCGCACCGCGTGATGCTCGCCGCGGTGCGTGATCTCGAGCGAAGTGCGCGGAAAGGTCGCGAGATCGAGCGGCGCCCCCGGCGTCTGCGCCAGCGCGAGTGCGGACGTCAGCTGCGCGAGCGCCGGCAGCACGGCGAAAGGGATTGCGCGCGGCGCGGGCATACTGCGCCTAGCCGGGGCCCCTGCGGGCCTGCGGGCTGGTGAGCTCGGGCGCGCTCGGGGCCGGCGCGTCCTCGAACACCGCGTTGCCCGCAAAGTCGAAGCGCGTGACGAGAATGCGCGCGTTGCTGTTCAGCGCGCTCGCAGGCGATGTGCAGAAGCCGCGCGCCACGACGCGCCAGGTGCGCAGCGGCCCGCCGAGTGCGCCGAGCCGCTCCTGGCGCAGCTCATCGACCGTGCAGTGCTCGTCCCCGCGCGTGGCGAACACCTGCTCCTCGCCCTCGAGGATCACCGTGAGATTGGTGGGCAGGGCGCGCCCGGCGCGCCCTTCGTGGACCGCGCGCACACCGAACACCAGGCGCAGCCGCCGCCCGTCGCCGTGCGGGGGGCCGGCGAAGCTCATGCGCAGCGCGCTGCCGTCGGGGCGCAGTCCGCCGTCGCACTCGATGTCGGCGTTGCGCCAGTTGATGTCGAGATTCAGCGCACCGCGAATACGCGCTCTCAGATAGCCGTTGCCGGTCGGCAGGCAACCGTGCGAGACAGCCGGCGCCGCCGGCGGCGGCCCGGCGGGGGACAGGCCCGCGGGCGCCGTCGCGGCAAGGACCCACAGCAGCGGAGCACAGCGTGGCATGCGGGGTTGAGTGTACCGCGCCGGGTGGACGGCACGTCCCTCACGCGCCCGGTATCACCAGCAGAGCCTTGGCGAGACGCGCATGTCCGCGGGCAATCCCGCGTGCCACGTGCATGAGAAGCGTCACGATTACGATCCCTGAGACCATGCACAGCAGCGCACCGACGAGCGTGTGCGGTGAGTTCCAGTGCCAGTCGTCGATCCGGATCATGCTGCCCGGTACGCCCGGTACCAGGTCGAACTCGCGCGTCAGCAGGACGAGCGGCGCGAGCGCCAGGCGCAGTCCGACCGCAAGTCCGGTCACCGCGACCGTGAAGTAGATGATGCCGAGCGGCAGCATGAGGAGCAGGTACAGGAGCGTCGTCCAGGTGCGCACGTCCTTCAGCATCGCGCCGATGCGGCTCCACCAGCTCGCCGGCGCGCCGGGATGCAGCGGGCGCCGCGGCATGCGCTCGCCGGTCATCGCCTCGAGCAGTCTCCCTTCGCCGAGCGCGATCACGCGCGCGATACCGATGAACGCGAGGAAGAACGGGATGCCGATGATGAGGAATGCGAAGCCGGCCGACAGCGACACGCCGGTGACGACGAAGGTGAAGTAGACGACGCCGGTTGCGAGCGTCAGCAGCATGTAAAAGAGCGAGGTGTAGGAGCGCGGGTCCTGATAGACGGCGAAAAAGCGCGCGAGGCCCGAGCCTTCCCCGGTGGCGCGCGGGGCGGGCGTCTGGAGCGCCGCTTTCACCCTCGCCTCGGTGTCGCGGTAGGCCGCGGAGACTTCCTCGGGCGCACCGTAGGTGCTCGCGATGAGCTCGAGCACGTCGGCCTCGGACTTCCCCGGGTGAGCGGCGACCTCGGCGCGCAGGTACTCCTCGGCGTCGTAGAGCGCGTCCTGGATCAGCGCCGGATCCTGCCCCTCGAGCGCGCGGCGCAGCTGCTTCAGATACTCATCGATCGAGCGGGGAGCATTGACACTCATGGGGCGTTTCCTTCGATGAAGCGATCGACAAAGCCGCGCGTCTGACGCCAGATGGCGCTCCACTGCCGGAGCATGGCGCGGCCGTCGTCGGTAATGCGGTAGTAGCGCCGCGGCGGACCGGAGTAGGAGGGCACGATGCGGCTGGTGGCGAGGCCCGCGGCCGCTAGGGTGCGCAGCACGGGATAGACGGTGCCTTCCTTGAAGAGAGCCTCGCCCTCGTTGGCCTTCTGCAGCCGCTTGGCGATCTCGTAGCCGTAGAGATCCTCCTGGCTGCGCTCGAGCACCGCGAGCAGAACCAGGGCGACCAGCCCCCCGTTGAGGTCCTTCTGAAACTTGCGTGCCTGACTATCATCCATTTCGTAGTATTATTTACTATATAGTATTATTGATCAACTAGTATATTTCTACAGGAGTAGCGCGGGGACAGGGATTGGGTGGGTGTCAGCCCATGCCAATGCGCATGAGCCAGAGCGTGTGGGCCGGCGGCTCCCCCGGGCCGGACTGCTAGACTCCGCGTTTTTCCGCGGGACAGGTGATGAGGAACGCGCTCCTGGAAGTCACGCCCGTCATCCCGGAGAGCCTCTCGCGGCTGCCCGAGCTGGCTGCCAATCTCTTCTTCAGCTGGCACCGTCCCACGCGGGCGCTGTTCGAGGATCTCGATCCCGAGCTGTGGAACCAGACCAACGGCAACCCGCGCCTGATGCTTCGCTGTGTCGACCAGCTCACCCTCGACCGGTACGCGCACGACGAGGTGTATCTGGCGCGTTACCGCCAGGCCCTCGAGACGCTCGAGGCCTACTTGAGGGTCACGGCGCCGGCGGGGGACGAGCCGCTGGTGGCGTACTTCTGCGCCGAGTACGGCTTTCACGAGAGCTTCCCCATCTACTCCGGTGGGCTCGGCGTGCTCGCCGGGGACTACTGCAAGGCGGCGAGCGACGAGCGCGCCAATTTCGTCGCGGTGGGGCTGCTCTACGAGCAGGGCTATTTCACTCAGACCGTCGACAACGACGGCGTGCAGCACGCCGAGTATCGCGAGCGTGACCCGCGCGACCTGCCGGTCGAGCCGCTGCGCAGCGCCGCGGGCGAGTGGCTCAAGGTCTCCGTGCGGATCGCCGGCCGCGTCGTGGTGGCGCGCCTGTGGAAGGCGCAGGTCGGCCGCGTGCCGGTGTATCTGCTCGACACCAACTGCAACGAGAACGTGCCCTCCGACCGCGACATCACTCACCGCCTCTACGGCGGCGACGAGTCGACCCGCGTGCGCCAGGAGATGATCCTCGGGATCGGGGGCCTCAGGACTCTGCGCGCGCTCGGGGTGCAGCCCGCCGTGTGGCACCTCAACGAGGGGCATGCGGCGTTTCTGATCCTCGAGCTGCTGCGCGAGCACCTCTCGCAGGGACTGCCCTTCAACGCGGCCCTCGAGGCGGTGGCCGCGGACTGCGTGTTCACTACCCATACACCGGTCGCGGCCGGCCACGACGCCTTCGGGCACGAGCTGATCGTCGCGCACTTCGGAGACTTCGTGCGCGAGCTCGGCGTGCCGGTCGAGCGCGTCCTCGATCTGGCGCGCGCCCCCTCGAGCCCGGGTCTCTTCAACATGACGCGCCTCGCGCTCTCCGGCACGCGCCATGTCAACGGCGTGAGCCGCATCCATGGGGCGGTGTCGGCGCGGCTGGTCGCGGACCAGTGGCCCGAGGTGCGCCCCGAGGACAACCCGATCGGCTTCGTGACCAACGGCGTGCACGTGCCGACCTTCCTCCACCAGTCCTGGATGGATTTCTTCGATCGCGAGCTGGGGAGCGAGTGGCGCGAGCGGCTGCGGGATCCGGAATTCTGGAGCGCGCTCGAGCGCGTGCCGGACGAGCGCTACTGGGCGACCGCACAGGAGGTGAAGGCGCGGATGCTCGCGAGCGTGCGCGAGCGGCTGCAGCGCGAGTACGAGCGCAAGGGCCTCTCTCCCGCGCAGCTGCGGCACGTGACGCGCCTGCTCGATCCCCAGCGCCCCGGGGTGTTGACCCTCGGCTTCGCGCGGCGCTTCGCCACCTACAAGCGCGCGACGCTGCTGCTGCGCGACCGCGCGCGGCTCGCGCGCCTCGTCAACAACCCCGAGCGCCCCGTGGTGCTGCTCTTCGCCGGCAAGGCCCACCCGGCGGACGAGCCCGGCAAGCAGCCTCTGCGGGAGCTCCGCCAGCTCATGCTGAGTCAGGAGTTCGTCGGCCGGATCATCTTTCTCGAGGACTACGACCTGCAGCTCGCCCGCAGCCTCGTCTCGGGCGTCGACGTGTGGCTCAACAACCCGATTGCGCCGCTCGAGGCGAGCGGCACCTCCGGCATCAAGGCGGCCATCAACGGGCGCCTCAACCTGAGCATCCTCGACGGCTGGTGGGCGGAGGGCTGGATGCAGGACAACGGCTGGGGCATACCGCCGGCCAACGTTCAGGATCCCGAGCGGCGCGATGCGCTCGAGGCCGAGCTGATCCTCGCCACGCTCGAGGAGGAGGTGGTGCCGCTCTACTACACCCGCGACGAGAGCGGCTGCCCGGAGGCGTGGGTTCAGCGCAGCAAGCGCGCCATGATGACCGTGATCCCGGCATTCAACATGCGCCGCGTGCTGTTCGACTACACCCGGGGGCTGTACCAGCCGGCGGCGGCGCAGCACCGGCGCCTCACGGCCGACGGCTTCGCCGGCGCCCGCACGCTCGCGGACTGGAAGACCCGTGTGCGGCAGGCCTGGCCCAAGGTGAGCCTCCGGCTCCTCACCGATGCGACACGCGATCTGCCGCGCGGCGAGCGGCTGCGGCTGCGCGCGGCAGCGGGGCTGAACGGGCTCACCCCCGCGGACGTGCGCGTGGAGTTCGTCGCCCGGCGACTGTTGCCCGAGGCCGAGCTCACCCCCCCGCCTCTGTCCTCCTACAACCAGCCGCCCCGCGAAGGCCTCTGGCAGGCGCGCTTCTCGGCGACCGAGGAGCAGGACACGGACGGCGCCATGGTGTTCGCGCTCGATGTCGAGCCAAAGGAGTGCGGCCAGTTCCGGACCGAGGTCCGCATCTACCCGTGGCACGAGCTGCTCTCGCACCCCTACGAGCTCGGACTGATGAAATGGCTGTGAGCGGCGAAGCCGCCGGGGTCGCCGGTGCCGAGGTTGCGCGGGCGATGCGGCATGCGGTGTAGTACGGCTCATGGTCCGCCAGCCCGCACGCGCCTCGTCCGGTCGGTACGTGAGCCGCCTGACGGGCGGCACACTCGCCATCATCATGGCGGGCGGGCGCGGCGAGCGGCTCCGCGACCTGACGGCGCACCGCTGCAAGCCGGCCACGCCCTTCGGCGGCAAGTTCCGCATCATCGACTTCGTGCTGTCGAACTGCGTGAACTCCGGCATCCGCCAGATCTCCATCCTCACTCAGTACAAGGCCCAGTCGCTGATTCAGCACGTGCAGTACGGCTGGGGCTACCTGCGCGGTGAGTTCGGGGAGTTCATCGAGGTGGTCCCCGCTCAGCAGCAGCTCGGTCCGGTCTGGTATCGCGGCACGGCGGACGCCGTGCACCAGAACATCGAGCTGATCGTCTCGCACCGGCCCAAGCACGTGCTGGTGCTCGCCGGGGATCACATCTACAAGATGGACTACGGCCCGATGATCGCCTACCACGTGGAGAAGGGCGCCGACATCACCGTCGGGGTGGTCGAGGTGCCCGCGCGCGAGTCGCGCAACTTCGGCGTGCTCACCGCGACCGAGTGGAACCGGGTCACCAAGTTCGCCGAGAAGCCCGAGGCGCCCGACACGCTGCCGACGCGTCCCGACACGATTCTCGCCTCCATGGGCATCTACGTATTCAACACCCAGCTGCTCGAAACCCTGCTCGCCGCGGACGCCGCGAACGAGACCTCGGTGCACGACTTCGGCAAGAACATCCTCCCCGAGGCCATCGCCGGCAACAAGCAGGTGTTCGCCTACCCGTTCCAGGACGTGAAGACCCGGGCGCAGAGCTACTGGCGCGACGTCGGCACCATCGACGCCTACTACGACGCCAACCTCGAGCTGGTGCACGTGCGACCGGAGCTGAACATCTACGACGAGGACTGGCCCATCTGGACCTACCAGGGCCAGCGGCCGCCCGCGAAGTTCATTCTCGACGAGGACGGCCGCCGCGGCATGGCCGTCAACTCCATGGTGTCGGGCGGCTGCATCATCTCGGGGGCGGTGCTGCGCGAGTCGCTGCTGTTCTCGGACGTGCGCATCGAGGAGCGCTCGAGCATCCATCGCTCCGTGATCCTGCCGCACGCGGAGATTGGCCGCGGCTGCGCCATCTCCCGCGCCATCATCGACGAGGGGTGCGAAGTGCCCGACGACATGCACATTGGCGTCGAGCCTGAGGCGGACGCGCGCCGCTTCCACCTCACCGAGAGCGGCGTAGTCCTGGTCACCGCCGACATGCTGCGCGCCCTGCGCGGCGGGTAGACGTGGCCGCCGCCGCGACCCGCCTGCCGGTGATCCTGCTGTGGCACATGCACCAGCCGCAGTACCGCGATGCGCTCACCGGTCAGTACGAGCTGCCCTGGACCTACCTGCACGCGGTGAAGGACTACACCGACATGGCGGCGCACCTCGAGGGGAGCTCCGCCGCGCGCGCCGTGGTGAATTTCACGCCGCTCCTGATCGAGCAGCTGGACGAGATCGCGCGGCGCATCGCCGAGCATCTCGAGGCGGGCGCACCACTCCCCGATCCGATGCTCGCGCTCCTGGGCCCCGACCCGGTGCCGATGGAGCCGGCGCAGCGTCTCGAGCTCCTGCGCGGCTGCCTGCGCGCGCAGCGCAAGCAGATGATCGAGCGCTTCGGCCCGTATCTGGAGCTCGCGACCATCGCCGAGACCCTCGGCACGCCGGAGCGCATCCCCTACGCCTCCGACCAGTTCATCCACGACCTCGCCGTCTGGTATCACCTCGCCTGGCTCGGCGAGACCGTGCGGCGCACGGATCCGCTGGTCGCGCGCCTCACCGAGCGCGGGCGCGACTTCTCCGCGGCGCATCGCCGCGACCTGCTGTCTCTGATCGGCGAGCTGGTCGGGCAGGTGCTGCCGCGGTACCGCCGGCTGGCCGAGGCCGGACGGTGCGAGCTCTCCGTCACGCCCTACGGGCATCCGATCCTGCCGCTGCTGCTCGACTTTCGGTGCGCCCGCGACGCGGTCCCCGAAATGCCGCTGCCCCGGCACGCGGCATACCCCGGAGGCGCGGCGCGCGCCGCCTGGCATGTCGAGGAGGGCATCCGCGTGTTCGAGCGCGCTTTCGGCCACCGGCCCGCGGGGTGCTGGCCGGCCGAGGGCGCGATCAGCGCCGCGGCGCTTCAGCTCCTCGCCGCCGGCGGCTTCCGCTGGGCCGCGAGCGGCGCCGCGGTGCTGCGCGGGAGCCTCGAGCTCACCGACCAGCAGGCGCCGCTGGACCCGCTCGCCTTCAGCCGTCCTTACCGGCTGGCCGGCACCGGCATGGACTGCTTCTTCCGCGATGACATGCTGTCCGACCTCATCGGCTTCACCTACGCGACCTGGCACGGCGACGATGCCGTCGCCAACCTCACCAACGAGCTCACGCAGCTCGCGCGCCGCTACGAGCCGGGCGGGAATCACGCCGTGCTCATCGCTCTCGATGGCGAGAACGCCTGGGAGCATTACCCGTTCAACGGCTTCTATTTCCTGCGCGCGCTCTACGAGAAGCTCGCCGAGCATCCTGAGCTCGAGCTGATGACGCTCTCCGAGTGTCTGGCGCGCGGGATTCAGCCCGCGCCGCTCCCGCAGGTCATGGCCGGAAGCTGGGTGCACGGGACGCTCGCCACGTGGATGGGCGATGCGGCGAAGAACCGGGCGTGGGATCTGCTCTGCGACGCCAAGGGGGCCTACGATCGCGTGACGGCGGAGCTCCGCGACCCGGCCGAGCGCGCGGCCGCGGGGCGCCAGCTCGCGCTCTGCGAGAGCTCCGACTGGTTCTGGTGGTTCGGGGATTACAACCCTGCGGATGCGGTGAGCCAGTTCGACCGCCTCTACCGGCGACAGCTGCTGGTCCTCTATCGGCGACTGAATCTCGCGCCCCCCCCGGAGCTGGCGCTGCCGATCTCCGAGGGGCACGGCGCTCCGGAGCACGGCGGAGTCATGCGCCGCGCCACCGCCGGCTGAGCCCCGGCGGACTCGGTTCCACGTGGCCAGCATGCGATTGCCCGTGTTCGATCGGCGCCGCGCGGGCGTGCTGCTGCCGATGTCCGCGCTCGAGGCAGCGCTCGGGCGCGGCGGCCGCGCCTGCATCGACTGGCTGGCCGAGGCGGGGTTTTCCGTCTGGCAGATCCTGCCCGCGGGCCCGGTGGGCGAGGATCGCTCGCCCTACTGGGTGCGCTCCGACTGCGCCGGGAACCCCGCATTTCTCGACCCGGCGGAGCTGCCGGATCCGGCCGGTCCCGTCGATCCGGAGTTCCTGGCGGCGTCCGCCTCGTGGCTCCGCGACTACGCGCTGTTCGAAGCGCTCACAGGCGCGCACGCCGGGGCGCCGTTCTGGGAGTGGCCACCCCCGCTGCGCGATCGCGAGCCCGAGGCGCTCGCGCGGGCGGCGGCTGAGCTCTCGGCCGAGGTGGCGCGCCTCGAGCGCGAGCAGTACGGGTTCTACGTGCAATGGAACAGGCTGCGCGCGTACGCCCTGTCGCGCGGGGTGCGGCTGCTCGGCGATCTGCCCTTCTACGTCGGCCCTTCCTCAGTGGAAACCTGGGCACATCGCGAGCTGTTTCAGCTGAAGCCCTCCGGCGAGCCGGCGGCCGTCGGCGGCGTGCCGCCCGACTACTTCTCGCCCGTGGGGCAACTGTGGGGGAATCCCGTATACGACTGGCAGGCCCTGAAGCGCACCGGCTTCGCGTGGTGGCTCGCGCGAGTGCGCGCGCAGCTTGCGCGCATGGATCTCCTCCGGATCGATCACTTCCGGGCGCTCGCGGCGTACTGGGCCGTGCCCGCAGGCGCCCGCGACGCGCGCGGCGGCGCCTGGCAGCACACGCCGGGCGAAGAGCTCCTGCGCCGGATCCTCGATGAGTTCAGCGACCTGCCGCTGGTCGCCGAGGATCTCGGCCTCATCACCGAGGACGTGCTGGCGCTCAAGAACGGGTTCGGCATCCCGGGGATGCGCGTGCTGCAGTTTGCTTTCGACGGCGAGCCGGACAACCCGCACCTGCCGTATCTCTACGATCGCGACTGCGTCGCGTACTCCGGCACCCACGACAACGACACGACCCTCGGCTGGTACCGCAGCCTCGACCGCGACACCGCGCAGCGCGTCGACTACTTTCTGGGGGCGACGGCGGAGGCGATGCCCGAGGCGCTGATCCGCGCCGCTCTCGCCTCCGTGGCGCGCCTGGCGGTCATTCCGGCGCAGGACCTGCTCGGGCTCGACTCGGCGGCGCGCCTCAACACGCCGGGGACCGTGGCGGGGAACTGGACCTGGCGGCTGCCGCCCGGTGCGCTGACGACCGAGCTCGCGCAGCACTATCGCCGCCTGAACGGCGCCTTCGGGCGCGCGCCGGGATGAGCGCCGGGATGAGCGCCGGTTTGAGCGCCGGTTTGAGCGCCGGTATGAGCGCCGGTATGAGCACCGGTATGCGCGGCTTCGCCGGGCTCGCGGTCGCCGTGCTCCTGGGCAGCTGCGCGCTGACGCCGAGATTCACTCCTCCGAGGCTCTCGATCGCCGACGTGCAGCTCGAGGGGGGCGATCTGTGGGAGCAGCGGCTCCGGGTGCGCCTGCACGTCGAGAACCCCAACAGTCGCCCCCTGCCCGTGAAGGGGCTCGAGTACACGCTCGAGGTCGCGGGCCAGCAGCTCGCACGCGGCGCCTCGGCCGCGAGCTTCATCGTGCCGGCCATGGGGGAGAGCGAGTTCGACACGAACGTCACGACCAACCTCGCGGGGACGCTCCTCACGCTCCTCGGGCGAGGTCCGGACGGCCTCGGGCGGAGCGTCGAGTACCGTCTCACCGGTAAGGTCTCGCTGTCCGAGGGGCTGCTGCGATCGATCCCCTTCGACGAGCGCGGCAGCTTCAGGCTGCAGTGAGGCGCCGGTAGAGCGCCACGTACTCCCCGACCTGGCGCTCCCAGGAGAAGTCCTGCGCCATGCCGTTCCTGAGGAGGCGCGCCCAGTGCGCAGGCTGCGCGTACAGGTCGAGCGCCGTGTTGAGCGCCCACTCGAGCGCACCGGGGTTGAAATCGTCGAACACCACGCCGGTCCCCGTCCCGAGGGCGGGCTCGTAGTGCTGCACCGAATCGGCGAGTCCCCCCGTGCGGCGCACGATCGGGACCGTGCCGTAGCGCAGGCTGTACATCTGGTTCAGCCCGCACGGCTCGTAGCGCGAGGGCATGAGAAAGAGGTCGCTCGCCGCCTCGATCCAGTGCGCGAGCTCGTCGTCGTAGCCCGAGTGGAAGCGCACCCGTCCGGGGAAGTCCCGCTCGAGCGCGCTGAAGAACTCCTCGTACCGCGGCTCGCCGTTCCCGAGCGCCACAAAGGCGAGCGGCCGCTCGTCGAGCACCTTCGGCAACGCCTCGAACATGAGCTCGATGCCTTTCTGCACGGCGAGGCGGCTCACGATTCCGGCGAGTGGAACCTCCGGCGCCGTCGTGAGCTTCTCGCGCGCGGCGAACTGCCGCTTGAGCTCCCCCTTCACCGCGAGGCTGCCCGCGTCGTAGTGCCGCGGCAGGTAGCGGTCGCGGCGGGGATCCCACTTCTCGTAGTCGACGCCGTTCAGGATGCCCGATACGGCGGCGCCGCGGGCGCGCAGGCTGTCCTCGAGCCCCATGCCGTACTCAGCGGAGCAGATCTCGCGCGCGTGAGTCGGACTGACCGTGGTGATGAGGTCGGCGTAGAGGATCCCGTGCCGCAGCGCGTTGATCCGTCCGCCGGCGAGATCGCCCGGGTGCAGCAGCTCCCTCGCAGCGGGCGCGAGCCCGAGATCCGCGACGCGCTCGGCGGCGAAGATGCCCTGGTAGCCGATGTTGTGGATGGTGAGCACCGTGCGGGTCGCGCGAAACAGTGGCTCGCGCGCCCACACCGTGCGCAGGAAGAGCGGCGCGAACGCCGTGTGCCAGTCGTTGCAATGCAGAACCCGGGGCGCGAAGCCGAGGCGCCGGCACGCCTCGAGCGAGGCGCGCGTGAAGGCGAGGAAACGCAGGTGCTCGTCGGGATCGCTGGTGTAGATCGCGCGGCGCGCGTAGAGCTCCGGACAATCGATGAGGTGCACCGGCGCGCCTCCCGGCAGCCGCCCGTGGAGCACCGAGAACACGTAGTGGTTCGGCCCCAGGGCGAGCGACAGGCCCTGGAGGCCCTCGACCGGCTCAGCCTCGATGCCCGCCCGGTCGATGGTCGCATAGCACGGGGTGAAGAGCCGCACGTCGTGACCGGCGCGGTGCAGAGAGCGGGTGAGTGCCCCGGCCACGTCCGCGAGCCCTCCGGTCTTGGAGAGCGGCTCGACCTCGGAGGCGAGCAGGCAGATGGCGAGTTTCTCTTGCATCGGGCGCTGTTGCGGCGAATGCCGGTCAGCTTACCGGATGCGTGTCAGGCTATCGAATGCCTGTTGGACCCTCGGGCGCCTGTCAGGATGCCGGACCGTTGTCAGGTTATGATGTGAGAATGCAGCGCCTGCTGATCAGCATCGCGGTTACGCTGCTGCTGGTGGTCTCCATCGCCGTGGGGGTGGCCGTCGCCCGCTGGCCGCACCTGTGGCGGTGAGTTCCCGCACCCGCAAGAATCGGGTCGCACCCGCTGAGGACGTGACTATCATCACACCGATGAGCACCGAGCCCGCCTTCGTCGACAGCCGCGATTTCGCGCGCATCGCCCGCGCGATCCGCTTCATCGACGACAACTTCCGCAGCCAGCCGCGCCTGGCCACGATCGCCGGCTCGGCGCGCCTGTCGGAGTTTCATTTCAACCGCCTGTTCCGGCGGTGGGCCGGCATCACCCCCCGGCAGTACCTGGCGTTCGTCACCGGGCGGGCCGCGCGCGGCGCCCTCGTCAATGACGCCTCCGTGCTCGATGCGGCCTACGGCGTCGGGCTCTCCGGTCCCGGGCGGCTGCACGATCTGATGGTGACACTCGAGGCGGTGACCCCGGGCGAGCTCAAGGCGCGCGGGCGTGACACGCCGATCAGCTACGGTTTCGCCGCCACGCCGTTTGGGCGTGCCCTCATCGCGAGCACGGCGCGCGGCGTGTGCCATCTGGCGTTCGTCGAGTCCGGAGGCGAGGCGGAGGCGGTTGCCGCCCTCGGCCACGGCTGGCCGCAGGCGCGGCTCGAGCGC
>MNCZ01000086.1 GCA_001914695.1 Gammaproteobacteria bacterium 13_2_20CM_66_19 | reverse complement strand
CTTGGGCTCCTTCCCCGAGGCGTCGAAGCTGGCCTCGTAGGCGAGCGGCGGCTCGGTCAGCTTGATCTGCCGGGGCTGGGGCGGCACGAGCTTCTTGCGCACGGAAAAGGCCTGCGTCTTCCACTCGGCGAGGATCTGCAGCGGAAAGCTGTTCTGGCAGCGAACCGAATACAACCCGCGGTACTCGGGTCCCTCCTGCGTCAGCGGAACTCGCTGATTGTTGCCGAGCGCAAACAGGAACACCGACCCGGGCGTGACCATCGCGTCACGCGCCACGGTCGCCTTGACTTCGTACATCCCGATGTCGTGGTTGGCTGTGTATTCGGCCGGCGTCTCGTCGTGCACCTGCGCATCGCAGCCGCTCAGCACGAGCACCACGGGAAGTAAGGTAAGCCGTACGAGCTTGAGCATATTCCCCCCTTCGTTATTGGCGCCGATCGCCGGGGGAGTCCGGTATTGTCAGGAAATCACGGGCCGCCCTCGCGGGCCCGATCTCGGGATCGGCTCGGAACATTGTCCAGGGGCGCCGCCGTGGCGGCGCCTCCGACCTTAAAACGATAGTAACCGCAAAACGATCGTAACCGCCCGCTATTTCTTTCTGCGGGCTCCGGACCGCTTCGCCGCCCTGAAGGAGATTCCCGCGCGCATGGCCTTCTGCTGAACCGCGGCCGCGGTGCGCCCGAGCTTCTTGGCCACTTGACTCGTTGGGGTTCCCGCCTTCGCGAGTGCCTTCAGAGTCTTCAGTTCACGGGCGCTCCAGGATGCGCCGTCGTTCGGTGGACGTCGTGCCATTATTCCTACTCCTTATCACCCAACGCGGGCCGGAGTCGGGCATGATACACCGATGCCCGATGGAACGCGCGCCTAACTTCCATAGCCCGACCACCCATCAACAAACCCGCCCAACTCCCGGGCAAACATGTTGGAACGGTCGCCGGCGGCGCGTTGTCAGGGTTAGATGTTGCTTCAGCGCAGCGCCACAACCCAACCCCTTGCCGCGCCCGTGCCCGAGGTGCCGGATGCTGCGCCGCGCGCATCCGCGAGAACGGCGCTCCTGACAGGTTGGTGGTGCACGGAGCGTCGGCTATAGACGACAGTCCGTGCTGCGGGCACGGCGCTCGCCTCGATTCCGTGCTTGACAAAGGCCGATCGCGCGGCGTCGGGTGGGGCCGCCCGGGGGCTAGTCGACCACGATCGTTCCGACCATGCGCGGATGGATCGAGCACGTGTAGCGATAGGTCCCGGGCCGGTCGAACCTGAACGAAAAGCTCTCGCCCGTATCGAGGGCACCCGAGCGGAACAGGCCCGCTTCGCCGACCACGCTGTGCGGCTCATCGTCGCTATTCGTCCAGGTGACGGTCGAGCCGGCGCGGACCGTCAACGAGGCGGGCGCGAACATGAAGTCTCTCGCCACCACGATGGTCGACGGCGCAGGGCCGGCCACCGCGGTGGCCTCGGTCGCCATTGCGGACCCTTGGAGCACGGTCACCAGGACGGAGACTGCCAGCAATCGACGGAGCGACATGTACGTGTATCCCCTTGGCATGGTGTAGGCGGGCTGCGCCGGTGCGCTCACGCCAGCGTGGCGTCGCTCAAGGCGAGTGAGCGCGGATGTCTCACGACCGACACGCTCGTGACGCCGAGCATTGCCGGCAGCTGATCCGCGGGCACCTTGAGCGGGCCGGGTCCGGCTCCGACACCGGCGACAGGCTGCGGATAGGCGGTCGAGCGGGCGGTATGGAACGTCACGTTGCCCTCGACCTTCTGCACGATCTGATGGATGTGACCGTTCAGGACCGTCACCGACCCGAAACGGCGCAGCAGCGTAATCAGCTGCGGCGCATCGCCCGTCCCCCAGCCCCAGGGCTCATAGATGGTCCAGAGCGGCATGTGGGCGAACACCACGATGGGAGTGCTCGCCGAGCGTCCCTTGAGATCGCCGCTCACCCAGGCGAGCTGCTCGGGTCCGAGGGTACCGAGGCCGCCGGGCTTGAATTGCAACACGTTCACCAGCGCCACGAAGTGCACGCCGGCGTGATCGAAGCTGTAGTAGCCGCGGTTGTCCGAGTTTTTTCCGAACCGATTCAAGTACTCCGTGACCGTCGGGTCGGTGGTGTCGTGCTCGCCGGGGACCGTGTGCAGCTCGGCGGTCTTCAGCCCCGCGAGCATCTGCTGCGCCACGTCGAACTCGGCGGGCTTCGAGAGATGCGTGATATCGCCGGTATGGATGATGAGCGCCGGCTGCTCGGGCATGGCGTTGACGAGCCCGATGCTGCGGGCGAGCGTGCCGCCGACATCCGGGTTCGCCTCCTTGTTGAAGCCGATGTGCGTGTCGCTGATCTGCACGAAAAGCGGCTTGCCGGCCCGCGCGGCGCGCTGCCGATCGGTGGCCGCCACCGCCAGATCGACGGGCGTGAAGACGCCCCCGGCGAGGGCGAACAGGGTACCGGCCCCGCCGAACGCCATGCACCGGAGCGCCTCGCGGCGCGATTTGGGGGAAGTTTGATCCGACATGTCTGCCTCCATCGCTTGACGTTGCGAGGGAGAAGACTGCGGAGGCGAGGGTTTTATTCCCCTGAGGTGCGGGCGGCTACGGCATCTGCTCGCGCGCGCCGAGATCGCGCAACAGCCGCTCGAGACGGCGCAGCTCGTCCCAGCCGGCGTCCGACACCGCGCAGTACTCGAGATTCCCGACGCGCCAGAAGGCCAGGTGATAGCCGCTGCGGGTGGCGGCCTCGGGCAACGCGTCCCGCCCGGCCACCCAGGCGAACACGTTGATGACGTGCGCCCCGTGCTGATAGACGACCGCCGCCGCGCGCTGGCGCTCGAAGTAATCCGCGCGGCCGCCGACGAGCCGATAGCCCTCGGGCGCGAAATCGGCCACCACCGGAGACACGTCGGCGTGGCCGGCAAACCACGGTTTCACCGTGTGCCGATCGGTCGACACCACATCCGTCAGGTGCTCGGGCATCAGCGAGCGCACGTGCGCCGTCACGATCTCGTCGAGCACCGGATCGGGCCGCACCGGCATCAGGAGCAGGACCGCGGCGCCCGCCGCGAGCGCCGCACCGAGGCTGCCGAGCGCACCGAGCCAGAAGGGGCGCGTGCGCGGCGCCGGGAGCGCCCGCGTCGCGACGCGTGGGGCACCGATCTCGGCATCGAGCGCCCGTCCGATCCGCGCACGCAGCGGCGCCGGCGCCGTCTCAAAGGGGAGCTCGCGGCGAAGGTGCGCCCGCGTGCGGGCGAGATCCTCGAGCAGCGTGCGGCAATCCGGGCAGCGCTCGGCATGGCGCTCGATGTCGATGGCGGACAGCGCATCGACCTCGCCATCGAAGTAGGCCTGCACCCGATACTGTTCAGCGCACTGCACGCGGCTCTCCCTCGGTCTCCTCGAGCCACCGTCCGCGCAGCCCCGCGCGGGCGCGCGCCAGGCGCGACATCACCGTGCCGATCGGCAGTCCCGTCACGGCGGCGATCTCGCGGTAACTCATTTCCTCCATCTCACGCAGCAGCAGCACTTCGCGGTGCTCATCGGGAAGGGCCGCGATCAGCCGCTCGAGCGTGCGCTGCTCGTCCGCGCCGATCGAGGCGCTCTCCGGGTCGGGCCCGGGAGCCGGCAGCGCGCTGCCTGCAGGCTCGTCGTCCTCGCCAGGCAGCGCGACGGCGGCGCGCCGCTGCTGCTGCCGGTGCGCGCTCGCGTGGCAATTGCGCACGATGGTCAGCAGCCACGCCTTCACATCCGAGCCCCGCAGACGGTCGAATCCGCGGAACGCCCGCAGGAATGCCTCCTGAACCACATCGTCCGCATCGGCCGGGGAGCGCGACAGCCAGCGGGCGAAGCGGTACGCGGCGTCCAGGTGCGGCATGACCTGCGCCTCGAAACGCTCGCGTTTGTCATCCATTGTCATGAGAGAAGACCCGCGGCGCGCTCATTCTATTCCCGCGCGCTGCGTGGTCCTTGGCTCACTTCGCCCCGGCTTAGGCCCACCGGTCCGTTCCCGGTCTCAGGCGCGGGTGCCCATCCTGAGGCAAGCGGCATCGACTGCGTTGGAGAGGAGCATCGCGATGGTCATCGGACCTAAGCCCCCCGGGACGGGCGTGATCCAGCCGGCGCGCTCGGCGGCGCGCGCGTACTCGACGTCGCCCACGAGCTTGCCGGAGGCGGTACGGTTGATGCCGACGTCGAAGACCGCCGCCCCCGGGCGGATCCAGTCGCCCGGGATGAACCCGGCCCTGCCGACCGCGGCCACCAGCAGCTCCGCGCGCTCCACCTCGGCCCGCAGGTCCCGCGTCCCGGTGTGGCACACGGTGACCGTCGCGCGGGCGAGCAGGAGCTCGAGCGCCATCGGCCGGCCCACGATGTTGGAAGCGCCCACCACCGTGGCGCGCAGTCCCACGAGCGCGATGCCGTACTCCTGGGCCAGGCGGATGACCCCGAAGGGGGTGCAGGGACGCAGCCGCGGCCGCTTCTGGGCGAGGAGCCCGGTGTTCACCGGGTGGAAGCCGTCGACGTCCTTGGCGGGGTCGACGGCGTCCATGACTCGATGGGTGTCCACCCCCGCCGGCAGCGGCAGCTGCACCAGGATGCCGTCGACGCGCTGATCATGATTCAGCGCGTGGACGAGAGCGAGAATCTGGGCCTCGCCTGTGTCGGCCGGCAGGTCGTGAGCGAAGGACTCGATTCCCGCCTCGAGGGAGGACTTGCGCTTGTTACGCACGTACACACCCGAGGCCGCATCGTGCCCTACCTGCACCACCGCGAGTCCCGGCCGCCGCCCGTGGCGCGCGGCGAAGGCGGCGGCGCGCGCCGCGACCGCGGCGCGCACCCTCGCGGCGACCATCTTGCCGTCGAGCAGCACCGCCCCTCCCGCGGTGCGCACCGCGGCGGGGGCGGAAAGCGTGGTGCCCGCGCCCGAACCCGTGTTCGCGGGGCTCATCAGTAGCGGTAGTGATCGGGCTTGTAGGGGCCCGACCGGTCGACGCCGATGTAGCGGGCCTGGCTCTCGGTGAGCTCCGTCAGCTCGACGTCGAGCTTCCTGAGCTGCAGCCGCGCGACTTTCTCGTCGAGGTTCTTCGCCAGCACGTACACCCCGATCGGGTACCTGGCGGTCTGCGTGAAGAGCTCTACCTGCGCGATGGTCTGGTTCGCGAAGCTCGAGCTCATCACGTAGCTCGGGTGCCCGGTGCCGCACCCGAGGTTCACGAGCCGCCCCTCGGCGAGCAGGATCAGCCGCCGGCCGTCGGGCAGAATCACGTGATCGACCTGCGGCTTGATGTTCTCCCAGGGGTAGCGCTTCAGGCTCGCCACGTCGATCTCGTTGTCGAAGTGGCCGATGTTGCACACGATGGCATTGTGCTTCATGCGCAGCATGTGCTCGTGCGTGATCACGTGATAGTTCCCCGTGGCGGTGACGAAGATGTCGGCTTTGTCGGCCGCATACTCCATCGTGACCACGCGATAGCCTTCCATGGCGGCCTGCAGCGCGCAGATCGGATCGACCTCCGTGACCCACACCCGGGCCGAAAGCGCCCGCAGCGCACTCGTGCAGCCCTTGCCGACGTCGCCGTAGCCGCACACCACCGCGATCTTGCCCGCCACCATGACGTCGGTGGCGCGCTTGATGGCGTCCACCAGCGACTCGCGGCAGCCGTAGAGGTTGTCGAACTTGCTCTTGGTGACCGAGTCGTTGACGTTGATCGCGGGGAAGGCGAGCGTCCCCTCCTTCGCCATGCGGTACAGGCGCTTCACCCCCGTGGTGGTCTCTTCGGTCACGCCCCGCACCTGACCGATGCGCGTCGAATACCAGCGCGGATCGCTCTTCAGCCGCGCGCGGATCGCGGCGAACAGCGCCACCTCCTCCTCGCTGGTTGGCTTTGCGATTCCCGCCGGGTCGCTCTCGGCGCGCGCGCCGAGGTGCAGCAGCAGCGTCGCATCGCCGCCGTCGTCGAGGATCATGTTGGAGTAGCCGCCGTCGGGCCACTCGAAGATCCGGTGCGTGCACTCCCAGTAATCGGCCAGCGATTCGCCCTTCCAGGCGAACACCGCCGTGCCGCGCGCGGCGATGGCGGCGGCCGCGTGATCCTGGGTGGAGAAGATGTTGCACGACGCCCAGCGCACCCGTGCGCCGAGCGCCTGCAGCGTCTCGATGAGCACGGCGGTCTGGATGGTCATGTGGAGCGAGCCGGAGATACGGGCGCCGTTCAAGGGCTGACTGCGCGCGTACTCCTCGCGGATCGCCATGAGGCCGGGCATCTCGGTCTCGGCGATCGCGATCTCCTTGCGTCCGAAATCGGCGAGCTTGAGGTCTGCGACCTTGTAGTCGGTCGCGGTTGCTGCGGTGTTTAGACTGGCGTTCATACTCTAGGGCTCAGGCCGCGCGCGCGCCCTTGGCCTCCCCGGCCAGCGTCTCGGCGAGATCGGTGCGCTCCCAGGTGAACTCCGGCTCGGTGCGGCCGAAGTGTCCGTAGGCGGCGGTCTTCTGGTAGATCGGACGCAGGAGATCGAGCATCTCGCGCAGACCGTAAGGCGTCAGGTCGAAGTGCTTGCGGATGAGCTCGGTCAGGCGCTCGCGCGACAGGCGGCTCGTGCCGAAGGTCTCCACCATGATCGAGGTCGGCTCGGGGACGCCGATGGCGTAGGACACCTGCACCTCGCAGCGCTCGGCGAGTCCCGCCGCCACGATGTTCTTGGCGACATAGCGCGCGGCGTACGCCGCCGAGCGGTCGACCTTGGAGGGGTCCTTGCCGGAGAAGGCGCCGCCGCCGTGGCGGGCGAAGCCGCCGTAGGTGTCGACGATGATCTTGCGCCCGGTGAGTCCGCAATCGCCCACCGGACCGCCGATCACGAAACGCCCGGTCGGGTTGATGTGGTAGCGGGTGCGCTTGTCCACCCACTTGGCGGGCAGGATGGGCTTGAGGATCTCCTCCATCACCGCCTCGCGCAGCACCTTCGTGGAGACTTCCGGGCTGTGTTGGGTCGACAGCACCACCGCCTCGAGCCCCACGGGGCGTGCCTCCTCGTAGCGGAGCGTCACCTGACTCTTCGCGTCGGGGCGCAGCCACGGGAGCTTGCCGGCCTTGCGCACCTGGGCCTGCTTCTTCACGAGGCGGTGCGCGAGCGCGATCGGCGCCGGCATCAGCACGTCGGTCTCGTTCGTCGCGTAGCCGAACATCAGCCCCTGGTCACCCGCGCCCTGGCGACGCTCGTCCTTCCGATCGACCCCCTGGGCGATGTCGGGCGACTGTTTTCCGATGAGGTTCAGCACGCCGCAGGTGGCCCCGTCGAATCCGAGCTCCGAGGAGTTGTAGCCGATATCGAGGACTGTCTTACGCACCAGCGCTTCGACGTCGACCCAGGCGCTGGTCGTGATCTCGCCGGCGACGATCACCACCCCGGTCTTCACCAGCGTCTCGCAGGCGACGCGGCCGCGATCGTCTTCCGCAAGGATCGCATCCAGCACGACATCCGAGATCTGGTCCGCGACCTTGTCCGGATGGCCTTCGGAGACCGATTCGGAGGTGAAGAGATAGTCGTTCGCCATGGGGTGATTCCGCTGCCATCCTGAAGCCTAGGTGAGGCTGATCAGTTTAACCTACCTTGCCGGGGCCGTGCCCCGCCGGGGGCATGCCTTGCCGAGGCCGTGGACTCACCGCTACGGGAAGGCGGCAGCGAGTCGCGCGTCGAATTCGGCGCGCGTAAAGCGGTGATTCTGCGTGCCGCGAGACTCGACCTTGACGGCGCCCATGAGCGAGGCGATGCGTCCGGTGGTCGGCCAGTCGAGGCCATGCAGCAGGCCGTGAACGAGGCCGGCGCGATAGGCGTCGCCGCATCCGGTGGGATCCACCACCTCGCGCGCGGGAGCGCATGGGATCGCGAGCTCCCCGTCCCGCGTGTGGATCACGGAGCCGGCCGCGCCGCGAGTGACGATGAGCGCGCTCACGCGCCCGGTGACCTCGCGCACGCCCCAGCTGGTCTTCTGCGTGAGCAGCTGCCACTCGTAGTCGTTGACCGTCACCCAGGTCGCCTGCGAAACCATGCGCGAGAGCTCCGCACCGCTCAGGATCGGCAGCCCCTGGCCGGGATCGAAGATGAACGGAATGCGCGCGTCCGCGAACTGCGCGGCGTGCTGGATCATGCCTTCGCGTCCGTCGGGCGCGACGATGCCGAGGGCGATGCGCTGCGCATCGCTCACGCGGTTCAGGTGCGCGTGCTGCATCGCGCCGGGGTGGAACGCCGTGATCTGGTTGTCGTCGAGATCGGTGGTGATGAAGGCCTGCGCCGTGAGCTCGTCCTCGATCACGCGCACGTGGTCGGCCGGCACCCCGGTGCGCGCCATCCACTCTTTATAAGGAGCGAAGTCGCGGCCCACGGTCGCCATGGGATAGCCGACGTCACCGAGGAGGCTCAGGTTGTAGGCGATGTTGCCGGCGCAGCCGCCGTACTCCCGGCGCAGCTGGGGCACCAGGAACGACACGTTCAGCATGTGGATCCTGTCGGGGAGGATGTGATTGGCGAAACGGTCGCCGAACACCATGATGGTGTCGAAGGCCAGCGAGCCGCAGATGAGCGCCCTGCCCGCCTCGTGTCGCCTCATGCCTTGGTGCCCTGCGGAGGCGCACCCGATCCGGGCCCGGCCGGCAGCGGCGCGCCGGCTGCGGGGCCGCTCGCGCCCGCGGCAAGGAGCGCCACCGCGCTGCGGGCGAGATCCGAGAGACCGGCGCCCTGGCGTTGCTCGTAGTAGGCGAGCATCTGTGCGCGCATGCGCGGCTCCCAATAGCGCTTCAGGTGATTGGCCACGGCGCGCGCGGCCTCCTCGGGCTGCGCGGTGCCGGCGAAGAAGTCGCCGATCTCGTTCGTCATCTTGATGAGCAGATCGATGTTCATGGGTTTGGTCGGTGCCTATTTCACTCGGTGCGGATGGGCGTAGACCACGTGCTGGTCGGCGCGCGCGAAGGCCACGAGCGTGAGCCCCGAGCGCTGCGCCAGGCGCACGGCGAACGCGGTCGGCGCCGAGAGCGCGACCAGCAGCGAGATCCCGACGGTGGCGCACTTCTGCACCATCTCGTAGCTCGCGCGGCTGGTGATGAGCATGTAGCCGGCGGCGAAATCGGTGCGCTCTCGCGAGAGCGCACCGATGGCCTTGTCGAGCGCATTGTGCCGGCCGACATCCTCGCGCACGACTTTAATCCCCTCTCCCGGCACCACCCAGGCCGCCGCGTGCACGCTCCCGGTGCGCGCATTGATCGGCTGGCGGCCGGAGAGCTCCGCAATCGCCGCGTGGAGCGCCGCGCTCGTGACGCTCACACCGTCCGGCACCGGGCCGCACTCGCGGATCGCATCCTCGGCGCTCTCCGCACCGCACAGGCCGCAGCCGGTGCGGCCCGCGAGGTTGCGGCGGCGTTGCAGCAGCTGCGTGAAACGCTCCCACGCCACGCTGATGTGGACGTCCGCGGAGAGCGCGCCGTAGGTGACCTCCACGCCGCGGATCTCCTCGGCGCGCGCCACCAGTCCCTCGCTCAGCGTGAACCCGACGCCGTAGTCCTCGAGGTCGGCCGGGGTCGCGAGCATTACGACGTGCGGCACGTCGTGATAGACGAGCGCGACCGGCACCTCCTCGGCCACGAGGTCGGTGGTGTGGGCGAGCGCGCCGCCCGACCAGCGCTCGATCTCGACTTCGGCGCTGACCGCCGCGGGTGCGGGCTGTGCGTTCATCCCCCGCTCAGGCGGGCGCGCGATCGGGCTTGCGCTTGCGCGCCGGAAGCGGCGCGGCGCGCTCGGCCTCGGCGCGCTTCTGCCAGGCTTCCTTCTGGTTCACCAGCACCACTTCCACCGCGGTCACCTTGTACTCGGGGCAATTGGTCGCCCAGTCGGAGTTCTCGGTGGTGACCACGTTGGCATTGGTCTCCGGGAAGTGGAACGTCGTGTACACCACTCCTGGGGCGATCTTCTCGGACACCTTCGCGCGCAGCACCGTCTCGCCGGCGCGGCTCGTGAGCCCCACCCAGTCCCCGTCGCTGATGCCACGCATCTCGGCATCGTGCGGATGGATCTCGAGCACGTCCTCGGCGTGCCAGATGACGTTGCGCGTGCGGCGCGTCTGCGCCCCGACGTTGTACTGAGTGAGTATCCGGCCGGTGGTGAGGATCAGCGGGAAGCGGCTGGTCACGCGCTCGCTCGTCGGCACGTACTCGGTGGGCCAGAACTTGCCCTTGCCGCGCACGAACTGACCGACGTGCATGGTGGGCGTGCCCTCGGGAGCCGCATCGTTGCAGGGCCACTGGACGCTCCCCAGGCGGTCGATCTTCTCGAAGCTCATGCCGGCGAAGGTCGGCGTGAGCCGCGCGATCTCCTCGAGGATCTCGCCCGCATGGCCGTAGCGCATCGGGTAGCCGAGCGCCTCGGAGAGCAGGCAGGTGATTTCCCAGTCCTGATAGCCCGCGAGCGGCTCAATGATCTTGCGCACGCGCGAGGTGCGCCGCTCGGCGTTGGTGAACGTGCCGTCCTTCTCGAGGAAGGAGGAGCCCGGCAGGAACACGTGCGCGAACTTCGCCACCTCGTTCAGGAACAGATCCTGGACGATGCAGATCTCGAGCGAGGCCATCGCGGCGCTCACGTGGTGAGTGTTGGGGTCAGACTGCACGAAGTCCTCGCCCTGCACGTACATGCCCTTGAAGGTGCCATCGAGCGCCGCCTCGAACATGTTGGGAATGCGCAGTCCCGGCTCCGCCTGCAGCTTGACGCCCCAGACCTCCTCGAACGAGCCGCGCACCACGGGATCGGACACGTGGCGGTAGGCGCTGAACTCGTGCGGGAACGAGCCCATGTCGCAGGAGCCCTGCACGTTGTTCTGACCGCGCAGCGGGCTGACGCCCACACCCTCGCGGCCCAGATTGCCGGTGGCCATGGCGAGGTTGGCGATGCCCATGACCGCGGTCGTGCCCTGACTGTGCTCGGTGACCCCGAGCCCATAGTAAATGGCGCCGTTGCCGGCGCGCGCGTAGAGCCGCGCCGCGCGCCGCACGCGCTCCGCCGGCACGCCGGTGATGCTCTCTGATTCCTCCGGGGAATTCCGCGGCTCGGCGACGAACGCCTTCCACTTCGCGTAGGAATCCGGCTCGCAGCGTTCGGCGACGTAGGCTTCCCGGGCGAGACCCTCGGTCACCACCACGTGCGCGAGCGCATTCAGCAGCGCCACGTTGGTGCCGGGCTTGAGCTGCAGGTGCTCGTCCGCCTCGATGTGCGGCGTGCGTACCAAGGCGATCTCGCGCGGGTCGGCGATGATGAGCTTCGCGCCCTGGCGCAGGCGCCGTTTCAACTGCGAGGCGAACACCGGGTGACCGTCGGTCGGATTGGCGCCGATGATCATGACGACGTCCGCATTCATGACCGAATCGAACGCCTGGGTGCCCGCGGACTCCCCGAGAGTGTTCTTCAGCCCGTAGCCCGTGGGCGAGTGGCACACGCGCGCGCAGGTGTCGACGTTGTTGTTGCCGAAGGCGGCGCGCACCAGCTTCTGCACCAGGAAGGTCTCCTCGTTCGTGCAGCGCGAGGAGGTGATGCCGCCCACCGAGTCGCGGCCGTACTTCGTCTGAACGCGGCGGATCTCGCTCGCCGCGTAGCCGATCGCCTCCTCCCAGGAGACTTCCCGCCATTCGTCGCGGATGGTCTCGCGGATCATGGGTTTCAGCACACGGTCGGAGTGCGTGGCATAGCCCCAGGCGAAGCGCCCCTTGATGCAGGCGTGTCCGTGATTGGCCTTCCCGGCGCGATCCGGCGTCATGCGCACCACTTCCACGTCCGCGCCCTCGCCGCGCACCTCGGCCTTGAAGCCACAGCCCACGCCGCAGTACGCGCAGGTGGTGTCGAGCGCGCGCTCGGGCTGGCCGAGCCCGATGATCGACTTCTCGGTGAGCGCCCCGGTGGGACAGGACTCGATGCACGCCCCGCAGGAGACGCACTCGGAATCGAGGAACGGCTGGTCCTGGCTCGCCGCCACCTTCGAGCCGAAGCCCCGCCCCTGGATCGTGAGCGCGAAGGTGCCCTGGATCTCGTCGCAGGCGCGCACGCAGCGCGAGCACACGATGCACAGCTGCGGATCGAACGCGAAATAGGGGTTGCTCTCGTCCTTCGGCATCGGGCGGTGCATGGCCCCGCCCGTGTAGGAGCTCCCGGTGATGCCGACGGCCGCGGCCATGTCCTCGAGCTCGCAGTGCCCCTGCGCCGGGCAGCTCGCGCACTCGAGCGGATGGTCCGAGACGTAAAGGTCGATGACCCCGCGGCGCAGCTGCAGGAGCTTGTCCGACTGGGTGCGGATCTTCATGCCCGCGGCCACGGTGGTGGTGCAGGAGGCGGGATAGCCCTTGCGTCCTTCGATCTCGACCAGGCACAGCCGGCAGGAGCCGAACGCCTTCAAGGTGTCGGTCGCGCAGAGCTTCGGCACCTTCACCCCCGCGAGCGCCGCGGCGCGCATCACGGAGGTCCCGTCCGGCACCGTGACGGGGCGGCCGTCCACCTCCACCGTGACGGTGGCTGCGCCATTCACCGGCGCCGGGGTTCCAAAGTCCTCGTAGTCTATTGCGTACATCGTTCAGCCTCGCTCGTGCCTTACTTCACCCGCGCGCGAAAGTCTTCTCTGAAATGCCTGAGGGCGCTCTGGACCGGGAACGGCGCCATGCCGCCGAGGCCGCAGAGCGACCCCTGCACCATGGTCTCGCAGAGCTCCTCGAGCAGCCGGATGTTCCGCTCGCCGTCGACGCCCTCGAGAATGCGATCGATGACCTCCACGCCGCGCGTCGAGCCGATGCGGCACGGCGTGCACTTGCCGCAGGACTCGATCGCGCAGAATTCCATCGCATAGCGCGCCATGCGCGCCATGTCGACGCCGTCGTCGAACACCACGAGGCCGCCGTGGCCGAGCATCGCGCCGATGCCGGCGAGCGCTTCGTAGTCGACCAGGGTATCGAACTGAGATGACGGTACATAGGCGCCGAGCGGCCCGCCGACCTGAACCGCGCGGATCGGCTTGCCCGTGGCGCTGCCGCCGCCATAGTCGTACAGGAGTTCCCGGAGCGAAAGCCCGAAGGCGCGCTCCACGAGTCCCCCGCGGCGGATGTTGCCCGCGAGCTGGATCGGCAGCGTGCCGCGCGACTTGCCCACACCAAAGCCCGCGTAGGCCTCCGCGCCGTGCGCGAGAACCCAGGGAACGGTCGCGAGGGTTACGACGTTGTTGACGACCGTCGGTTGCCCGAACAAACCCTTGATGGCCGGGAGCGGCGGCCGCACCCGCACTTCCCCGCGCCGGCCCTCGAGACTCTCGAGCATCGAGGTCTCTTCGCCGCAGATGTAGGCGCCCGCGCCGAGGCGGACCTCGAGCTCGAAGCGCTTACCCGCGCCGGCGACATCGCCGCCGAGGTAGCCGGCCTGGTGGGCCGCGGCGATGGCGGTGCGGAGCGCCCGCAAGGAATGCGGGTACTCGGCGCGCAGATAAATGTAGCCCTGGGTGGCGCCGACCGCGATGCCGGCGATGGTCATGCCCTCGATGAGCGAGAAGGGATCCCCCTCCATCAGCATGCGGTCGGAGAAGGTGCCCGAGTCGCCCTCGTCGGCGTTGCAGGTGATGTACTTCTGGCCCGCAGGCTGATCGAGCACGGTCTTCCACTTGATGCCGGTCGGGAAGGCCGCTCCGCCACGACCGCGCAGGCCCGAGCTCGTGATCGCCTGCACGATGGCCGCCGGCGCCATCGCAAGCGCCTTCGTCAGTCCCTGGTAGCCGCCGTGCTTCACATAGTCCGCAACGCTCGCCGGGTCGACGATGCCCACCCGCTCGAAGGTGAGGCGCTGCTGACCCTTCAGCCACGGGATCGAATCGGCCGCGCCGAGCGAGAGCGCGTGCGAGCCGCCGTTGAGGAAGTCGGCATCGAAGAGAGCGGCCACGTCGGCCGCGGTGACAGGACCGTAGGCGAGGCGGCCGCGAGCGGTCGCGACCTCGACGAGCGGCTCGAGCCAGTAGGCGCCCCGCGAGCCGTTGCGTACCAGCTTTATTGGCGCTCGGCGGCGCGCCGCCTCGGCGGTGAGTGCCTTCGCGACCTCGCCCGCGCCCACCGACAGCGCGCCAGCGTCGCCGGGCACGTAGACGGTGGTGGTCATGGCGCAGCCGCCCCGTCGGCAACCAGCGCGTCGAAGCGCTCGGGCGTGACGCGGCCATGAAGGCGCCCGTCGATCATGACCGCGGGGGAGCAGGCGCAGTTGCCGAGACAGTAGACCGGCTCGAGCGAGAAGCGTCCGTCGGCGGTCGTCTGGTGAAAATCGATCCCGAGGCGGCGCCGCGCGTGCGCGGCGAGAGCCTGCGCACCCATCGACTGACACGACTCGGCCTGACACAGGCTCACCAGGTGAGCGCCGGGGCGCGTGTGGCGGAAGTAGTGGTAGAAGCTGACGACGCCGTGCACCTCGGCGCGCGAGAGGTTCAAGCCCTCGGCCACCAGGGGAACGGCTCCCTCGGGTACAAAGCCGAGTGCCGCCTGTATCGCATGCAATACTTCGAGGAGCGGTCCGGGGCGTCCCTTCAGGTCCGCCACGATGCGCCGCACCACGGCGCTTTCAGCCGGCGGTAATGGGTCCATAAGGGGTTCAAGTATACGTCCGGCGCGGCCGCGGCCGCTTGCACGCCGCCCTCCGAGTGGCGGAATCGGCCGGTCACCCCGCCGGACCAACGGTACCGCCTCCCCGGGGATGGCTCTACACTCTGTTAACGACCGACAGGGTAATCCGTGGTTCCTTCGCACGCCGCCAAGCTCGCACCGGGGCGCTGGTTGTCGAGGTGCGCGCTAATGGCCTGTGCACTCGTCACAGCCGGCGCGCCGCAATCGGCCACCGCCGCTTCCTGGCCCCAGGTTTCGTGGGGCGGCAATCTCGCCGTCACGAGCGACTTCATCTACCGCGGGCTCTCGCAGAGCTCCGGGAGTGCGGCGCTGCAGGCGGATCTGCACGCCGACACGCCCGGAGGAGCTTTCGGCGGCGTCTGGGCGTCCACGCGCGCCCATGATCTCGACCCCTATGCCGGGTATGACCTCGAGCTCTACCTCGGGCATCGCCTCGAGTTCGGCAGCGCCTGGGCCGCAAGCGTGAGCGCCCGCAGTCGCTACTACGTGGGCCGGACACAGGAGCTCTCCGACGACTACCAGGAGGTCTCGGGAGCACTGATCTGGCTGGACCGCTGGTCCTTGTCGCTGTCGGTGATTCCGAACGCGCCGCGCTACTGGTACCAGTCGCGCATCACCCGCAGCCCCGCCTGGGTCGCCGACACGACCGGCCAATGGCTGATCGGTCACGGGGTGTTCGCGACCGGGGGTGCCGGCTATTACCGCTCGACCGGCTCGGGCCCACGCCGCTTCGCGGCCACCGGCTACGGGTACGGCAACGCGGGCCTCGCGCTCGAGCGGCGCCGCTGGCGGCTCGACTTCGGTTATTTCCTCACCCAGAAGCAGGCGCGCGAGCTCTTCTCCTATCCCATCGCCGATCACCACTTTGCCGGAACGGTGAGCTGGCACTTTTGACCTCGCGGACGCCACGGCGGATAGTCCCGCGCACAGGGTTTTTTGAACCAAAACCGGGCCGGATGACACCTACCGTTGTTAAAGGCACGAAGTGAAGGCGACGGGCTACGACGACGTGGGACTAGCGGAACCAACTTACCGGGGAGCAGCCTCGGTGGCGCGTGAGGTGGATCTCGTCGCGCGCGTCGCGGAGGGTGATCGCCGGGCATTCGAGGAGCTCTATCATCTCTATCACCGCCGCATGGCGCGCTTCCTCACACGCCTCACGCACCGCTACGACCTGGCCGAGGAGGTCATCAACGACACCTTCTGGGTGGTGTGGCGCAAGGCGCGCGACTTCCGCGGCGACTCCCAGCCCTCGACCTGGATCCTGGGGATCGCGTACCGCAAGGCGCGCAATGCGCTGCGGGCCGCCTCACGTGGGGCGGCGCAGAACCTGGACGAGGAGTTCCTGCCACTTACGAGTGAGGAGCCGCATCGGGCCGAGGAGCTGCGCGACTGGCTCACGTCAGCGCTCGCGCAGCTGCCCGTCGAGCAGCGGCTCGCAGTGGAGCTGTGCTATGAGCTCGGATATTCCTGCCAAGAGATTGCGACCATCATGGATTGTCCGGTGAACACGGTGAAGACTCGACTGTTTCACGCGCGGGCGAAGCTGAAGAAACTGCTGCCGCAGCTCGCCGGCGCCGTGGAGCGGGAGGGTGCGCGCCCCGCCGACGGGCCGGCCGCGCGGGAGGGTCGCGAGTCATGATCCCGAACCGCATTGGCCGGCACGAGGAGTCCTGGCTGCTGTTGCCGTGGCTCGCCAACGGGCGGCTGTCTCCGCGCGAGCGCCTCGAGGTGGAGGAACATCTCTCCGAGTGCGCCGCGTGCACCGAGGAGCTCGCCCGCCAGCGCCTCATGTGCCAGCTGCTGACCGAGCCCGAACGCGTGACGTACGCGCCGGGACCGTCCTTCCGCAGGCTCATGGACCGCATCGACGGTCACGGCTCCCGAGAGCCGCGCGTGGGCCCCTCCGCGCAGGCCCGCGCCTCTGCGGCGTCGGCCGCCGTGTGGCGTGAGCCACGGCTCGCGTGGGCGGCAAGCCTCGTGCTGGCCGTCGGACTCGCGGCGGTCGCGACGACTGCCTACCGCTGGGCACAGCCGCGTTATGCCACGCACACGGCCCCCGGTCACGCCTCCCCCGGCGTACTGCACGTCGCCTTCGAGCGCTCGCTGCCGATCGGGGAAATGGAGCAGATGCTGCGCTCGGCCGGAGCGCGCGTGGTCGAGGGACCGGATGCGACCGGCATATTCGGCATCGCGCCCGTCAGCACTGCCGCGGCCGGCAGCCCCTCCTCCGAAGCGGCGGGCTCGCAGATGCGTGCGCTCGCCGCGCGGCTGCACGCCGATCAGCGCGTGCGGTGGGTCGAGCCGCTCGCCAGCGCCGAGCCGTCCGAGAGCGCGCAGGGACGGCGCACCGGGAGACCGTGATGCGCGCCATCGTGCGCGCCATCGTGATCTGCCTGGCGCTGGTGGCGGGAGCCGCTCGCGCCGCGGAGCCTGCGGCCGGGGCGCCGGCGCAGCCGCCGCGGATCGTCGTCGCCTTCGCCAACGAGCCGCACAGCGCACCGGGTCCCGCGGGCACCACCGGCAGCCGCTACGGCGGCGACGGTTACCGCGTCGGACAGAGCGCGCAACAGCAGGC
Organism: Gammaproteobacteria bacterium 13_2_20CM_66_19; assembly: GCA_001914695.1. Lineage (GTDB taxonomy): Bacteria > Pseudomonadota > Gammaproteobacteria > Steroidobacterales > Steroidobacteraceae > 13-2-20CM-66-19. Next base: position 54,853 of record MNCZ01000086.1, on the reverse strand, counting down.
ACACCGCGTGGCGCTCGCCTACTCCCTTCGTGAAGTGGCGAGCTGGCCGATCAAGGCGCTCGCGATACACTGCGTGGTATACGAGATCACCGATGGCCGCGCGGTGCCGGAGGTGCTGGCCGCGCTCTCGAAGGATGCGCGCGTCGTGCTGGCGCAGCCGCTCAACGAGTTTCACACCCTCACGGGAGCGGCCGCGCCGGCCGCGCCCTACAACGATCCGCTTTATGACCTGCAGAGCAATCTCGTGACGCTCGGCATCGCCCGTGCTCACGCGCGCGCCCAGGGGGCGGGCGTGCGCATCGCGCTCATCGACACCGGCGTCGACGCCCGGCATCCCGATCTCGCCGGACGGATCCGCGGCACCCATTCTTTCTTAGGCAAGCTCGGGACGCCGCGCGCGGGCGAGCCCGCGGCGCCGCTCCTGCGCCATGGAACCGCGATGGCCGGCCTGATTGCCGCCGTCGCCAACAACCACATCGGCATCGTGGGCATCGCTCCGCAGGCGGAGCTCGAGGTATTCGAGGCTTGCTGGCAGCTCGAGCCCGACAGCGACGCAGCCGCCTGCAACACCTTCACGCTGGCCCGGGCGCTCGCGGCCGCCTTCGCCTCCGGCGCGCCGCTGGTCAATCTGAGCCTGGCGGGCCCCTCCGATCCGCTGCTGACCGCTCTCATCGAGAGGGGCATGGCTCGCGGCATTACGTTCGTCGGCGCCACCGGCGGAGCCGGCGAGGGCTTTCCCGCGGCGGTCCCCGGCGTGCTCGCCGCCGCCGCCAGCGAGCAGCCGCTGCCGGCTGGCGCATTCGGCGCTCCGGGGCAGCACGTACTGACGCTCCGGCCGGGAGCGCAGTACGACTTCGAGTCCGGGGCGTCGGTGGCCGCCGCCGAGCTGACGGGCGTGATTGCGTTGCTGATGTCGGCATCGCCCACGCGGCTCACCTCGGGCTTCATCGCCTCGCTCCTCGGCGGGGCCGCGACCGACCGCTCGGCCGCGATCTCCGATCCGCCGGTGGTGGACGTGAGCGCCGCGCTCGCGCGGCTCGACACCGTTGCGCACGGCGGCGCGGCGGGCACCGCGCACGCGCTACACTGAAGGGGTGCCGGACACCTCTACAGGCCTCACCTGGAGCCTCGTCCAGGAGGCGCGCGAGCGCATCGCCGGCAAGGTGAGCGTGACGCCGACGCTCACCAGCTCGACGCTCGATGCGGAGGCCGGCGCGCACCTCTACTTCAAGTGCGAGAGCTTCCAGAAGAGCGGCTCATTCAAGGCGCGCGGCGCGACCAACGCCGTGTTTGCGCTCTCCCCCGAGCAGGCGCGCTCGGGCGTCGCGACCCATTCCTCGGGCAATCATGCGGCGGCGCTCGCGCGCGCCGCGCGGCTGCGCGGAGTTCCCGCCTATATCGTGATGCCCGATAACAGCCCGCAGGCCAAGCGCGCCGCGGTCGCCCGCTACGGCGGCGAGATCACTTACTGCCAGGCAACGCTCGCCGCGCGCGAGAGCGCCGCGCGCGAGCTGCTCGCTGCTACCGGCGCAACCCTCATTCATCCCTACGACGACCTCGCCGTGATGGCCGGCCAGGCCACCGCGGCGGTGGAGCTCCTGGCGCAGGTCCCCGATCTCGACGTGATCCTCTGCCCCGTGGGCGGCGGGGGACTCCTCGGCGGCACTGCGGTCGCCGCGAGGGCACTCAAGCCCGCGGTGCGCGTGATCGGCGTCGAGCCTTCCGGCGCCGACGATGCCGCGCGCTCGCTCCGGGCCGGCCGGATCATCGCGAGCGTCAAGCCCGACACCATCGCCGACGGCCTGCGCGCCACGCTCGGCGAGCGGCCCTTCGCCGTGATCCGGAATCTGGTCGATGACATCACGACGGTCACCGACCCGCTGATCGTGCGCGCGATGCGCCGGCTCTTCGAGGTGATGAAGATCGTCGTGGAGCCCTCGGGCGCGGTGCCCTACGCGGCGCTCCTCGACGAGCGCCCGGCGCTGCGCGGCCGGCGCATCGGACTCATCGTCAGCGGCGGGAATCTCGATCTCGAGCGCCTGCCGTGGACGGTGGCGCCCTAGCGACGCACGTGCGGGCCGCCGACACCGGTCCGCCCCGCCTCACACCCGCTCGAGGATGAGCGCAATGCCCTGGCCCACGCCGATGCACATGGTGCACAGCGCGTAGCGGCCGCGCACCGCGGCCAGCTGCCACATGGCGGTCGTGGCGAGCCGCGCTCCCGACATGCCGAGCGGATGGCCGAGCGCGATGGCGCCGCCGTTCGGATTGACGTGATCCGCATCAGCGGCAAGCCCGAGCTCGCTCAGCACCGCGAGCGCCTGGCTCGCGAACGCTTCGTTCAGCTCGATCACCTCGAGCTCCTCGAGCCCGAGCCGCGCGACGGCGAGCACCTTGCGCGTGGCCGGCACGGGGCCCATCCCCATGATGCGCGGCTCCACCCCCGCGGTGGCCGCGGCGACGATGCGCGCGCGCGGTGTCAGATTCAGGCGCCGGGCCGCGCTCTCGGACGCGATCAGCAGCGCCGCCGCGCCGTCGTTCACTCCGGAGGCGTTGCCGGCGGTGACGGTCCCGTTGGCGCGAAACGGCGTCGGGAGCGACGCGAGCCGCTTGAGGGTGGTCTCGGGCCGGGGATGCTCGTCGCGCGTCACGGCGAGGGGCTTGCCCTTAGCTCTCGGGATCTCGACCGGCACGAGCTCCGCCTCATAGAAGCCGCGCGCGTAGGCGGCGGCGGTGCGCTGCTGGCTGCGCAGCGCAAAGCGGTCCTGGTCGGCGCGCGCGATGTGGAACTCGGCGGCGACGTTCTCCCCGGTCTCGGGCATCGAGTCGAGCCCAAAGCGCTCGCGCATGCGCGGATTCACGAAGCGCCAGCCGATGGTCGTGTCATGAATCTCCGCGTGGCGGCTGAAGGGGGCGTCGGCCTTCGGGATCACGAAGGGCGCGCGCGACATCGACTCCACCCCGCCCGCCACGATGATCTCGGCCTCGCCGCTGCGGATCACCCGTGCCGCCATCGCCACCGCATCGAGTCCCGAGCCGCACAGGCGATTGATCGTCGCACCCGGCACCGACACCGGCAGCCCCGCGAGGAGCGACGCCATGCGCGCGACGTTGCGATTGTCCTCGCCCGCCTGGTTGGCGCACCCGAGCAGCACCTCCTCGATCGCGGCCGGATCGAGCGAGGGGTTGCGCCTGAGCAGCGCCACGATGGGCACCGCCGCGAGATCGTCGGTCCGCACCGCGGCGAGCGCGCCGCCGTAGCGGCCGATCGGGGTGCGCACCGCGTCGCAGATAAAGGCGTCAGCCATGACGCCCAATCATAGCCCCGCTCGCCCCGTACCGGTCCACAACCGACACAGTGCGCGCAATGCGGCGTCACGCTGTATCTGCCCCTGCACCCCTGCGATCGCGCAGTCTCGAGACTCCCAGGTCTCGATGGAATGCGCGCTCATGGTCGATCCGCTGCCTTTCATTACCTATACCTTCGTCATGTCGATCACGCCGGGGCCCAACAACGTGATGCTGACGGCGTCGGGGGCGAACTTCGGCTTTCGGCGTACGGTGCCGCACATTCTCGGGATCGTCTGCGGATTCACCGTGCAGCTGCTCGCGGTGTGCGCCGGACTCTCCGCGCTCTTCAATCGCTGGCCGGCGCTGCAGAGCGCGCTCGCCTGGGTGGGCGCTGCGTACCTCGTGTATCTCGGCTTCACGCTGCTCGGCCTCAAGGGCGCGGAGGCGCGCGCCGGCAGCCGCCCGGTGAGCTTCCTTGAGGCGGCGATGTTCCAGTTTCTGAACCCCAAGGCGTGGGTGATGACCGTGACCGCAGCCACCCTGTTTCTCCCCCGCGAGCTCGGGCCGGTGGCGAGCGGCGTCTACATGGTCGTGGTCGCGGAGGGGATCGGTGCGCCGTGCATGGCGGTGTGGGCGCTGTTCGGCAGCTCGCTCAGGAGTCTCATCACGGCGCCGCGCGGCCGTCGAGTCTTCAATGGCACCATGGCTCTTGCGCTCGCCACCACCGCGGTCATGATGGTCAGGTAGCGCGCCGCCGCCCCCACGAGACACCGATGTTCGAGCTCGCCCGGGATTCCACCGTACCGCTGGTCGACCAGATCTGCGAGCGCGTGACGCAGCTCGTGCGTCACGGCCAGCTGCCGGCGGGCGTGCGGCTGCCCTCGATCCGCAAGCTCGCGCGCCAGGTCGGCGCGAGCCCCTTCACCGTGGTCGACGCCTACGACCGCCTGGTCGCCCGCGGAGTGATCGAGTCGCGCGCCGGCCGCGGGTTCTTCGTGATGCGCCGGCCCCCCTCGGCCCCGCTCGCCGCCATCGAGGCCCTGCCCGATCTCGGCTCGGACGCGCTCGCGCTCGCGCAGCTCTGCCTGACGCAGCGCGCGGACGTCATCCCGGCGGGCTCCGGCTTCCTGCCGGAGAACTGGCTGCTGGAGGCGGCGCCCGGCGGCGTGCTGGCGCGCCTCGTGCGCGGGCGGCGCACGCAGCCGTGGTTGCCCTGCGAGCCTCAGGGCCTCTCCGAGCTGCGCGAGCAGATCGCCTCGAGGCTGGTGCAGAACGGGATCGCGGCCGGTCCCGCCAACATCGTGACCACCTACGGGGCGTCGCAGGCCTTCGACCTGCTCGCGCGGATCCTGCTCGCTCCGGGCGATGCGGTCCTCGTGGAAGACCCCGGCTACTTCGTGCTGTTCGAGCAGCTGCGGGCCCATCACGTACGCCTCATTCCCGTGCCGCGGCACGCCGACGGGCCGGACCTCGAGGCGCTCGAAGCGGCCTGCCGCGCGCACCGGCCGCGCGCCTTCTTCATGCAGACCCTGCTGCACAACCCCACCGGCTCGAGCGCGGATGCGGCCCACTGCCACCGCATTCTGTCGCTCGCCGAGCAGTACGGCTTCGCCGTGGTGGAGGACGATGTGTACGGGGACCTGCACGAGGGGCCGGCGGTGCGCCTCGCGCAGATCGATGGTCTCCGCCACGTCATCTACGTGGGCAGCTACACCAAGCTCATAGGCCCCGCGCTGCGCGTCGGCTACGTGGCCGCCGAGGGCGCGCTCGTCATGCAACTGATCGAGCGCAAGGTGCTCACCGTGCTCTCGGGCTCGACGCTGCTCGAGTGCTTCGTGTCCGAGGTGCTCGACGGCGGGCGCTACAAGAAGCACGTGGAGCAGCTGCGCCTGCGCCTGGCGCGCATGCGGCGGGATGCCCGCGCCGGGCTCGAGTCCGCCGGCATCGAGTTCGACAGCGCTCCGGGTGAAGGCATCTTCCTGTGGGGCCGCGTGCCCGATGCCGTGCCGGTCGATGGGCTCGCGCGCCGCGCGCGCGATCACTCGATCCTGCTGGCGCGCGGCGCGCTGTTCTCCGCGGCCGAGAGCTGCAACCAGTGGCTGCGCTTCAACGTCGCTCACAGCGCGAGCCCGCCGCTCGTCGAGTTCCTGCGCGAATCCCTGCGCGCGGCCTGAAGCGTTCCGGACCGGAGCAGTGGCGGAGGCGGTGCAGGTCAGGGAGGCGCGCGAGGGCGACCTCGAAGGTCTCGTCGCCATCTACAACGACGTGCTCGCCACCTCGACGGCAATCTTCTCCCACGTGCCGGTGACGCTCGCGGAGCGCACGCAGTGGTGGCGCGCACGCGCGAGCCAAGGCTACCCGGTGCTGGTGGCGCGCGACGCGCGCGGCGTGCTCGGGTACGCGAGCTTCGGCGACTTCCGCGCCTGGCCGGGCTACCGCTTCACGGTCGAGCACTCGGTGCACGTGCGCTTGGGGTGCCGCGGTCGCGGCGTCGGTACGGTCCTGCTGACCGAGCTGCTGGCGCGGGCCGCCGCGCTCGGCAAGCACGTCATGATCGGCGGAGTCGATGCGGACAACGCCGCCTCGATCCGCTTTCACGAGCGTCTCGGTTTCGAGCAGGTGGCGAGGCTCCGCGAGGTGGGCTACAAGTTCGAGCGCTGGCTCGATCTCGTTTTGCTGCAGCGGCGCCTCTGAGACGCAAGTAAAATGGTGCGATGTTCCCCTCGCCGCCGCCCGCCACGCGGGCGCTGATCCTCATCAACATCGCGGTGTCGCTGCTGCAGCAGCTGCTCCCGAATCTGATGGCGGGGCTGTTCGCGCTCTGGCCGCCCCATAGCGGTCTGTTCGAGCCGTGGCAGCTCATTACTTACGCGTTCCTGCACGCGCAGTGGGCGCACGGCGGCTGGGCACACCTCTTCTTCAACATGTTCGCGCTCTTCATGTTCGGCAGCGCGCTCGAGCGGCGCTGGGGGGGCCGGCGCTTCGTGATCTACTACCTCCTGTGCGCGCTCGCCGCGGCGCTGACGCAGCTCGCGGTGCAGGGTTCCGCCGGCTCCGCGGAGCCGGTCATCGGCGCCTCGGGCGGGGTTTTCGGGGTGCTGCTCGCCTTCGCCTGGTACTTTCCGCGCCAGAAGCTCATCGTCGTGCCGATACCGATCCCCGTGCCCGCGTGGCTGTTGGTGACGGGGTATGCGCTGCTCGAGCTGCTCTTCGGCGTGACCGGCGCGCAGCCGGGCGTGGCCCACTTCGCGCACCTGGGAGGGATGCTCGGCGGGGCGCTGTGCATCCTCTACTGGCGCTCGCGCCGCGGGCTCACGTGGTAGCCGGGGCCGCTCGGGCGCGTCACCGGCGCCACCATCGATATTACTTCAGATATTAGATATAACTGCCAGATATTTAACATGAATTAAGCCCCAGTTGAATTCGGCGCAGTGCCGCAGCCACAATCGCGCCCTTTGACAGTGCCGGGAACTTTTCAACCAGCGTACGTCTCTAGAGCCATCCCATGATCAAGACCGAGCAGCTGACCAAACGCTACGACTCGCTGACCGCGGTGGACGATGTCAGCTTCCACGTCGGTCCCGGGGAGGTGCTGGGGTTCCTCGGTCCCAACGGCGCGGGTAAGACCACCACCATGCGCATGCTGGCCGGATTCGTCACACCGACCTCGGGTCGCGCCAGCATCTGCGGCCACGACGTCGAGAGCGAGCCCCTCAAGGCCAAGGCGGCCCTCGGCTACCTCCCCGAGGGCGCGCCGCTCTACGGCGAGATGACGGTGCGGCGCTTCCTCGAGTTCATCGCCGACCTGCGCTCGCTCACCGGCGCACGGCGCTCGCAGCGCCTCGGGCACGTCATCGAGCACCTGCAGCTCGGCGGCGTGCTCGATCAGACGATCGAGACGCTCTCGAAGGGCTTCCGTCGCCGCGTCGGGCTGGCGCAGGCCATCATGCACGACCCGCCGGTGCTGATTCTCGATGAGCCCACCGACGGGCTCGATCCGAACCAGAAGCATGAGGTGCGCACGCTCATCAACGACATGGCGCGCGACAAGATCATCGTGATCTCGACCCACATCCTCGAGGAGGTCGACGCGGTGTGCACCCGCGCGATCATCATCTCGCGCGGCCGCATCGTGGCCGACGACACGCCGACCGGGCTCGCCGCACGCTCGCGCTACCACAACGCGGTGTCCATGCAGCTCGAGCAGCCGGCGCAGCTCGCCGAAGCGCGCGCTGCGGTGGCCGCGCTCGCGGCGGTCGCCGAGGTCGAGGTGAGCGAGCGCGATGCGCGGCTCACCGCGCTTCCCAGGGCCGGCGCCACCATCCTGCCGGCAGTCTCCGAGCTCGCCGTGCGGGCGGGGCTCAAGCTCAAGGAGCTGCACCTCGAGTCGGGACGCCTCGACGAAGTGTTCCGGACCATCACCGCCTGAGGACCCGCCGCATCATGCGCAACGTGGGCATCATCATGCGCCGCGAGCTCGCGAGCTACTTCGCGACGCCGCTCGCGTACGTTTTCATCGTCATCTTCCTGTTCCTCGCCAACGTCTTCACGTTCTATCTCGGACACCTCTACGAGAGCGGCCAGGCCGACCTCTATCCGTTCTTCACCTTCCATCCATGGCTGTATCTTTTCCTTATCCCGGCGATCTCGATGAAGCTGTGGTCCGAGGAGCGCAAGTCCGGCAGCATCGAGCTCCTGATGACCCAGCCGGTGGAGCTCTCGGAGGCGGTGCTCGGCAAGTTCCTCGCCGCCTGGATCTTCACCGCGCTGGCGGTCGCGCTCACCTTCCCGCTGTGGATCACGGTCAACTACCTCGGTCACCCTGACAACGGCGCGATTCTCACCGCCTACCTCGGGAGCATCATGCTCGCGGGGGGCTTTCTCGCCATCGGCTCGTGCATGTCGGCGCTGACCCGCAATCAGGTGGTGGCGTTCATCCTCGCCGTGGTGGCGTGCTTCATGTTCCTGCTGGCGGGCTTTCCGCTCGTGCTCGATGTGTTCCGCAGCTGGGCTCCACAGCCGCTCATCGACGCGGTCGCCTCGCTCTCGTTCCTCACCCATTTCGAGTCCATCCAGAAGGGCGTCATCGACTTACGCGACCTGCTGTACTTCGCGATGCTGATCGCGTTCTTCCTGCTCGCGACCGCGATCGCGCTCGAGCTGCGCAAGGCGGACTGAACCCCATGAACAAACGCTCGACACTCGGCGGCGGTACGCTCCTCGCGCTCGCGCTGCTGTTCATCGGACTCACCATCCTCTTCAACTACGCGCTGCGCGGCTGGCGGCTGGATCTGACGCAGAACCGCCTCTACACCATCGCGCCCGGAACCGACCGCATCCTCGCCAGCACAAAAGAGCCCATTAACCTGTACTTCTTCTTCTCGGAGAAGACCGCAGGACAGCTGCCGGAGTTCAAGACCTACGGCGCGCGGGTGCGCGATTTCCTCGAGGAGCTGAGCGCCCGCTCGGGCGGCAAGCTGCGGCTGCACGCGATCGATCCGCAGCCCTTCTCCGAGGAGGAGGACCGGGCCTCCGAGTTCGGTGTGCGCGCCACTCCGGTCGGACCCGCCGGGACGCCGTTCTACTTCGGCCTGGCCGGCACCAACTCCACCGACGGCCGCGCAGCCATCGAGTGGTTCGATGACCACAAGGAGCAGTTCCTCGAGTACGACGTCGTCAAGCTCGTTTATCAGCTCGCCAACCCCAGGAAACCGGTGGTGGCCTGGCTGTCGTCGCTGCCGATGGGCCCGGGCTTCGATCCGCAGACCGGCCAGATGCGCCAGCCCTGGACGGTGTACAGCGAGGCGCAGCAGCTCTTCGACCTCCGGCCGCTCGATCAGACGGCGCCCAAGATCGATCCCGACGTGAGCGTGCTGGTGCTGGTGCACCCGAAGGACCTGTCGCCGGCGACGCAGTTCGCGATCGACCAGTACGCGCTGCGCGGCGGACATCTCCTGGTGTTCGTCGACCCGCTCGCCCAGGCCGATCAGTCGGGCGAAGAGGGACGCAATCCGATGGCGGCGATGGGGGCGGACAAGTCATCGCACTTGAAGTCGCTGCTCGAGGCCTGGGGCGTGCAGTTCGATCCCGGTGAGGTGATCGCCGACCGCGGTTACGCACTCACCGTGAGCACGCGTTCCGGTGAGCCGGTCGAGCACCTGGGTTTTCTCGGCCTGGGTAAGGACGCCTTCACGGCCGACGACGTGATCACGGCGGGACTCTCGAACGTCAACGTCGCCAGCGCCGGCCACCTCGAGCCGCTCAAGGACGCGAAGGTCCGCTTCGAGCCGCTGCTGCAGTCGAGCACCGACGCCGAGCCGCTGCCGGTCGCTCGCTTCCGCATGCTGTTCGACCCGGCGACGCTGCGCGACGGCTTCAAGCCGACCGGCCGCCGCTACACCATTGCCGCGCGCGTCAGTGGCAACGTCCACAGTGCCTTCCCCGCGGGTCCGCCGGCCGGCGTGACGCTGCCGCCGGGGCAGGCGGCCCTGAAGGAGTCGCAGAAGCCCCTCAGCCTCGTGGTGTTTGCCGACTCCGACCTGCTGTCCGACTATCTGTGGGTGCGCGAGCAGAATTTCTTCGGCCAGCGTCTGATCCGCGCCCTGGCGAGCAACGGCGACCTGGTGCAGAACGCACTCGACAATCTCGCCGGCAGCAACGACCTCATCAGCGTGCGCGGACGAGCCTCGTACCGGCGCCCCTTCGAGCGCGTCGAAAAACTGCAGCGCGCCGCGCAGGATCGCTTCCGGGTGAAGGAACAGGAGCTCGAGCAGCAGTTGCGCGACACGGAGGACAAGCTCACCGCGCTGCGCTCGAAGGGCGGCAAGCAGGCCTCGCTCATCATCACTCCCGAGCAGGAGCGCGAGATCGAGCACTTCCAGACCGAGAAGCTGCGCATCCGCAAGGAGCTGCGCGCCGTGCGCGCCGGGCTGGACGCGGACATCGAGCGGCTGGGCACCGAGCTGAAGCTCGTCAACATCGTCGTGGCGCCCCTGCTGTTCACTGCGGTCGCGCTGCTCGTGGCGGCCTGGCGTCGGGGGCGGCGCGGGGCGCGGCCCGCGCCCGCCGCGAGCGAGCCCGAAGCCGTGCGGGGTGCGCCATGAGCGCGCGGCGCGTCGGCGTGCTGCTGGTCGCCGGGCTGGCCATCATTGGCTTCGCCATGTGGATCGCCTCCCAGCGCCACCTGGAGCGCGCCACTCTCACGGGCGACCTGGTGCTGGCGGATCTCGAGCGCAGCGTCAACGCCGTGACCGCGATCGCGCTCCGCAAGGGCGATGGCACCCACGTCACGCTGAAGAAGGAGGCCGCCGGCTGGAGCGTCGGCGAGCGCGAGTGGCCGGCCGACGCCAGCAAGGTGCGCAAGCTCCTGCTCGACCTCGGCGCCCTGAATATCGTCGAGGAGAAGACGCGGCTCGCGGCGAACTTCCCGAAGCTCGGCGTCGAGGACGTGAGCTCGCCTCAGGCGAGCGGCACACGCGTCGAGATCGTGAGCCCCGCACGAACCTGGGCGCTCATCGTCGGCAAATCCTCGAGCGCCAAATCCGGCTACGTGCGCGTCGCCGGCGCGGCGCAGTCGCTCCTGGCGGCGCCGCTCCTCACCGTCGACGCCGACCCCAAGGGCTGGCTCGATCGCTCGCTCATCGATCTCGCGCCCGATCGAGTGCGGCAGGTCGAGGAGAAACCTGCAACGGGACCCTCGTTCAACCTCACCCGGGATAAGAAAGAGCAGACCGACTTCAGCGTGAGTCCTCGGCCTGTGGGACGCGAGCTGAGCTCGGCGGGGGTTGCCAACCCGATCGCGAGCGCGCTCAGCTCGCTCACGCTCGATGATGTCGCCAGGGCGGGGAGCTCCCCGGATCCGAAGGCGGCGCACGCGCTCTATCGCACGTTCGACGGCCTCGAGGTCGAGGTCGCGGGGCGCAAGGGCGGGACGCGCTCCCTCGCGAGCCTGAGGGCGCGTTCCACCGCGAAGGAAACCGAAGCCGAGGCTGGAAAGCTCAACGCGCGCCTCGGCGGCTGGGAGTTCGAGATCCCGGACTACAAGTACGGCGCCATCTTCCGGCCGCTGGACGAGCTACTCAAGAAGCCACCCGAGCCGGAAAAGAAGGCCGCCAGGACGGCCGCGCCGCGGAAAGCCGCTACACCCGGGAAAACCGGCAAGGCCGGCGCATCCGACAAAGCGACACCGGACAAGGACACGGCGACGCCGCAATGACCGTCAGGGCTTCACCGCCGACATGATCGCGAGCGGGCGTCCCTCCGGATCATTGAAGTGCGCCAGCCACTCCTCGGTTCCGTCCGGATGGCGGTGAATCATGTGCGGCGCCTGACTGAATTGCACACCGCGCGAGCGCAGCTCCTCGTAGGCCGAGCGGATGTCCGCGACACGCAGATAAAGAATGGACTCCGGGGCGGGCCGCTCCTGCGCGGTCAGATAGAGCCGCGTCCCGCCGCAATCGAAAAAAGCGAATGAGCCGAAGCTGTAGAGGTGCGGCAGACCGAGCGCCGTGCCGTAGAAGGCCTCGGACTGCTTGATGTCACGAACCGTGCGGGAGATCTGGGCCAGCGGCCCGAGCGTCGTAGTCGTCATGGCGGGTTGATCCCTGTGGCGGAGCGCGCTCGTTGCCGGCACGCGAAACCAGCGCCGCAGCCCCTCGCGGTGGCTCCGGATCGTAAGCCGCAGGCGGTGGAATTACCCTCCCCCGCCCGGTTTTTGCACCGCAATATGTCGGGCGTGTACCCCAGCTCGAGGGGGGATCAGCGCATGGGGTACCGAACGCGGCGGGCGTAGAATTTTTTCCAGTCGGTCCACCACTTACTTGATGGACTTGCACAGGAGACTGACATGAGTGCTGTGCTGCTCGCGGTGTTCAACGAATACGAGGTCGCAGACCGGGTGCGCACCAAGCTGGTGGGCGACGGCTTTCCGACCGACCGGGTGGAGTTGACCGCGTCCTGCGAGCCGGGACGCGCGGGGCTGCATCCCGCGCCCTCGCCGCGCGGCAAGTTCGTCCAGTACTTCCGCACGCTCCTCTGCGAGGAGGACGAGCGGCCCTTCGTCGAGGCGCTGGCCGAGCGCATCGAAGGCGGCGCGGCCGCGATCGCCGTGCACCCGCGGGGGATGATCGAGACGGCGCGCGCGGCCGAGATCCTCGAGACCGAGGGCGCGCTGGAAGTGGTCGGGCACGACCTCGAGAACCAGACCTTCGAGCACGCCGCTTCCCGCGGCGAGGGCTACTGGGTGCGCCACTTCATGCTCGACAACCCGACCGGCGCCGACTGCATCTACTGCCGGCTGTTCCCGACTCAACAGCACGAGCACTGAGAACCGAGCCGGCGGCGCTCGCCGACCTCTTACTAACGCACAGGTCCGCCGGAAGCCTGCCCTGTGAGGCAGGCTTCCGGCATGTGGCAGCGCGTTACTGCTGCTTCTCGAGCGTGTACGTCGTCGTCTGCCCGTGCGCCAGGTCCTTGTCGGTCACCTCGATTGTCTTGCCGTCCTTCGCCGCCGCAAGACGAATCTCGTCGACGACCTTGCCCTGACGATGGTCGATTTCTTCGACCGTGTTGGGGTCGATCCTCGTCACCGTCACGACGGTGTGTCCCGGATCACCCTTGATCGGGTATTCCTTGCCATCGAACTTCGCGTCGTAGCCCGTACCATTCCAGCGCATAACGAAGTGATCAGTTGTCATCTGGTACTCGACGGTTCGCAGGGCGTCGTTGCCCTTGAACTGCTGCTGTTGCCACGAGCCGGAAACGGGGTGCGAGCCCGGCGCACCGCTCGCGAGCCGCTTCTCGACCACTTCTCCGGTAACGACCTTGTCGCCAATATGGTTGGTGAACTTGCTGGTCAGCGTCGTGCCGTCGGCGGACACGGTGTCAGTGAACCTGATTGCCTCCTTGCCGCCCTGCTTGAGCACGCCCTCGTCCGAAGTCGGGCTGGTGATCTTCACCATCGCCGTGTCGTAGTAGGAGTGCCCGGTGACTTGGTGCTCGGCCCCGTCCGCCTTCACTTTGAGCTCAGGATCGCAGCTCGAGCAGGTGTACTCGCCGTCGGCGAGCAGGTACACGTCCGGCTTGCCGGTCACTTTCATCGAGTTGACGTTGGACTTCCACGTGCCGTCGAGCTGGCTGCTCGCGAGCGCAGCCGCAGGCAGCAGCAGCAATGCTGCGATAAAGACTCTCATGAGATTCCCCTGTTGGATTGTGGCCGCGCGTCAAGCGTAACGCGCAACGAGCCGAACAGTATATGCCCAACGCGTCCGGTGCGCCAACGAAATCGGGCCCTTACAGCCAAGTCCCAGGCTAAGTGCGCTCGTCGGGCAGCGCCGGGAGCGCTCAGCGCGCGCGGGACAGCAGCGTCAGAGTCACGGTCGCGAGCAGCACGGTCGGCAGCCAGGCGAGCAGCACCGGGTCGAGCTTGAACACTACCGTGCTGCTCTCGATCAGCCGCTGCAGCAGAAAGAAGGCGATTCCGAGGCCGAGCCCGATCATCATGCGCGCGCCCGCGCCGGCGGAGCGCAGCGGGCCGAGCACGAACGGTATCGCGAGCAGCACCGAGAAGGCGATCGCAACAGTGCGCGCGATGCGTGACCAGAACGCGAACAGGTACTCGCGCGTATCGAGCGCGTTGGTGCGGTAGTAGCTGATCAGCCGCCACAGGGCGCGGCTGGTGAGCTGTTTGGGATCTTCGACCGCGAGACCGAGGAACCCGGCGGTGACGTTCGAGGCGAGCAGGCGCGGCCCGGGCGGACGGCTGGTGACCGCGTCGTCCGCGAAGCGCGTCTCGCTGTAGCCGCTCAGCAGCCACTTGCCCTTGGAGCCCGCGGTGGCGCGCTGCGCGTGCCCGAGCGCGAGCAGGCGATGCTGGGGCGAGAGCTCGAAAACCTGCATGCTGCCGAACTGACTCTCACTGTTCTGTCCGGCCACGTTGAGGATCAGGTCGCCGTCGCGCACCCAAGCGCCGGTGCCGCTCGCGAAGCTGACGTTGGCGAGCTTGCTGAAGGCCTTCTGCTCGCGCGCCGCCTGCTGCAGCACCGGCGCGAGCAGCTCGCCGAGGAGCAGCTCGAGGCCGATGAGCAGGACTCCCGCGAACAGCGCGATTCCCGCGATGCGCGCAATCGACACGCCGGCGGCGCGCACCACGGTCAGCTCGCTCCCGCGCGCCAGCGAGCCGAGGCCCAGCAGCGACCCGATGAGCGCCGTGATCGGCAGCAGCTCGTAGGCGAGCTGCGGCAGGTTGAGCAGCGTGTACCAGAAGGCGCCGAGCGCGGTGTAGCTGCCGGTGCCGACATCGTCCTGCTGGTCCATGAAGGTCGCGAGCGCGCCGAGCACCAGCAGCACCAGCATCACCAGCGCCACGGCGGCGAGGATCGCGCGCACGATGTAACGGTCGAGCACGCTCATGCTGCGCGCGCCCTCACAGGCCGCGAATCCGGTAGCGCAGGCGGTAGGCGAGGCCCGGACCTACGATCACTCCGAGGGCAACGAGCACCACCACCGCGTGCGTCCACCACAGCCCGAGGATTTCCGGGATGGCGCCGCGCGCGATCCACACCTTCCCCACGGTGATGAGGTTGACGTAGAGGAAGAAGATCACCACGGCGACCCAGACACGCGCGTAGCGTCCCTGGCGGGGCCGGAGGCGCGAGAGCGGCACCGCGAGCAGCGCCAGCACCGCGCACATCAGCGGCATGGCGATGCGCGAGTGCAGCTCGGCGCGCGCGTCGGGATCGCCCGAGTCGATGAGGCTCGCGGTGGGCTCAGCCTCGAGAGCCCGCGTGGCGTCGACGCTGAGTTGCACCTTCACCGGCACCACGTGCTCGGCGAAACGCATGATTCGGAACTCGCGCTGTCCGGGCACGCCCTCGAAACGCTCCCCGTCGTAGAGCGTGAGGATGTGCGTCAGGCCGTCGGTGCTCAGCTCGTGCCGGGCGCGGGCCGCGAGCGCCACCTCGACCAGCGCGTCGCGATTGCGCTCCACGAACACCTCGGCGAGCGTGCCGTCGGGATTGACGTCCTGCGCGTACACGACCGCATTGCCGCCGCCGAAGTTGCGGAATTTACCGGGCGCGATCGGCGCGAACTGACCGGCGCGCAGCGCGGCGCTGCGCAGGTTGAGCGCGCGCGCCGTAGCGTTCGGCGCCAGCACCAGCGTGAGCCAGGCAAGGCCTGCGGTGCCGAGGGCCGCGAGCAGCGCCACCGGCAGGTAGATGTTCGCAGGACCCGCGCCGCAGGCGAGCGCCGCGGCCATCTCGCTGTCGTGATACAGCCGGCCGAAGGCCAGCACTACCCCGAGCAGCAACCCCACGGGCAGCAGGATCGAGAGATTCTGCAGCGCCCCGAGGCCGATGAGCTCCAGCACCACGCCCTCGGGATACTGGCTGGCGGCGGCCCGCTCGAGCACTCCCACCATCTGGTTTACCAGCAGGATGACGAGCAGTACGCCGGTCACGAGCAGCCAGGCCGTGGCCACCTCGCGCAGAACGTAGCGACCCAGGGTGTTCCCCATTACACTTGCACTCGCTTGTGCCCGCAGCGGCGCATCGCGCGTCCGAATTAATACTTAAGCGGAGCGAGGCGCTGGGGCGCGATCCAGGCGCGGCTAAGACGCAACCGATGCAAATCTTAACGCATTAACGCGCGCGCGCCTCAACGGTGAAGGGAAAAGGATGGAATTCGGGGTCTGGACGAAGGGCTTGGCAACACTCGGCGTGGACTGCCTGGTCCTCGGCATATTCGAGGAAGGCGAGCTCAGCGGCGAGGCACGCAGCGTCGATGCGGCCTCAAGCGGCGCGCTGAAACGGCTGCTCGCGCGCGGGGACTTCGCCGGACGCGCCGGCGACACGCTGCTCATCGGCGATCTGCCCGGCATCAAGGCCACGCGCGTGCTGCTCACCGGGCTCGGGTCCAAGAAGAGCTTTTCGCGCAGGAGCTGGCGCAAGGCGTGGGCCGCGGCGGCGGCGGCGCTGTCGCGCACGCGGATCGGCAGTTGCGCGGTGGCGATCGACCGCCCGGACGCGAGGCAGCTCGACGACTACTATTTCGGCCGCTCGGTCGCGGAGCTCGCCGGCGCCGCGCTCTATCGGATCAACGATCTCAAAACCGGGAAGAAGCCGCCGCTGCCGGAGCTCAAGCGGGTGCTCGCAGGCCCCGTGCGCCGGGCCGCGGCCGCCGAGCGCGGCCTGTCCCACGGCGCCGCGATCGCCGCCGCCGCCGATGTGCAGCGCGATCTCGCGAACCTGCCCGCCAACATCTGCACACCGAGCTTTCTCGCCGCGCAGGCCCGCGAGCGCGCCCGGCGCGCCGCATCGCTTCGCGTGCGGGTACTCGATGAGGCGGCCATCCGGCGCGAGAAGATGGGATGCCTGCTCGCGGTCGCGCAGGGGAGCCGGCAGCCGCCGCGCTTCATCGTGCTCGAGTATCGTGGGACGGGCGCGGGGCAGCCGCCGGTCGTGCTGGTCGGCAAGGGCGTTACGTTCGATTCCGGCGGCATCTCCCTCAAGGACCCGCCGGGCATGGATGAGATGAAGTTCGACATGTCGGGCGCCGCGGCGGTGCTCGCCGCGCTCACTCTCGCATCGCAGCTGAAGCTCCGCCTGCATGTGGTGGGCCTCATCGCGGCGGTCGAGAACATGCCGGGCGGCAAGGCCGTGAAGCCGGGCGACATCGCCACCAGCGCCTCCGGACAGACGGTCGAGATACTCAACACCGATGCCGAAGGGCGGCTCATTCTCTGCGACGCCCTCAACTACGCGCGCCGCTTCGAGCCGGCGGCGGTGGTCGACATCGCGACCCTTACCGGCGCGTGCGTGGTCGCCCTCGGGCATCACCACTCCGGTGTCATGGGCAATGACGAGCCGCTGGTGCGCGAGCTCCTCGATGCCGGCGTGCGCGCGGACGATCGCTGCTGGCAACTGCCGCTCACCGAGGAATACGCCGAGGCGCTCAAGAGCAACTTCGCCGACTTCGCCAATGTCGGGGGGCGCGACGGCGGCGCGATCACCGCCGCGACCTTCCTCGGCAAGTTCACCCAGGGACTGAAGTGGGCGCACCTCGACATCGCGGGCACCGCCTACCTGACCGGAGCCAGCAAGGGCAGCACCGGCCGGCCGACACCGCTGATCGCGGACTTTCTCCTGACGCGCGCCGCCGCGCGCTGACACGCCAGCCGACCCGCATCGCGGCGCGGCCCCGCCCCGAGGGCGCGGCGCTCGAGCCGCTATAATCCGCCGACCCTCCCCGAGGAAGTCCGAGTGCTAATGGACAAGGTGTACGCGCCGCGGACAATCGAGCGGCGCATCTACGAGCGCTGGGAGTCTCACGGCTGGTTCGCGCCGCGTGGGGCTGGTGCGCCCTACTGCATCATGATCCCCCCGCCGAACGTGACCGGAACGCTGCACATGGGGCACGCGTTCCAGCACACGCTGATGGACGCTCTCAGCCGCTATCACCGCATGCTCGGGCGCGCGGTGCTGTGGCAGCCGGGGACCGACCACGCGGGCATCGCCACGCAGATGGTCGTCGAGCGGCAGCTCAACGCGCAGGGCATCAAGCGCACCGACCTCTCACGCGACGCCTTCATCGAGCGCGTGTGGCGATGGAAAGAGAAGTCGGGCGGCACGATCAACGCCCAGATGCGCCGCCTCGGCGACTCGGTCGACTGGTCGCGCGACCGATTCACCATGGATGCGGGCCTCTCCCGGGCCGTGATCGAGGTTTTCGTGCGGCTGCACGAGGAAGGCCTGATCTACCGCGGCAAGCGTCTGGTCAACTGGGATCCGGTGCTGCTCACCGCGCTCTCGGACCTCGAGGTGCAGTCGCAGGAGGAGGACGGTCAGCTCTGGCACCTGCGCTACCCGCTCGACGACGGCTCCGGGCACGTCGTGGTCGCGACCACCCGTCCCGAGACCATGCTGGGCGACGCCGCGGTCGCCGTGCACCCCGACGATGAGCGCTACCGGCGCCTCACGGGTAAGCAGGTGCGGCTGCCGCTCGCCGGACGCCTGATCCCGGTCATCGCCGACGCCTACGTCGATCCGGCCTTCGGCTCCGGATGCCTCAAGATCACTCCCGCCCACGATTTCAACGACTACGAGATCGGCCAGCGACATCACCTGCCGCTCATCAACATCTTCACTCCACGCGCGACGCTCGCCGACACCGTGCCCGAGCGCTTCCGGGGACTCGAGCGCTTCGAGGCGCGCCGGCGCGTGCTCGCCGAGCTCGAGGCGGCGGGCCTCGTCGAGCGCGTCGAGCCGCACAAGCTCGTGGTGCCGCGCGGCGATCGCAGCGGCGCGGTCCTCGAGCCCTACCTCACCGACCAGTGGTACGTGAAGATCGCGCCGCTCGCCGCTCCCGCGATCGCGGCCGTCGAGGCGGGACGCACGCGCTTCGTGCCCGAGAGCTGGGCGCGCACCTACTTCGAGTGGATGCGCAACATCAGGGACTGGTGCGTGAGCCGCCAGCTGTGGTGGGGACACCGGATCCCGGCGTGGTACGACGCCGACGGCAACATCTACGTCGGCCGCGACGAGGCCGAGGTGCGCGCCAGGCACCGCCTCGAGCCTGGCCTCCGTCTGCGGCAGGACGAGGACGTGCTCGACACCTGGTTCTCCTCGGCGCTCTGGCCGTTCTCGACGCTCGGCTGGCCGGAGGCCACCCCGGAGCTCGAGCGCTTCTATCCCGGGAGCGTTCTGGTCACCGGCTTCGACATCATCTTCTTCTGGGTCGCCCGCATGATGATGATGGGGCTGAAGTTCATGGGTGAGGTGCCCTTTAGCGACGTGTACATCACGGGCCTCATTCGCGATGAGCACGGCGACAAGATGTCGAAGTCGCGCGGCAACGTGATCGATCCGCTCGATATCGTCGACGGCATCACGCTGCACGAGCTCATCGCCAAGCGCACCACCGCCCTCATGCAGCCGCAGCTCGCGCCGGCGATCGAGCGGGCGACCCGCAGGCAATACCCCGATGGGATAGCCCCTCACGGCACGGACGCGCTGCGCTTCACCTTCGCCGCCCTCGCCTCCCCGAACCGCGACATCCGCTTCGACCTCGCGCGCGTCGGCGGCTACCGCAACTTCTGCAACAAGCTCTGGAACGCGGCGCGCTTCGTGACGCTGACCCTCGGCGAGGCGGCGCCTCCCGCGGGCGAGTCCGTGGAGCTCTCGGTCGCCGACCGGTGGATCCGCGCCCGCTTCGGCCGCATGCTCGCGGCCGTCGAGAGCGCCTTTCGCGACTATCGCTTCGATTACGCCGCCAACGCGCTCTACGAGTTCACCTGGTACGACTTCTGCGACTGGTACCTCGAGCTGACCAAGCCGCTGCTGCAGGCCGAGACGGTCTCCGCGGCCGCCAAGGGCGGCACTCGGCGCACGCTCGCGCAGGTGCTGGAGGCGCTGCAGCGGGCGCTCCACCCGCTGATGCCCTTCATCACCGAGGAAATCTGGCAGCGCGTGGCGCCCCTTGCGGGGGCGAGCGGCGAGACCGTCATGCTTGAGCCCTATCCGGCCGCGGCGGATTTCCCCCCGGACGAGGAGGCCGAGCGCGAGGTCGCCTGGATCCAGGGGGTCATACTCGGCGTGCGCCAGATTCGCGGCGAGATGAACATCAGCCCCGCCCGGCGAATCAGGGTACTCCTCAAGGACGCGAGCGCCGAGGACGAGGCATTGAGCACGCGCCATCGCGCCTCGCTCGAGCGCCTGGCGGGGCTCGAGAGCATCACGCTCCTCGGCGCCGGCGAGCGCGTGCCGCCCTCCGCCCCGGCGCTCGTCGGCACCCTCACGGTCCTCGTGCCTCTCGCCGGGCTCATCGATGCGGCCGCTGAAGCCGAGCGGATCGGCAAACTCCTTGCGCGCGCGCAGCTCGAGCTGGCGAAGATCCGCGCGCGGCTCGCCAAGGAGGATTTCGTGCGCAATGCCCCGGCAGCGGTGGTGGCCGGCGAGCGCGAGCGCGCCACGGAGCTCGAGCGCACCATCGCCGCGCTCGGTGCGCAACTCGAGCGGGTGCGACGGCTCCTTGGGCCATGAACGCCGTCGGCGCCCATGAAGCCGATGCGGATGCCGCGACGCTCGCTCGCGCGCTCGAGACGCTCGAGACCGTCATCCTCGGCAAGCCGGCCCAGATCCGCCTGTGCCTCGCGTGCCTGCTCGCACGCGGGCACCTCCTGATCGAGGACGTGCCGGGCGTGGGCAAGACGACGCTCGCCCACGCGCTCGCCCACGTGTTGGGACTCCTCTGGCAGCGCGTGCAGTTCACGAGCGACCTGCTGCCGGCGGACATCATCGGCGTCTCGATATTCGATCGCGCGAGCCAGCGCTTCAACTTCCGCCAGGGCCCGGTCTTCACGCAGTTGCTCCTCGCGGACGAAGTGAACCGCGCCAGCCCCCGCACCCAGAGCGCGCTGCTCGAGGCGATGGAGGAGCGCCAGGTGAGCGCCGACGGCACCACCTACCCCTTGCCGGAGCCCTTCTTCGTGGTCGCCACCCAGAACCCCCACGAGCAGCTCGGCACCTTCGCCCTGCCCGAATCGCAGCTCGACCGCTTTCTCATGCGGGTGACGCTCGGCTATCCCGACAGCGCGCACGAGCGGGAGCTGCTGCGCGGCGGAGAGCGGCGCGAGCTCCTCTCGCACGTCGCGCCGGCGCTGTCCGCGGCGGCGGTGCTCAGGGTGCAGCGCGCCGTGCGCGGCGTTCACGTCGCCGAGCCGCTCCTCGACTACGCGCAGGCGCTGATCGCGCGCACGCGCGAGCGCTCGGATCTGAAGCTCGGGCTCTCGCCGCGCGCCGGTCAGGGCCTGTTGCGCGCGGCGCAGGCGTGGGCGTACCTCGCGGCGCGCCCGGCGGCGCTGCCCGAGGACCTGCAGGCCGTGCTGCCGGCGGTGGTTGCGCACCGACTCGAGCGGCGCGATCCGGCCGGCGGCGGCGACGGCGACGAGGTCGCGCGCGAGGTCATCCGCGCCGTGCCCGTGCCGACTTAGACGGGCGCGATGCGCTGGAACCCCGTCGCCCCGGTGCTGGCGCTGGCGCGCGAGAGCGCGGCGGCCTGGATGCGCCGTCGCCAGGGCGTGGATCTGCTGCCGGTCGCTCTCGAGCGGCGCCGCCTCTACATCCTTCCGACCGGGACGGGTGTGGCGTTCGCGGCGCTGCTCTTCCTCATGCTGATCGCCGGACTCAACTACGGCAACAGCCTCGCGCTGTTCCTCACGTTCCTGCTCGGAGCGTTTGCGTTGGTCGCCATGCAGCAGTGCCACCGCAACCTCCTCGGCATCGCCGTGCTGACGGTGAGCGCGCCCGCCGTGTTCGCCCGCGCGCGCGGCGCCGTCCACGTGACGCTCGCCAACCCGGCGGGGCTCGCGCGCTACGGTGTGGAGGCGGCTCTCCCGGAGTCGCCGGCGGTCGCCGCGGACCTCACCTCCCCCGAGCCGCGGCGGCTCGAGCTGCCGCTGCCGGCGCTGAGGCGCGGCATCGTGCGCATCGAGCGGCTGCGGCTTGCCACCGCGCACCCCTTCGGGCTGTTCCGCGCCTGGACGTGGCTCCACGTGCCCGTCGAGATGCTGGTCTATCCGCGCCCCGCGGGATCACTCCCCATGCCGGCCGAAAGCGCCGCGAGGCCCGGGGCGCGCTCGCGCGGCGGCTCGGAAGCGGACGAGTGGCAGGGGCTGCGGCCGTTTCGCGATGGCGACTCGCCGCGTCAGGTGGACTGGAAGGCCTACGCGCGCGAAGCGCCGCTGCTCGTCAAGGAGTACAGCCCTGCGGGCTCGGAGCTGCGGGTGTTCGACTTCGGGCGACTCACCGACCCCGACGTCGAGGTGCGGCTCTCGCAGCTCGCGCGCTGGGTGGTCGACGCCGAAGCTCACGGCGAGCGCTACGGGCTCGCGCTTCCCGGGGTGTGGCTGCCGCCGGATCGCGGTCCCGAGCACCGCCATCGCTGCCTCGCCGCGCTCGCGCTGTTTGGGACCGAAGGCCATGCCGGCAGCCGCCCCGTCTGAGGTCGACCGGAGGCTCCCGCCGCTCGCGTGGGCGTGCGCGGCCTTCGCGGGCGGGGTGCTGCTGAACGTCGACCGCGTGCCGCCCTGGGCGAGCGCGGTGGCGCTCTTCCTCATCGCCTGGCGCCTGGCGAGCGAGCGCGCCGGGCTGAGGCTGCCCGGGACGGTGGCGCGCGCGCTGCTCGCCCTCGCGCTGGTGGCAGTCGTGCTGCTCGAGTTTCACACCGTCAACGGCCTCGCCGCCGGCACCGCGCTCCTCATGGTGATGTCGGGACTGAAGCTGCTCGAGACGCGCGCCAGGCGCGATCAGTTCGTCATGGTGGGAACGGGGCTGTCGCTGTTGCTCGCCGCGTGTCTCGACCGCCAGAGCCTCGCGCGCGCTCCGCTCTATGCGCTCGAGGCGTGGCTCGCCTGCAGCGCGCTCGCCGTCATCGCGTCCGAGGGTCTCGAGGTGCGGGCGGCGCTGCGGCTTGCGGGCGGGGCGCTGCTCATCGCTATGCCGCTCGCCGTGCTGCTGTTCCTCTTCTTCCCGCGCCTGCCGGGCGCGTTCTGGGCCATCCCGCGCGGCGCCGAGGCGACGACCGGGCTCTCCGACACCATGAGTCCGGGCAGCATCGTGAAGCTGGTGGCGGACTACGAGCCCGCCTTCCGCGTGCAGTTCGTCTCCGCCGCCCCGGCGCCCGAGGAGCGCTACTGGCGCGGCCCGGTACTGCACGACTTCGATGGCCACACGTGGCGGCGGAGCTCCGGCGCCTTCCACCCGCGCGAGCGTCTGCAATACCTCGGGAGGCCCTACCGCTACCGCGTGGCGCTCGAGCCCACGCACCAGCGCTGGTGGCTCGCCCTCGACACGCCCGCGCAGTCCCCCGCGAGCAACGTGAGCCTGACGTACGACAATCAGCTCGTGGCCGCGGAGCCCGTCAGCGAGCCGGTCAGCTTCGATGCGGTGTCGTACCTGCGCACGCGCTCGCTCGAGCCGCTCTCGGCCTCCAGCCGCCGCGAGGACACCGCCCGCTCGCGCGACAACCCCGCCGCGCTCGCTCTCGCGCAGACGCTCAGGCAGCGCGCCGGCTCCGATGCCGAGTTCGTGACCGCGACCCTGGAATACCTGCACCGCGGCGGCTTCGTATACTCGCTGACGCCCGAGCCGCTCGGCGCGGACGCCATCGACGACTTCCTCTTCAACACGCGCACCGGCTTCTGCGGTCACTACGCGTCCGCCTTCGTCACGCTGATGCGCGGCGCGGGCATCCCGGCGCACGTGGTCACGGGGTATCTCGGCGGGGAGTGGAATCCGGTCGGCGGCTACTTCGTGGTGCGCCAGTCGGACGCTCACGCGTGGGCGGAGGTGTGGCTCGAGGGGCGCGGCTGGGCCCGCATCGACCCGACCGCGGTGGTCGCGCCCGAGCGGCTGCGCCGCGGGTTGCTCGACCTCCTGCCCGATGCGCTCACCACCCGCGAGCGGCTGCTGCGCAGCTCCGAGTGGCTGACGCGCCTGCTGCAGCAGTGGGACGCGGCGAACGCCTGGTGGAGCGACCACGTCGTGAGGTTCGATTATCCGGCGCAGCTCGACCTGCTCGGGCGCCTAGGCGTCCGCTCCCCCGACGTGCGCTACCTCGGCTGGGCCTTCATGCTGGCGCTCACCCTCTGGCTCGCGATCATCGCCTGGCACATCGGCCGCGCCGCGCACCCCGCCCCTCCCGATGCCCTGTCGCGGGCCTATGTGCGCCTCTGCCGCAAGCTCGCACGCATCGCGCCAGCGCGCGCCCTGCACCAGGGACCGTTGAGCTATGCGGAGACGGTGCGCGCGCGCCGCCCGGATCTCGCGCTGCCCGTGCGCGAGCTGCTCGAGCGCTACGCGCACTTGCGCTACGGACGCGCCGACGCCGGCGCGCGTGAAGAGAGCATCGAAGAGTTCCGCCGCGCGGTAGCGCGCCTGTCACTGCCCGCGGCCGCGCCAGTGAACATATCGCGCTGATACCGGAACGGCGTCACGGCGCCGCCCGGGCCGAGCGCGCGCGAAGTCGCCTCGGAAGCCGGGAACTCGTCACATTCCGGCCGCCCGGTTTCACAGAATCCAACTCGAACTCCTAACACAAGACAGCTGCAGCACCGTCGCCGTGCTGCCGACGTCGAACATGAGTGGCTGGTTCATGAACCTGAGCGCGAACGGCTTGGGCGAGCAGACAGTCACCTCTGCCATCATAGTCGCGGGCATGGCGGCCTTCAGCACCAACCGGCCGGTGCCACAGACGGTGGGCACCTGCAGCACGACTCTGGGCGCCGCCTACGGCTACTGGGTCAACCTGCTCAACGCCTCCGGCGGCATCAGCGCCAGCGGCGCCGCATGCGGCGGGCTGCGCGACAGCCAGTTCGCCGGCGGCGGCCTGCCACCATCGCCGGTGATCGCGACGGTACCGGTCAATGGCCAGGTGGATACCGTAGTCATCGGTGCTGCGCAGCTCTCGGGTGGTGCGAGCAACGGCTTGAGTGGGCAGAACGTGAACCAGGTGATCCCTCCCACCCGCAAGACCATCTTCTGGAAGTCTTCGGGCGAGAACTGAGCGCCGCCGCGGTCAGCCGATGCCCATACCGTGAAATTTCAGTTTCTGAAACCGACTTTTCCCGGTACGCGCGGCGGTAGCCCTCCGGGATCTGATGAGCGCGGTGAAGCCGTTGGATTAGGTTGTCAAATCTCTCAGGTCGACTTGAAGCCGATCTTCGAGTGCGTGCCGTCGCAGAAGGGCTTGTTGGCGCTGCCGCCGCAGCGGCACAGGTACGCCGACGTTACCCGCGCCACCACGCGTCCCGTGCCGCTCATGATCTCGAGGTTGCCGCGCACTCGCAGCGGCCCGTTCGGCTGCGGATCGATCGCCAGCACCCCGTCGCGCGTGGGCAGCATGTCGGTCTTGCCGCTCGGCGGCTCACCGGTCGCCGTGAAGCCGATCTCGCGATGCGAGCCGTCGCAGAAGGGTTTAGTTGTAGACGCTCCGCAGCGGCAGAGCGTGGCGCGAAAGCCCGCCGGCGCACCGTCGATCTCGAGCTGGCCGCGGAACGCGTACGGACCGGCCTCGCGCACGCCGGCTAGATTCACCGGCGGCACGGGCTCCTCGGGCGCCCCGTCCTTGCGCCGATAGCGGATCGCACCCGAGGGGCAGGCGTGCGCCACTTCGACCAGCCGCTCGACCGGCATGGCGTCGGGGTGGATCCAGGGTCCCTTCACGTTGGCGAGAAAGACCTGCGGCGCCCCGGTGACGCAGAAGCGCGAATGGATGCAGCGCCTCGCTTCGAACTGCAGCTCTAGCCACTCTCCCTGCACCGTCTCCACGCCGCCGCTGACAGTCGAGGCCGGTGCAGCCGCCGGCGTAGCCGGTGCAGCGGCCGGCTGAGGGGCTGCCGCCGCCGCCGCGGCGGGCGCGGCGGGCGTGAGATCGAAGCCCTTGCCGGCGCTTGCGGCGAGCGAGGCCAGCTGCCGCGCGGCCGCCACGGCGCGCGCATCGCCGCCCGCGGCGAGCGGTGCGGCTCCTTCGGCCAGCTGCTTGATGCGCTCGACGAACACCCGCCGCGCGGCCGGTCCGGGCGGCAGCGCCGCGGAGTCCCGCAGCGTGATGAACGAGACGCCGGCGTTGCACTGCGGGTTGGACGGCCCGGCCGGCAGCCGCGCCGCCCGCTCGGCGAGCGGCATGACCGCCTGCATGAGGCCGATCGCCAGATCCACGGCGAGGGATTTTTCCGCACTCGGGCCGCGCACCGCATAGGCGTAGGCCAGCAGGCGCAGCATCAGCCCGTAGCAGGCGTTGGCGAGATCCACGGTGGCCACCGCGTCCGGGTTCTCGAGCCATACGCGCCCCTCGGGGCGCGGCGGACGGCGCAGGACTGGATTAGTAGCGGCGGGGAACGCGGGCGCGAACGCCGGGTTGCGCTCGGTCAGCGCCTGCAACTCGGCGCGGATTCCCAGGAATTTCTGGTAGTGCGAGCCGATCGAGTCGCGCGGTGCGCCCTCGCCCTGCTCGACGATCGCCGCGAACGCGGCGAGCGCGGTCTTCAGGCACACGACCTGCCGGGCACCGGGCAGATTCACTTCCTCCGGCGAGAGCTGCAACGCCCGATCGCCGTCGAAAGCGTTCGCCTCGCCGCAGTGCGCTACCAGGGCGCGCAGCCCCTCCCCGAGGGCCTCATAGAAGTCGCCAACGGTGTCGTAGTTGACGCCCATCGGAGTGAGGCGCGCCCCCCCGGTGCCGCCGCGAACGTAGTTACGCTCGTACGCGAAGCCCGCGCCGTCTTGCTCGGTGGAGCCGCGCGGCCGCTCGAGGAACACGAAGTGCTGCAGCGTGTCGGCGTTGAACGGGGCGAGCTTGACCACCACGCTCGCGGGCAGCAGCCCCGGATCGAGCGGGAAATTCGACCGCCCGATGCGCGGCGCGCCACCGAGCGCCGAGGTGATGTTCCACACCGCCGCGAGGTGGCCCATCTCCTCGATCGCCACGCCCATCAGCACCTGGCGCCAGCGGCGCACGGCCGCGGCCTCCTCTGCGCGAAGCCCCTCCCGTTCCCCGTCCTTCAGGCTAGCCGCGGCGTACAGGTAGGTGCACATGAGGTTGTGCTCGAGCTCCGAGGCCTCGTAGAGCGCGTGCAGCAGCACCTCGCGCTGGGTGAGGGCGGGTGCTGGGGTGACGTCGTTCATGGGTCGGCCCGTTTCGATGCGGCGTGTGCGGTGCGCGCCTATGTCGCACAAATCGGCTGCCAGCGCCATCCCCCGAACCGGCGGCCTCAGCCCGAGGCGTGCTCGCGCGTCTCGTGGAAGCGGATGTCGGGGAAGCGCTCGACGGTGAGCTCGAGATTCACGCGCGAGGGGGCGAGATACACCAGGGCGCCGCTGTGATCGAGCGCCAGGTGCTGCTCCGCGCGGGCGCGGAACTCCGCGAGGCGCCGCGCATCCGTGCTCTCGACCCAGCGCGCAGTGTGGATGGCGACCGGGTCGAAGACGCACTGCACCCCGTACTCGTCCTCGAGCCGGAACGCCACGACCTCGAACTGCAGCGGGCCGACGGCGCCGAGGATCAGCTCATTGCTGCGCAGCGGCCTGAAGAGCTGCGTCGCCCCCTCCTCGCACAGCTGCGACAGCCCCTTCTGCAGCGCCTTCATCTTGAGAGGCTCCACGAGCCGCGCGCGGCGGAATATCTCGGGCGCGAAGTTCGGGACGCCGGTGAATACCAGCCGCTCGCCCTCGGTGAAGGTGTCGCCGATGTTGATCGTGCCGTGGTTGTGCAGGCCGATGATGTCGCCCGCGTAGGCCTCCTCGGCGTGCGCGCGCTCGGCCGCCATGAAGGTGAGCGCATCGGCGACGCGCACCTCCTTGTCGAGGCGCACGTGAAAGAGCCGCATGCCCCGTTCGTACTTGCCGGCGCACAGCCGCAGGAACGCGATGCGGTCGCGGTGGCCGGGGTCCATGTTCGCCTGGATCTTGAAGACGAAGCCCGCGAGCTGCGCCTCGGGGGGCATTACTGTGCGCTCGCGCGCCGTGCGCGACAGCGGCCCCGGGGCGTGCGCGGTGAAAGCCGCGAGCAGCTCCTCGACGCCGAAATTGTTGATGGCCGAGCCGAAGAACACGGGCGTCTGGCGCCCGGCGAGGTACGCCTGCGGGTCGAAGCGCTGGGTGGCTCCCCTCACCAGCTCCACCTCCTCGC
Organism: Gammaproteobacteria bacterium 13_2_20CM_66_19; assembly: GCA_001914695.1. Taxonomy (GTDB): domain Bacteria; phylum Pseudomonadota; class Gammaproteobacteria; order Steroidobacterales; family Steroidobacteraceae; genus 13-2-20CM-66-19. The sequence continues at coordinate 26,881 of MNCZ01000086.1, read as the reverse complement.
GGAACGCGGCGGCACGATCGCCGAGGAACTCCAGCGCCGCCTCGCTCTCGAGCGCATCGATGGTGCGGTTCTCTCCCACCCGGCCGCGAACGCCCGCGGCATACACGTAGAAGCGATCCTCGAGAAGATGATAAATGCCGTGCAGCTCACGCCCCATGCCGATCGGCCAGGTGACGGGCGCGGTGTGGATCCGGAGCACGCTCTCGATCTCGTCCAGCAGTTCGATGGGCGGGCGACCGTCCCGATCGAGCTTGTTGATGAAGGTCATGATCGGCGTGTCGCGCAAGCGGCAGACCTCCATCAGCTTGATGGTGCGCTCCTCGACGCCCTTGGCGCAGTCGATGACCATGAGGGCCGAGTCGACCGCGGTCAGCGTGCGGTACGTGTCCTCGGAGAAGTCCTCGTGGCCCGGGGTGTCGAGCAGGTTCACGATGCATTCGCGGTACGGAAACTGCATCACCGAGGAGGTGACGGAGATACCCCGCTGCTGCTCGAGGCGCATCCAGTCGGAGGTCGCGTGGCGCGCGGCCTTGCGGCCCTTGACGGCGCCAGCCATCTGGATGGCGCCGCCGAACAGCAGCAGCTTCTCGGTGAGGGTGGTCTTGCCGGCGTCTGGGTGCGAGATGATCGCGAAGGTCCGTCGCCGGCCGATTTCGGCAGCCAGGCCGCTCATGGGTCAGGGGACTTCAGGCCGAAGGGGCCTGGAAGGGGCGCAGGGCGAGCTTGAGCACGGCCGCATCCTCGCGGCCGCTGAGCGCCTGGTAGTAGCCGCGCCGGGTGCCGGCCTGCCCGAAGCCCATCGAGAGATAGAGCCGGATCGCCGCGGTGTTCGAGGGCCGCACCTCGAGAAAGGCCTCGGCCATGCCGGCGGCGGTCGCGCGCTCGATCAGGGAGCGGAGCAGGCGCTTGCCGACGCCCCGGCAGCGATACGCCTCGCTCACGCAGAGATTCAGGATGTGCGCCTCGCCCGCTCCGATGCTCATGACCCCGTAGGCGATCACCTGCCGGGCGACCGTCAGCACGCGGCAGACATACCCCACCCGCAGGCAGTCGCGGAAGATCCCCTCGCTCCAGGGGAACTGGTACGAGGCGCGCTCGATGGCCACCACGTCCGCGACGTCGCCGGCCCGCATCGGGCGGATCACGACCTCGGGCGAGGCCTTGAGCAGCTCAGGAGCGGTTGCCATCGGTCGCAGTGCCTTGCGTCAGTTGCTGGTACACGCTGCGCGCGAACTTCAGGTCTTCCCATGCCTTGCGCTTGTCGCCCGGCGTACGCAACAGGTAGGCGGGATGATACGTCACCACGAGTGGAGTGTTCAGCTCGCCGAAGCGATGCACCCGCCCGCGCAGCCTCCCGAGCGGCACGTCGGTGCCCAGCAGGTTCTGCGCGGCGATCCGCCCGACCGCGAGCATGATCTTAGGCTGCAGCAGCGCGATCTGCTCCACCAGGTACGGGAGGCACGCCGCCACCTCCTCGGGTTTCGGGTCGCGGTTACCCGGAGGCCGGCTCTTGAGCACGTTGGCGATGTAGACGTTGGTCCGGCGGTCGAGCCCGATGGCTCGCAGCATGGCATCGAGCAGCTGCCCGGCGGCGCCGACGAAGGGCTCGCCGCGGCGATCTTCTTCGGCCCCGGGCGCCTCGCCGATCACCAGCCAGTCGGCGCGCTTCGGTCCCACGCCGAGCACCCCCTGGGTGCGCGTAGCGTGCAGCGGGCAGCGGGTGCACTCGAGCACCGCGGCGCGCAGCGCGTCCCAGCGCGCCTCAATCTCCGCCGCCGGCGCTGCCATGTCCCCCGTCGGCGGAGCCTCGACCGCGCCCCGGCCGCGTCTCACCCACAGGTCGATGCCGATCGCCCGCAGGTACTCCAAGCGGCGCTCCCCCGGCATGCGTCCCCCTACGCGCCTGCCGCCGGCGCGCCGCGCACCGCGCGCCGCAGGCGGCGCCCGACCCACAGGAGCGGCGCCGACAGAGCGTAAGTGCCGAACGTCGAGAGCAGCATGGTGGGCGGATCGATCGCGATCAGCACGAAGAACAGCGGCACCAGCAGCATGTAGACGAATTTGATCCGCCGGTCGAGATCGAACTGCTTGAAGCTCGGATAACCGAAGCGGCTCACCATCAGCCCCCCGGCGCTCGCGGTCACGACGAAGGCGGCGATCAGCCCGATGAGTCTCGGCTCGTGCCAGGCGCTGAAGTACCAGACGAAGGCCGCCACTATCGCCGCCGCGGACGGGCTCGGCAGCCCCTCGAAGTAGCGCTTGTCGGCGGTGGCGGCGCGCGCGTTGAAGCGCGCGAGGCGCAGCGCCGCGGCCACGGCGTAGAAGAAGCAGGCGAGCCAGCCGAACTGTTTCCAGAGGTGGCCGTACTCCGCGATGCGCACCACGCCCCACTGGTAGGCGACGATGGCAGGCGCGAGACCGAAGGCCACCATGTCCGCGAGACTGTCGTACTCCTTGCCGAAGAAGCTCTCGGTGCGTGTCAGACGCGCGATGCGCCCGTCGAGCGTGTCGAAGATCATCGCGACAAATACCGCCAGGCCGGCGTGATCGAAGTGCTTGTCGATGGCCGCCACGACCGCGTAGAAGCCCGAGAACAGACACCCGGTGGTCAGGAGGTTGGGCAGCAGGTAGATGCCCTTAGCTCGGGGGCGTGAGTGTTCCTGGGACTCGGTTGCCACGGCGGCAATCTTATCCGTTATCCGGGCCCGAGGTAGTTGGCAGCGGGCTCCTGATAAGATGCCGGCGAAGGCCATTTCAAGAGCAGGTCCACGGCCGATGAGGCTCTCCCAGTATCCGCTCAACACCATGAAGGAGACTCCCGCCGAGGCGGAGGTGGTGAGTCATCAGCTGATGCTGCGCGCCGGCCTCATCCGCCGCCTCGCTGCCGGTCTCTACAGCTGGCTGCCGATGGGCCTCAAGGTGCTGCAGAAGGTGGAGTGCATCATCCGCGAGGAAATGAACCGCGCGGGAGCGTTCGAGCTCGTGATGCCGGTGATCCAGCCGGCGGAGCTGTGGCAGGAGTCGGGCCGCTGGAGGGAGTACGGGCCGGAGCTGCTGCGCATCAAGGACCGGCACGAGCGCGATTTCGTCGCCGGTCCCACGCACGAGGAAGTGATCACCGACATCGTGCGACGCGAGCTGCAGAGCTACCGGCAGCTGCCGGTCAACTTCTACCAGATCCAGACCAAGTTCCGGGACGAGGTGCGCCCGCGCTTCGGCGTCATGCGGGCCCGCGAATTCATCATGAAGGATGCGTACTCCTTTCATCTCGACGAGGAGTCGCTGCGGGCCGGCTACCGCGCCATGTACGAGGCCTACACCCGCATCTTCACGCGCACCGGGCTCACATTCCGCGCGGTGCGCGCGGACTCCGGCGCGATCGGCGGGGACGTGTCGCAGGAATTCCACGTGCTCGCCGCATCGGGCGAGGACGTGATCGCCTTCTCCGACGGCGACGACTACGCGGCGAACCTCGAGGTCGCGGTCGCGCTGGCGCCGCAGGGCCCGCGCCCCGCCCCGCAGCAGCCGCTGCGCAAGGTGCCGACTCCCGGCGCGCGCACCATCGAGGACCTGGCGCGCTTTCTCAAAGTGGACGCCGCGCGCTGCGTCAAGACGCTCATCGTCGAGGGAAGCGGCGAGCAGGCGGTGGCGCTGGTGGTGCGCGGAGATCACGAGCTGAACGCCTTCAAGGCGCAGAAGCTCGCCGGGGTGGCGAGCCCGCTGCGCATGGCGAGCGCCGAGCGGGTGCTGCGCGCGACCGGCGCCGAGCCCGGCTACGTCGGCGTGGTCGGGCTCGAGTGCCGCGTGTATGCGGATCACAGCGCACTGGCGCTCGCCGATTTCGTGTGCGGCGCCAACGAGAAGGATATGCACTTCACGGGCGTGAACTGGGAGCGGGACGTGAAGGGGGCCGTCGCCGCGGATCTGCGCAACGTGGTCGAGGGTGATCCCAGCCCCTCCGGCAAAGGGAGGCTGAAGATCGCGCGCGGCATCGAGGTGGGTCACATCTTCCAGCTCGGCCGCAAGTACAGCGAGCCCATGAAGGCCGTGGTGCTCGATGAGGCAGGCCGCGAGACCGCGCTCTACATGGGTTGCTACGGGATCGGCGTGACGCGCGTCGTGGCCGCCGCCATCGAGCAGAGCCACGATGAGCGCGGCATCATCTGGCCGGCTCCGATCGCGCCCTTCCAGGTGGTGCTGGTGCCGCTGAACCTGCAAAAATCCGCGCGGGTTCGCGAGGTCAGCGACCGCCTGTATGCCGAGCTCGCCGCCGCCGGGATCGAAGTGCTGTACGACGACCGCGACGCGCGCCCGGGCGTCAAGTTCGCCGACGCGGAGCTGCTCGGCATCCCACACCGGCTGGTGGTGGCCGATCGGGGCCTCGAGGCGGGCAAGCTCGAATATCGCCACCGGCGCGACAGCGCCAGCACCGAGTTCCCGGAGCCCGAGACGCTCTCCTTCCTGCGCGCGCGCCTTGCGAGCTGAGCGCGCCTCGAGCGCGGCGCGCCGCCGAGCGCTGCCCGCGATCGCGCTTGCCGCCCTCGCCGCGGCCCTCCCGCATCCGGCGCACGCGGATCAACAGCTCGATCGAGAGCTGCGGGAGGTGATCGCGAAGGCCATCGGTGAGGCGGAGTGCTTCACCGATCATTACGACTCGGCGGTGTGGTACACGCTGATGGAGCCGCGGCTGCGGCGCATCGTGAAGGAAAAGAACGAGCGGCTCGACATCCTCAGGGAGGTCTACTGCGAGACGCACCGGGCCGGTGAGGCGCGTCTGCCGCCGGGCCTCGTGATGGCGCTCATCGACGTCGAGAGCCGCTTCGACCGCTGGGCGGTCTCGCCCAGCGGCGCCGTGGGTCTCATGCAGGTGATGCCGTTCTGGCCCGAGCGGCTCGGCATGCGCCGCCACGACCTGATCCACGTCGCCCCCAACATCCGCATGGGCTGCGCCATCCTGCGCTTCTATCTCGATCACGAGCGCAACGACGTGCGCAAGGCGCTGGCGCGCTACAACGGCAGCCCCGGCCGGCGCGACTATCCCGATCGGGTGATCGGCGACTGGACGCGCTGGAGCGGGGCGGACGACCTCGGCTTTCCGCCCAAGAGCCGTTAAGGCCGCTGCACGCGTGGCGCCAGCGAGCGCGCCACGCCCTCGCGGCGCGAGTCGGCCGCGCCCTCGTAAGTCCCGTCGGCGCGGCGCAGTACCCCATGGAGCCCCGAGTTCTCGGCATGCCCGGGCTTGAGCTCGATGCCGCGGTCGCGGAGCCCGGCGAGCAGCGCGGGGGAGAATTTGGCGGTCTCGCCGCTGTAGGCGTCGCCGCGCGCGATCAGGTTCGGCAGCTCGATCGCCTCCTTGAGCGACAGCCTCCAGGCGAACAGCCCGACCAGCGCCTTGGCGTTGTATTCGAGAATCGCGGACCCCCCGGGCGAGCCGAGCGCGGCCACGAAGTTGCCGGCGTGATCGAGAACGATGACCGGAGCCATCGAGGAGCGCGGCCGCTTGCCGCCGCGCACCGCGTTGGCGACCGGGCGGCCGCCCTCGGCCGGCACGAACGAGAAGTCGGTGAGCTGATTGTTGAGCACGAAGCCCTCGACCGTGCGCCCGGAGCCGAAGATCGATTCGATGGTGGTGGTCATGGATACGACATTGCCCTCCGCATCCACGATCACGAAGTGGCTGGTTCCCGCGGACTCGGCGGTCGCGTCCCGTCCGCGCGGCGTGGCGAGGTCGCCGGGGAGCGGCGCGGCGCCCGCGTGCTGGCCGATCAGCTGGGCACGCAGCCGCACGTAGGCGGGGTCGAGCATGCGATCGACCGGCACGGGCACGAAGCGCGGATCCGCGACGTAGCGGTCACGGTCGGCGTACATGAGACGGCTCGCCTGCGCGAACAGGAACCAGGCCTGAGGATCGCTCGGGCGGCGCCCGCCGATATCGGTGCGGTCGAGTATGGAGAGCATCTGCAGAAGCGACACGCCGCTCGAGGGCGGCGGCGGCACGCACACCGGGTAGCCGCGGTACGGCCGGCACACCGGCTCGGTCCAGCTCGCGCGATAGCTGGCGAGATCCTTGAGCGTCATCGTGCCTGGCAGCGCCGGCAAATGCGTGGTGGCCACGATCTCGCGGGCGATCTCGCCTTCGTAGAGCGCGCGCGGACCCTGGCGCGCAATCCGCTCGAGTGTGTGGGCGTACTTCGGATTGCGAAACAGGTCGCCTTCCTGGACGGTCTCGCCGTCGGGTCGCGCGAACATCATGCGCACTTCGTTGGTCGGCGGAAACGGCGATCCCTCGCCGAGAAACGACGCCAGGCGCGCGGGAACCTTGAAGCCCGCCGTCGCGGCGCGAATTGCCGGCTGGAACAGCTCCTTCCACCGCAGCTTGCCGAGCTTCGAGTGCGCCGCGTACAGCATCGCGATCGCGCCGGGCACGCCGGTGGAGCGCCCGCTGCGCACCGCCTCGACGAACGGCAAGGGCTTGCCGTGCTCGTCGAGGAACATGTCGGGCTGCGCGCCCGCGGGCGCGCGCTCGCGACCCTCGAGCGCGCTCAGCTTGCGGCTCCCGGCATCGTAGTAGAGGAGGAAGGCGCCGCCGCCGATGCCGGAGCTCTGCGGCTCGACGAGCCCGAGCATCGCCTGCACCGCTACCGCGGCGTCGACCGCCTTGCCTCCCCGGGCGAGGATCTCGAGCCCGGCATCGACGGCGAGCGGGTTGGCGGCCGCGACCCAGGGCGCTTCCGCACGGCGCGGGTGCCGGTGGAACCAGAGAACCCTGGGAGGCGGCGCGGGCTGCGCTGCAGGCGCCGGTGCCGGGACCTCGGGGGGCTCCGCCGGCACCATGGCCGCGGTGAGGAGCGCGGGCGCCGCGAGCAGCGCAAGCGCGGACGCTCTGTTCAGAACCCGCATCGATTCAAACCGTGCGAAAGCCCGCGGGTGTCTGCGCGGCATCGATCACGACGTCGGTCACCTCCACCGAGGTGACCCTCGAGGCCGAGGAGCCGATCCACAGCCATTTGACGAACGCGAGCACCGCCTCCTGGTCCCCGCAGGCCAGAACCTCCACGCGGCCGTCCGGGAGGTTGCGTGCGTGTCCGCTCACGCCGAGGTCCTGCGCACGCCGCGCGGCGGTAGCGCGGTAGTACACGCCCTGAACACGTCCGCCCACGAGACATCTCTTGCCGATCATGCACACCTATGATGGCACATCCGTTTTGTGGCAACGTCTGCGCCCTGAGGGGGACGGCATGGCGGAGATACTGGTGCTCTACTATTCGCGCAGCGGCGCCACCGCCGAGCTGGCGCGACAGGTGTGCCGCGGCATCGAGAGCATCGCGGGCGCGAGCGCGCGGCTGCGAACCGTGCCGCCGGTGTCGGCGGAAAGCGAGGGGCCCGCGAAGCCCGTGCCCGCGAGCGGAGCGCCGTACGCCACGCTCGAGGACCTCAAGGAGACAGATGGACTGGTGCTCGGGAGCCCCACGCGCTTCGGCAACATGGCAGCTCCCCTCAAGCACTTCCTCGACGGCACGGCGAGCCTGTGGCTCACGGGGGCGCTCGCTGGCAAACCCGCCGGCGTGTTCACCTCTACCCAGACGCTCCACGGCGGCCAGGAGACGACCCTGCTGTCGATGATGCTGCCGCTGCTTCATCACGGTATGTATCTCGTGGGCCTGCCCTACACCGAGCGAGCGCTGAGTGAGACCGCGGGCGGCGGCACGCCCTACGGCGCCTCCCACGTCAGCGGCGCGGGGACTGCCGTAACGCTCACGGACCACGAGAAGGCGCTGGCGCAGGCGCTCGGGAAACGGGTCGCGGCCCTCGCTGTGCGGCTCGGGTCATCCGCTTCCGGCCCCCGCCCCGCCGCGTAGCACTTCGCGGATGAACGGTATCGTGAGGCGGCGCTGCGCCGCGAGGGAGGCATCGTCGAGCGTATCGAGGAGCTCGTAGAGGCGGCGCATGTCGCGGGGAAAGCGCCGCTGCAGCCATTGCGAGGTTTCCGCGGGCAGCTCGAAGCCGCGAAGCCTCGCGCGCAGCTGCAGCGCCGCCTGCTGCTCGCTCTCATCGAGCACCCGCAGCTGAAACACCGCTCCGGCGGCGCAGCGGGAGCCCAGATCCGCCAGCGCCCAATTCATGAGTGCCGGCGGTGCCTGCGCCGAGACGATCAGCCGTCCGCCCGAGTCCTCCAGCTCCCGCAGCAGGCCGAAGATCGCCCGCTCCCACTGCGCTCTTCCCGCGACCTGATCGATATCGTCCAGGCATAGGCATTCTAACTGCGGCATGCCGTCCAGCACGTCGACTCCGAGCCGCGCCGTCTCGGCGAGCGGCAGGAAGCCCGCGCGCATGCGCTCGCTGGCCGCCGCGCAGATCGCCTGCAGGAGGTGGGTCTTGCCCGATCCGCCGGGACCGGCGAGCCAGGTGAGTCCCGAGCCTTCCGCGCTCGCCAGGCGGCGCGCATGCTCGAGCGCCTCGGCATTACGCGCCGGCAGGAAGCTGGCGAAGACGGCGCGGTCGGGCAGACGCACGCTGAGCGGTATCTGGCGCATCGGCGCGAGTGTCTACGAGGGGCGCACGGCCTGCACCCAGGCGCGGCGCGTGAAGGTGAGCACGTAGTGCACCCCGGACACCGCAGTGGTCGCGAACGTGAGCAGCGCGCCGGCATCGAGCAGCTCGCGTGGCGGCATCCCGGTGGCGGCGTTGAGCAGCACCAGCATCACGTAAGCGAGCTGCGCACCGGTGTTCAGCTTGCTGATCGGCGTCGGCCGACCGCGCAGCGGCCCGAACCAGAGCCGAAAGGTCAACGCGCCGAGCCCGATCAGCACATCCCGCGCGACGACGGCCGCCGTCAGCCACCAGGGAGTGAGGCCGAGCCACGCGCACTCGACGAACACCGTGACCAGCAGCAGCTTGTCGGCCGCCGGATCGAGGATCTTGCCGAGCTCGGATGTCCAGTTGAAGCGCTTGGCCAGATAGCCGTCGAGTCCGTCCGATACGGCCGCCGCCATGAACAATACGAGCGCGGGCACGTGGCGGCCGGCGTGCAGCGTGACGACGATCGGCCAGATCAGCGCCAGGCGGATCAGACAGATCAGGTTCGGCAGGTGACGCACGATCGGCTTCGGTGTCGGGAGGGCGCGCGCGATCTTCAGCCGCGGGGCTGGTAGCGGTACGCAGGCGGCGCCCCGTCGGCGCTGACACGAGTGAGCCGCGTCGAGCCCGCCAGCGCCTCCACGAGCCCGGCGGCGCCGCCGCGTACGGTCACATCGAAGGCGGCGCTGTTGGCGTCGGCCGCCGCGATGTTGGCACGGCGCACGCCCGGAACGCTCTCGAGCAGCCGCTGCACGGCGGCGTAGTCGGCGAGTCCCGCCACCCCCTCGATTCGCACCCTCGTGGTCGCTTCCGCCTGCGCGAGCGAGCCGCCCTGCTGCGGCGAGAGCAGGTCGACCGTGTGATCGATACCCGCGGCGAGCGGGCCATTCCAACCCTCGCTCGCCGAGCGCGTGTACAGCGTCCACTGGAGGTCGGTGTCGGGAGCGTTGGGATCGCCGCGACCGATGAGGACCTGATCGCCACCGTAGCGTTGCGCGGACTCGAGTATCGCCGGCGGCGCGAGCAGGTTACCGTCCGTACCGACGACCGCGAGCGGCAGCAGGCTGATCGGCAGACCGCGCTCGGCCGCGACGCGCTCGAGCTCGGCGCGCGCGGCATCCTCGGCGGCACGCGGGCGCGGCGGGATGAGCACCACGAGCGTGAACGGCCGCTCGCGGTCCCAGATGCCGCGCCCCGCCGCAGTGATCGCCTGATCGACGGCAGCGCCGTCGAACACCACCTGCGATTCCCCGCGCGGCCCGACCGCATAGCCCTTGACGTAGCGCGACGCCTCGGCCACCACGCTCGCGAGCGCCGGGTCGTTGGCGGATTCGCGCCGGCCGGTTGCGCGCACCAGCGCCTGCCGCATGGCGTCCTGCACCGCGGCGGCGGACTGGCCTTCGACGGCGACTTCGTAAACCCGCACCACCCTTCCCGCGAGACACGGCAACGGCAGCGCGCCGGCGAGCGCGCACAGGCTCACGAGAAACGCGCGCGCGCGGTGCTTCGCGGTGGTTGAAGCTGGGCCCGATTGCGACATTGTCTGGATCGATCCGCGCAACAGCGCGAAGCGGCAGGTACAATACCATACGCGCCCGTGACAGACGGCGGCCCGCCGCGAACGCTTCAAGACTCATGACAGAAGGCCCGCGTCTCACCTATCGCGATGCCGGCGTCGACATCGACGCCGGCGATGAGCTGGTCGAGCGAATCAAACCGCTGGTGCAGCGTGCGCAGCGCCGCGAAGTGCTCGCCGGCATCGGCGGCTTCGGTGCCCTGGTCGAGCTGCCGTCCGGCTACCGCCAGCCGGTGCTGGTCTCGAGCACCGACGGCGTAGGCACGAAGCTGCGTCTCGCCATCGAAAGCGGCCGGCACGACACCATCGGGATCGACCTGGTGGCGATGTGCGCGAACGACGTCGTGGTGCAGGGAGCCGAGCCGCTGTTCTTCCTCGACTACTACGCCACCGGGAAGCTGCGCGTGCCGGTCGCCGAGGCGGTGGTGCGCGGAATCGTCGAGGGCTGCGTGCAGGCGGGTGCGGCGCTCGTGGGCGGCGAGACGGCGGAGATGCCCGGCATGTACTCGGGCGATGACTACGATCTCGCCGGATTCTGCGTCGGCGTGGTCGAGAAGGATGCGATCATCGACGGTACGCGCACGCGCGCCGGCGATGCGATCATCGGGCTCGCCTCCTCCGGGCCTCATTCCAACGGCTATTCTCTCATCCGCAAGCTCGTGGCGGCCGCGGGCGCCACGCCCACGACTACGCTCGCCGGAAGCAAGCTCTTCGACCGGCTGCTCGCGCCGACGCGGATCTACGTGAAGGCTCTGCTCGCGCTCGTACGTGCCATGCCGGTGCACGCGCTCGCGCACATCACCGGCGGGGGCCTGACCGACAACATCCCGCGGGTGCTGCCGGAAGGCCTGGAGGCCGTGCTCGAGCGGCGCAACTGGCAGCGCGACCCGGTGTTCGACTGGCTGCAGAAGGCGGGAAGCATCGAGTCCGCCGAGATGTACCGTACCTTCAACTGTGGGCTCGGCATGGTGGTCATCGTGCCGCCCGAGCATGCGGCGGCGGCGGTGAAGTTTCTCGCTGCACGGGCCGAGACCGCGACGATCGTCGGCGAGGTGCGCGCCGGCGCGCGGGGCGTCGTTATCCACGCATGAGCACGCGCGCGCCGCTCGAGGCAGCGATTCTCATCTCCGGCCGCGGCTCGAACCTGATGGCGATCGCGCGCGAGTGCCTCGCGGGCCACATCGCCGCGCGGGTCGCCGTGGTGATCTCCGACCGGGCCGACGCGCCGGGCCTCGCGGGCGCGCGCGAGCTGGGGCTGGAGACCGCCGTGCTGAAGTCCGCGGAGAGCGCCGGCGGCGCGGCGCTCGAGGTATCGCTCGCGGCGGTTCTCGAGGCGCACGGGTGCGACGTGATCGCGCTGGCAGGCTTCATGCGCATTCTGTCGGGGCCGTTCGTCGCGCGTTATGTCGGCAGAATGTTCAACATTCACCCCTCGCTCCTGCCCGGATACCGGGGCCTGCACACTCACCGGCGCGTGCTCGAGGCGCACGACACCGTGCACGGCGCCAGCGTGCACTTCGTCACCGCTGAGCTCGATGCGGGGCCCGTCGTGCTGCAGTCCCGGGTGGCGGTGATGCCCGGCGACACCGAAGCGACGCTGTCAGCGCGCGTTCAGGCCACCGAGCACATCATCTATCCGCGCGTGCTCGGGTGGTTCGCGGAGCGGCGCCTCGTGTGGCGCGACGGCGCCGCCTGGCTCGACGGGCGGCGCCTGGACACGCCGATCGTGGAGGACTTCCGTGCCACACCGCGCAGTTGACGAGAGCCGCCCCAAGACGTGCGACCGCGCGCGCCGCGCACCGCGCGGCGCACTGGCGCTGGCCGCCGCGCTCTCGGCGCTGCTCATGAGCGCAACCGCGGGCGCCGACGAGCTCCAGCCCTTCGAGGCGAGCTACACCTGGATCTGGCACGGCATGACGGTGGCGGAGTCGCGCCTCAAGCTCGAGAGAACCGGCGACACCTGGACGTACAGCTCGAGGAGCGAGCCGCGCGGCCTCGGCCGGCTGCTCTCGGAGCGCCCCAAAACCGTGAGCGTGCTGAAGCTAACGGCCGCGAACGTCGAGCCCCTGAGCTACAAGGGCGACGACGGCACGGGCTCGACGAGGCGCAAGGTGGACGTCGAGTACGACTGGGAGAAGCGCCGCGTCACGGGCGTCTACGAGGACGCACCGGTCGATCTGCCGCTCACGCCGGGGGTCCAGGACGAAGCCTCGGTGCAGGTGGCCCTGATGGTCGAGCTGCTGCGCGGACACACTCCGGAGCGCTTCGAGCTGCTCGACAAGAACAGCGTGCGCGAATACAGCTACGTCCGCGAGGGCAAGGAGACGCTCAAAACTCCGTTCGGCGAGGTACCGACCGTCATCTACCGCAGCCACCGCGCGAACTCACCCCACGTCAACCGCTACTGGTGCGCGCCCGGGCGCGGCTACATCCCGATACGCGTCGAGCAGAAGCGCGGCGATGACGTGCAGTGGACCATGGAGATCCGGAGCCTCAGGCGCGAGTGACGCCCCGGCGCGGTTGCTGCGGGGGTTCATGTGACAGCGCGGCCGATGATCGCCTTGCTCGTCGTTGCGCTGGCCGCATGCGCGGTGACAGTCCTTTGGCTGTTCGGGGCCCGCCGGGAGCGCAGACACGCGCAGCGCGCGGTGGCTCGCCTTCACAGCCCAACACCAGGTCGCACCGACGGTGCCCGGCTTTCTCTGGAATGCGACCGTACGCACGCCGCTCGCCCTGCACCTGCGCATTCTCGATGCATACCTCGGCGGCGAGGGCTCTGGACGGGTGAGCCTGATGTCGGTCTTGCCGATCGCCGCCGATACCGGCGTAGCGGAATTGAATGCTGCCGCTTTGCATCGATTCCTCGCCGAGGCGGCGTGGTATCCGACCGCCCTGCTGCCCGCTTGCGGTGTGCACTGGAGCGCCATCAGCGATCACGCAGCGCTCGCGACGCTCACGGACCGCGGGCTGACGGTGTCGCTCGAGTTCCGCTTCAACGACAGCGGTGAGGTAACGGGCATCTATACTCCGTCACGGTACCGGCGGATCGGTAACGCGTACCAGCCGGAGCCGTGGGAAGGCCGCTTCGCCCGCTACGAACGGCGAGCGGGGATGCGTATTCCCACCTTCGGCGAGGTTGGCTGGTACGACGCGCACGAATGGCGGGCGGCCTGGAGGGGAGAGCTGCTCCATGCCGACTATCGGTTCGAGTCCCGGTAGCCCCGAATCGGCAACGGTTCGGCGATGCGGGTCGCCCGGCGGCGGCGGACCGCCGCGGGCAGCGCGAGACCTGCTTTGCGCGATAGTTCCGCCTGCGTGTAAGTATTCGCGTCACGCTGCCAGCCCGGGTGAGACCACAAGACCTTGATTTCCCTAGACCTGCACTGCAACCCCACAGAGCGCAACACTTACGCGCGGGCGCAACTATCTGCAAAAATAGGTTCGATATCCGGCTCCCTCAGCGCTGGGAACACGGCCGTTCAGAGCCGACAACCTATCGCACCATGTGAAGCGCTCAAACGTGCGCGGCGCGCTGCGGGCTTATCGCCCTAGGTCTTCGGCAGCGTGACCCCCCGCTGGCCCTGGTACTTGCCACCGCGGTCCTTGTAGGACGTCGAGCACACCTCGTCGGACTCGAAGAACAACATCTGCGCGACGCCTTCGTTGGCGTAGATCTTGGCGGGCAGCGGTGTCGTGTTGGAAAACTCGAGCGTGACGTTGCCTTCCCACTCCGGCTCCAAGGGCGTTACATTGCACACAATACCGCAGCGCGCATATGAGCTTTTTCCAACTGCCACCACGAGTACGTTGCGCGGGATGCGGAAGTACTCGACAGTTCGCGCGAGCGCAAAGGAGTTAGGCGGAACGATGCACACATCGCCGCGGAAATCGACGAAGCTCTTCGCGTCGAAATTCTTCGGATCGACGATCGTCGAGTTGATGTTGGTGAAGATCTTGAACTCGTCCGCGCAGCGCACGTCGTAACCGTAGCTGGAAGTACCGTAGGAGACGATCCGGTGACCGTTCACCTCGCGCACCTGCCCCGCCTCGAAGGGCTCGATCATGCGCTGCTCGCGCGCCATGCGGCGGATCCAGTTGTCGGACTTGATACTCATCGCTTCTCCTGCCGCGGCGCGGATCTTGCCATGCTTCAGCCGAACCAGTTTTGCACGCGCACCCCGCTGAACGCGCGAAAATCACGGACATTGCGCGTGACGACGATGAGCTTGCGCGTCGCGGCGACCGCTGCGATCTGGGCGTCCCGGTACGCCGGCGTGACGCCCTTCTTGCGCAACCGCGCCCGCTCGGTCCCCATCCACTCGGCGGCGGCAAGATCGAACGGCAGCACCTCGATTCCGCCGTCGATAAGACTGTCGCGATAGGCCTGGAGCTTGCTCCGGCGCTCGGATCGAGGAAGAACTCCGATCCCCGCGGTGAACTCCTCCCACGCGGTCGCGCTGGTGGCCCAGTCGAATTGCCGCGCCACAAGGCGCGAGAGCACCCGCCGGTTCGGCTCGACCTTCGCGGCCTCGCAAAACGTGTTCGTATCAACGAGGAAGATCATGAACGAGGGCGATCACGCGGGGCGCGGTCGGAGAGGTCCGGAATGCCCGCATTGCCGCGCGCCCGCCAGCCGCCGACCTCCTGATCGCTCAACTCCACGCCACCGTAGCGCGAGCGCCAGGCGAGGATGGCATCGCCGAGGCCCCGCCCGCTCGCGCGATGCGAGCGGCGAAATTCAGCCTCGGAGATGAGCACCGCCGCGCGCTTGCCGCGCCGGGTGATACGGACCGGGCGGCCCCGCTCGGCCTCGTGCACGAGCGAAGGCAGGTTGTCGCGCGCCTCGGCCACCGAATACTCGCGCTCCTTCATCACGGCATCTCCACGATGTGACATGGCTATCCGCATAGCCATCTTACGCTCGCCTGACCGCGCGTTCAAATTGCTGCTGATGAACTCTAAGAGACTAGAGACTATGGCAGTCGACCGGCGCCAGACGAACCGCTATTCCAGCGCGCTTGGGGTATGCGAGTGACCGGCTGAGTGCGCCGGCCGAGTGTGAGCTGGAGTCGATCGGCCGCTTCAGGTCTCCTCGACCACGATCTTGGGAAACCCGCCGCTGCGATCGCGCGCGCGCCGCGCGAGCGCGGCGGCCGTGCGGCGGGCCATCTCGAAGTACGGCCGGGCTCGCGGCGCGTCCGGGGCCGCAACGACCGTCGGCGTGCCGCCGTCGGCCTCCTCACGGATTCTCGCATCGAGCGGCAGCTCCCCGAGCAGCCTCACGCCGTAGTCCCCGGCCATGCGCGCGCCGCCGCCGGAGCCGAAGATGTGCTCGCTGTGCCCGCAGCTCGAGCAGATGTGCACGCTCATGTTCTCGACGATGCCGAGCACCGGCACCGCAACCTTCTCGAACATCTTCAGCCCCTTGCGGGCATCGGCGAGCGCGATGTCCTGGGGAGTCGTCACGATGACGGCTCCCGCGACCGGCACTCGCTGCGCGAGCGTCAGCTGAATGTCGCCGGTGCCGGGAGGCATGTCGACGACGAGGTAATCCAGCGCCCCCCACTCGGTCTGCTCGAGCAGCTGCGTGAGAGCCTGGGTCACCATGGGCCCGCGCCACACCATCGGCTGCTCGGCATCCACCAGGAAACCTATCGACATGGCGGTCACGCCGTGAGCCGCGAGCGGGCGCAGGTGCTGGCCGTCGGCCGTGGTCGGACGCTGCCCGGCAAGGCCGAGCATGAGAGGCTGGCTGGGCCCGTAGATGTCGGCGTCGAGCACTCCGACCCGCGCGCCCTGGGCGCGCCACGCGAGCGCGAGATTCACGGCGACCGTGGACTTGCCGACTCCTCCTTTGCCGGAGGCGACCGCGACGATATTGCGGATCTCGCCGAGCGGCTTGAGACTGCGCTGCACGGCGTGGGCGCGAATGTCGGACTCCAGGTCGACGGTGAGCGGGGCGGCTATCCCCGCCGCGGCGAGGTGCCCGACCAGCGCGGCGGCGAGCTCCGCCTGGTACCCGCCGACCGGAAAACCGAGCGCGATGCGCGCGCGGAAGCCCTCGCCGTCCTCGCGCACCTCGCGCACCGCCTGCGCGGCGCCCAGAGTGTCCTGCAGATACGGGTCTACGTACGCGTCCAGGGCGGCGCGCACGGCGTCCGGCGAGGCTTTGGGACTCATTTCGTCCACCGCTGGAAGTCCAGCTGCGGATTGTAGAGGTTGGGAAGGTGGCTCGCATGCGGTAGGCCGGCCTGGCCTCCGTCAGGGCTGTGGCATAATCCGCGACCGCGACAGCGCAGCGCCGGCCCGGACAGATCCGCGGCAGCCTCGCATCGTCTGGTCGCGCAGGCGCGCTGGATGCGTGCGGAGCGGTGTCCGACGGAAAGGCTGAATGAGCTTTTTCACGAACTTGCGTGCCGACCGGCTCGTCACAGAGATCCGGTCATCGAATGATCCCAACAGCGCGGCCACCCAGAAGGCGATCGCGCGGCTGAAGGACGTCGGTCCCGGCGCCATCGAGTCCGTATTCGCCGCGCTGCCTGAAGCGGACAAGGCCGCCACCATGGCCTTCGTGGAAGTGCTTGCGGGCCTCGTGAGCCAGAAGACCCTCCCGGTCTTCATGCGCGGGCTGGTGGAAGGCAGTCCCCGGGTCATCTCCGGCATCTCCTGGGCGCTCACCACCAGCCGCAACTACCCGCCGCACCTGCTGCTCGAGGCGTTGTCGATACCCGGGATCTCGAAGCCCACGGTGCTCGAGGTGATTGCGGCCCAGAAGTCGCGCTTCGGAGTTCGGGAGCTGCTCGCCGCGGCCTACACCCAGGAGCCGAACGAGAAGGCGGCACTCTTTCGGCTCATCGGCGAGATCGCCGACCAGTCCGCGATCCCCGAGCTGGTGGGGCGTCTGCAGGGCAAGGACCCGATCGCGCGCGTGCACATCATCAACACGCTCGCGCGCTTCAACAGCCCGGACATCCAGACCGCACTGCAAGGCCTGCTCAAGGACCCCAACAAGCTGATCCGCGGGGCGGTTCTCTCGGCGATGCAGCGGATGAACGGCCTCATCGACATCGAGCGGGTGTCCGCGCTGCTGCGCGATCCGGAGATCGACGTCCTCAACCGCGCCATCGACGTGGTCATCAAGGCCAACCACCCGGAGACGATGCGCTATCTCATCGAGGTGCTGAAGGATGAGAACGAGAACGCGCGCCGCGCCGCGGTCGAGGTGCTCAACGAGATCGGCAACGCCAAGTCCGTCAAGTATCTGCTCGAGGCGCTCAAGGACAGCGACTGGTGGGTGCGCAGCCGCGCCGCGGACGCGCTCGGCAAGATCGGCGGCCCGAAGGTCATCGACGCCGTGCTGCAGCTGGTGCGCGACAAGGACGAGGACATCCGCCGCGCGGCCATCGAGATCCTCAACCAGACCAAGGACGAGCGCGCGGTCGAATCCCTCATCCAGGCCACGCGCGATGCCGACTGGTGGGTGAGCGAGCGGGCGGTGGATGCGCTGGCGGAGATCGGCAGCAAGCGCGCACTGCCGCGCCTGATGGAGATGCTCCACACCCCGGCGAACGGCAAGGCCATGCCGATCGTGGTGCGGGCGCTCGGCAAGCTCGGCGACAGCCGCCTGGTCGACACGCTGCTGCCGCTCATCGCCAGGCCCGAGCGTGAGATCCGCATCGAGGCGATCCAGGCCCTGTCCCGGGTCGCCGACGAGTCCCGCGCCGAGCAGGTACGCAACGAGCTGCAGGCGCAGGTCTCCTGCCCCGATCAGACCATATCGCGCATGGCGGCGGCCGCGATGAACGAGCTCGGGCCACGCAGGCGGGCGTCCGCCCGCCGCAGCCCGTGCCGCCGGAGGCGGCCAAGACGATGCTAATCGCGGACCAGGGGGTCACGCAGGCGGCGAAGCAGGCGGAGGCAGCCAAGCTCGATATCCAGACTCTCAAGTCGGGCGATGTCATCGAGGGTCGCTACAAGTACATCGACCGCATCGGCCGCGGCGCTTTCGGCACCGTGCTGCTGATGGAGGACACGGTGGTCGACGAGCGGCTGATCCTCAAGTTCCTCAACCCGAACGTCTCGCAGGACGAGGAAGTGATGAAGCGCTTCGTCCACGAGCTGCGCTACTCGCGCAAGATCACCCACAAGAACGTCATCCGCATCTACGACTTCCTCTACATTCAGGGGAGCTACGCGATCTCGATGGAATACTTCCCCTCCCACACCCTCGGGAGCGAGGTCGTGAACGAGAAGCCGGTCGAGCTCAAGCGCGCCATGGGCTTCGCCATGGACATCTGCACAGGCATGACGGTCGCGCATCAGCTCGGGATCGTGCACCGCGACTTGAAGCCCGCCAACGTGCTCATCAACCAGGACGGCTTGCTCAAAATCGTGGATTTCGGCGTGGCGGCCGCGCAGCGCGAAGGCGACACCCAGCTCACCAAGACGGGCTACGTCATCGGTTCCCCGAAGTACATGGCTCCCGAGCAGATCCTCGGCAAGAAGGTCGACGAGCGCGCCGACATCTACGCGCTCGGCGTGATGCTCTACGAGATGGTGACCGGCGTCCCGCCCTATACCCGGGGCGACCATATGTCGGTCATGTATCAGCACGTGCAGGGCAAGGCTCGCCCGCCCCAGGAGGTGAACCCCTCGCTCCCGCCAGGGCTGGCGGAGCTCGTCATGCGGGCGATGGCGGTCGACAAGACCAAGCGCTTCCAGTCGATGGAGGAGCTGCGCGCGGCGCTCGAGCGTTTCCGGAACTGAGCCGAGCCCCCCGCCGGGGACCCGCGATGCGCCGCCGCAGAGCCCGGCCCCAGGTCACGTCCACCGTGCGCCTTGCCAAAGTTCGTGCGTTCGGTCAAATTTCCAGCCACAAGCTGTTGATCCTGAAGTCCCTTTCCGGCTAAACAGGGCTTGGCTGAAGCTCCCGGAGGAACGTTCGCTTGGCGCGCATCGACGCGTTTCTGAAGCTCGGCACACAGCAGGGGTGCTCGGACGTGCACCTGGCGGTCGGCGTGCCCCCCATGCTGCGCATGCACGGCGATCTGCTGCCGATCAAGTTCCGCGAGCTGCGAGCGGCGGAGCTCGACGGCTACATATCCGAGATCCTCACCCGCTCGCAGAACGAGCACTTCGCCAAGGGCAATGACCTGGACTTCTCCTACGTATCCGGCGAGGGGGGGCGCTTCCGGGTCAACGTCTATCGCAAGGACACCGGCATCGGCGCCACCTTCCGCTCCATCCCCTCCGAGGTCCCGACGCTTGAGAAGCTGGCGCTGCCGCCGATCGTCACCAAGCTCTGCGACTTCCACCAGGGCATGGTGCTGGTCACCGGCTCCACCGGTACCGGCAAATCGACCACGCTCGCGGCGATGATCGATCACCTGAACCAGACGCGCCGGCTCAACATCATCAGCCTCGAGGACCCGATCGAGTTCGTGCACGCGAGCAAGCAGAGCCAGGTGATCCAGCGCGAGCTCGGCACGCACATCCCGAGCTTCGCCGAAGGCGTGCGCGCCGCGATGCGCGAAGACCCCGACGTCATCCTGGTCGGTGAGTTGCGCGATGCCGACACCATCTCCATGGCGATGACCGCGGCGGAGACCGGGCACCTGGTGCTCGGCACGCTGCACACCACCAGTGCGGTCAAGACGATCGATCGCGTGATCGACGCGTTGCCGGTGCAGGAGCGCGAGCAGACCAAGAGCTTCCTCGCGCAGAGCCTGCTCGCAGTCGTGACCCAGGTGCTGGTAAAGACCCCCGAGGGACACGGCCGCCGGGCCATCTGCGAGTTGCTGATGATGACCAAGGCGATCGCCAAGCTCATCCAGACCGAGCAGACCCACCAGATCCCGAGCCAGCTGCAGATGGGCCGTGACCTCGGCATGCAGCTGCTCGACCAGGCGCTGCTGGCGGCCATCGCGGCGCGCACCGTCGATCCCGACGATGCCTACACCTACGCCGTCGAGAAGCGTGCCTTCCAGAAGTACGTCACCGACACTACCATGCTGTCGAAGCTCGACAACCTGGCTCCGGCTCCGCCGGTGCCGCCCACGAATTCGGCGGACTGAAGGATCGCTTCGCACCCGTGGCACAGATCGACCCCCTGCTCATCGAAGTCCTCGAGAAGCGCGGCTCGGACCTGCATTTCATCGCCGGCGATCCGCCGCGCATCCGCCTGTTCGGCGAGCTCTCGTCGCTCAAGCCCGAGAAGCTGGCGCCGGAGTTCGTCAAACAGGCGCTCTACGAGATCCTGCCCAAGGCGGCGCTCGAGCGCTTCGAGACCAAGGACGGCGCCGATTTCGCCTACACGCTGGAGGGTCGCGGGCGCTTCCGGGTCAATGTCATGCGACACCTGAATGGCATGGGCGCCGTGTTCCGCGCCATCCCCTCCAAGGCGCTCACGCTCGATCAGCTCAAGATGCCCGAGGCGGTGCGGCAGATGTGCCGCGCCAACAACGGGCTGATCCTGGTGACCGGCAAGACCGGCTCGGGCAAGTCGACGACGCTCGCGGCCATGATCGACGACATCAACACCCGCGTGAAGGGTCACATCCTCACCGTGGAAGACCCGATTGAGTTCGTCCACGAGAGGAAGAACTGCCTCATCAGCCAGCGGGAGATCGGCGTGCACAGTCCGAGCTTCGCGGCGGCGGTGCACTCGGCCCTGCGCGAGGACCCGGACGTCATCCTGGTCGGCGAGCTGCGCGACCTCGAGACCATGAGCATCGCGGTCACGGCCGCCGAGATGGGGATTCTGGTCATGGGAACGCTGCACACCAACGGCGCGGCGCAGACCGTCGACCGCATGGTGAACGTATTTCCCTCCGACAAGCAGTCCCACGTGCGCACCATGCTGTCGACTTCGCTCCGCGGGGTGGTGTCGCAGCAGCTCCTGCAGCGCGCCGACAAGCAGGGCCGGGTCGCCGCGCTCGAGATCCTCGTGAACACCCCGGCCGCCTCCAACCTCATCCGCCAGGGCAAGCTCGATCAGCTCGAGAACACCATGCAGTCGGGTGCTCAGTTCGGCATGCGCTCGATGGACAGCGCGATCCAACAGCTGGTGGACCAGCGCCAGATCACGGGCCAGGAAGCCTACAATAAGGCCATCAACAAGGCGAAGTTCGAGGAGTTCAAGAGTACCGCCTGAGCCCGTATCGGTGAGCGCTGCAGTCGGCAGGACGTGCGCAGAGCCTGTAGACTTGAGCGGATGAGCCGGAAGATATTCGTCACCACGGCGCTCCCCTACTCCAACGGCCCGTTCCACATCGGGCACATCATGGAGTACATCCAGGCGGACATCTGGGTGCGCTTCCAGAGAATGCAGGGAAATCGGCTGCACTTCGTGTGCGCCGACGACGCGCACGGGGCGCCGATCATGCTCAAGGCGGAGGAGGAAGGAATCAGCCCGCAGCAGCTCATCGCGCGAATCGCCGCGGGCCGCCCCCGGTATCTCGAGGGCTTTCACTTGAGCTTCGATCACTGGCACTCGACCGACTCGCCCGAGAACGTCGAGTTGTCGCAGGACGTCTACCAGCGGCTGAAGAGAGAGGGCCTCATCTACCTGAAGCCGGTCGAGCAGTTCTTCGATCCGGTGAAGGGCATGTTCCTGCCGGACCGGTACATCAGGGGCGAGTGCCCGAACTGCCATGCGAAGGAGCAGTACGCGGACGCGTGCGAGGTGTGCAGCATCGTCAATACGCCGACGCAGCTCATCAACCCGTACTCGACCCTCACCGGGGCGAAGCCGGTGCTGAAGACCTCGGATCATTTCTTCTTCAAGCTGTCCGAGCCGAAGTGCGTCCGCTTCCTCGAGGAATGGCTGGGAGCCGCGGGGCGGCTGCAGCCGCAGGTGGTCAACAAGGCCCGCGAGTGGCTCACCGGCAAGGGCGACCAGGCGCTCGGGGACTGGGACATCTCGCGCGATGCGCCGTACTTCGGCATTCCGATCCCCGACGCGCCGGGCAAGTACTTTTACGTTTGGCTCGACGCGCCGATCGGCTACCTCGCCGCGCTCAAGAGCTACTTCGCGCTCGGCAAGGCGCGGGCCAACGGCGAGCCGCGCAGCTTCGAGGCGTTCCTCGCCGCTCCGGACACCGAGCAGATCCACTTCATCGGCAAGGACATCATCTACTTCCATACGCTCTTCTGGCCCGCGATGCTGAAGTTCGCCGGCGCGCCCTACCGCGTCCCCAACCACGTGTACGTTCACGGCTTCATCACCGTATCGGGCGAGAAGATGTCGAAATCGCGCGGTACCGGCATCAGCCCGCTGCGCTATCTCGACCTCGGCATGAACGCCGAGTGGCTGCGCTATTACATCGCCGCCAAGCTGAACGCCAACGTCGAGGACCTCGACTTCAACCCCGATGACTTCGTGGCACGCGTCAACAGCGATCTGGTCGGCAAGTACGTGAACATCGCCAGCCGAATCGCGCCGTTCCTGCTCAAGTTTTTCGGCAATCGCATGCCGCCGCTTGCGATGACTCAAATTGCGGGTGTCCCGGTCGAAGCAGTCGGCTGCCTCAGGTTCGCGCTTCAGCAGAGCAAGCTCGTCAGGACCGCGCTCGAGGAGCGCGAACTCGGCAAGGCGATACGACTCACCATGGAGGTCGCAGATGTCGTCAACGCTGAAATTGACGCCTACAAGCCCTGGCTGCTGGCGAAGGACGCCGCTACGAATGAGCAGAGCAGGCAGAAACTCGGCAAGATCTGCGCCGCGTCCATTGCGGCGTTCAAGGCACTCACGCTGTTCCTGAAGCCCATCGTTCCGGCGCTGGCGGCGGATGCCGAAGCGTATCTCAGAGACCAGCCTCTGCAATGGGATTCCCTGGATCTGCGGCTGGGCGTTGAGGGTTTTCTGCCGGCGGGGCATGAATTCGGTATTTTCAAGCCCTTGATCACTCGCGTGGACCCGAAGCAGCTCGACGCGCTCTTCGAGAGCGATGCGCAACCCGTCGCCGGAAACCGACCCGCGACACCGCCGCAACCCGGTCCAGGTGGCGTTACCGCCGGTGCCGCCGCCGTCTCCATCGACGAGTTCAAGAGGATTGACCTGCGGGTCGCGAGAATCCTCGACGCCCAGCACGTCGACGGCGCCGATAAGCTCCTCAAGCTGACCCTCGACCTCGGGTCGGAGACGCGCACCGTGTTCGCGGGGATCAAGTCGGCCTACGATCCGGAGGCGCTCAAGGGTCGCCTCACGGTCATGGTGGCCAATCTCGCGCCGCGCAAGATGAAGTTCGGAGTCTCCGAGGGCATGGTGCTCGCCGCGAGCGGGGACACGCCGGGCCTCTACCTGCTCTCGCCCGACGCCGGAGCGACTCCGGGAATGAGGATCAGCTGAGGGCGCCGCGCCCACGGGGCTTTTTCCGCGCACCCCATCAGGCCATGGTCACCGCCGACGACATCGATGCCCTGCTGCCACAGACGCAGTGCACGCGCTGCGGCTACAACGGCTGTCGCCCGTACGCGGAGGCGATCCTGTCGGGCGGGGCCCAGATCAACCAATGCCCGCCAGGCGGCGCGGCCACTATCGCCGCGCTCGCCTCGCTTCTCGGGCGCCCGGCGCTGCCGCTGAATCCCGCCAACGGGGTCGAGGGCCCGCCGCTGGTCGCGCAGATCGATGAGGAAGTCTGCATCGGCTGCGCCAAGTGCCTGCCGCCCTGCCCGGTCGATGCGATCGTCGGCGCACACCAGCAGATGCACACCGTCGTCCTCGCGCTGTGCACGGGCTGCGAGCTGTGCGTGGCGCCCTGCCCGGTCGACTGCATCAGTATGGTGCCGCGGAGCGCTCTCGCGGAGGCACCCGAGCCTCCCGCGGCGCACGGCAACCGCGAGCGCTTCGGCGCGCATAACGCACGCATCGCGGCGCGGGAGCGCGAGCGGGCGGCGCTCGTCGCAGAACGCAAACGGACCGCCGACGGAGTCTGACGGGACCGGCCGCGCCGCTTGCTATCATGGGCTCTCGGCTTCGGTACGATTCCCAGGGAGCCTCATGACCACACTACGAATCGCAGGGACGCTGGTCCTTGCGCAGGCCGCAAGCCTCGCTCTCAACGCCGGCGCCGCGCTCGGCGCCGACCTGCCGCAGACCATGAAGGCGGCGGCCATCGATCGCACCGGGGGCCCGGAGGTGATCACGTTGCACACGTTGCCGGTGCCGAAGCCCGCGGCCGATGAAGTCGTAATCGCCATCGACACCGCCGGCGTCGCGAGCTGGGACGTCTACTTGCGCACCCATCCGCAAGCCATCAAGCATTCCGCGTTTCCGCTGGTGCTCGGCACCGACGGCGCCGGCACGGTGGCGGCCGTGGGTGAGAAGGTGAAGCGCTTCAAGGTCGGCGACCAGGTCTATTCCTACAGCTGGGATAACCCCCACGGCGGCTTCTACGCCGAGTACGTCGCTGTGCCGGCGGAGCGCGTTGGCCACGTTCCGCAAGGACTCACCCTGCAGCAGGCCGGGGCTGTCGCGACGACCGGACTGACCGCGATCCAGGGGATCGATGATGCACTGCGCCTCAAAGCCGGAGACACGCTCATCATTCATGGCGCCTCGGGTGGCGTCGGCAGTCTCGCGCTGCAGTTCGCGAAGCTCCGCGGCGTCAAGGTGCTCGCCACCGCCTCGGGCGAGGACGGCCTGACGTTCGTCAAGGGGCTGGGGGCCGACGCGGTCGTGGACGGCCGCAAGGGGAACGTCCTCGCCGCTGCCCGCGCGGTCGCCCCCGCGGGCGTCGACGCAGTGCTCGCCTTCGCCGGCGGAGACTCCCTCGAGCGATGTGTCGAGGCGCTGCGCGCGGGGGGCCGCATCGCGTACCCCTACGGAGTCAAGCCCGATCCCAGGCCGCGCGACGATACCGCCGCCGTGATCCGCTACAACGCGGTTCCCGGTCCGCAGGAGTTCGAGCGGCTGAACCGCGCCATCGAGGCGGCGAAACTCCGGGTGCCGATCGAAGCGGAGTTCCCGCTCGCGCAAGCCGACAAGGCGCAGGAGCGGGTGGAAGCCGGGCACATCCTCGGTAAGATCGTGCTGCGCATCCGCTGATCGCCGCCGAGCGCGGATCGTCTATGCACGCTGCGACACGCACCGCCATCTATCGGCGCCTCAGGGCCGCGAACCCCGCGCCCACCACCGAGCTCGAGCATCACTCGCCCTTCGAGCTGCTGGTCGCGGTCATGCTGTCGGCGCATACCACCGACAAGAGCGTCAACGCCGCAACGCGCATCCTCTTCCCCGTAGCGAACACGCCGGAGGCGATCCTCGCGCTCGGGGTCGAGGGCCTGAAGCCCTACATCCGCAGCGTCGGGCTCTACAACACCAAGTCGCAGAACCTCATCGGCCTGTGCCGACAGCTGGTCGAGCGCCACGGCGGCCGCCTTCCCGGCGACCGCGCCTCGCTCGAGGCGCTGCCCGGCGTGGGTCGCAAGACCGCCAATATCATCCTCAACATGGTGTTCGGCCAGACCGAGATCGCGGTCGACACACACATTTTCCGTGTTGCCAATCGCACCGGGCTCGCGCCGGGAAAGACGCCGCGCGAAGTCGAGGACTCGCTCGTCGCCAACACCCCGCCCGAGTTCCGCAAGGACGCCCACCATTGGCTCATCCTGCACGGGCGTTACGTCTGCACTGCACGCAAGCCCGCCTGTCCCACCTGCATCATCCGGGACCTGTGCGAGTATCGGCACAAGACGCCGGCGAAGAAGCCCCCACGCGGGAAACCCGGCCGTCTCGCACGGGCGATCCGTGGGCAGCGTGGCGCACGGGCGCGAAATATGCCCGGATCGAGTGCGAACCGAGCCCCCGGCCGTCGAGCGACGGCCAGGGGACTCGATGTGTCCGGCGGCCCGAGTGTTTCTGGACGAGCCCGATCTTTGCGCCGGAAGTGACTATTCTTCTGGGTTGCCGCCTTGCTCTTCCTCCATGCCTTCGATGACGGTGAATCCGAGCACGATGGTTGCAGTTTTAGAGGCCACAGTCGCGCCGGTCCCATCCAGAAGCATGACGATGGCCTGCGCTTGGCCTATGTTATAGGTGATGCCGAAGATGGTAACGGCTACGTTTTGAGACTGGCCGTTGCACTTCACCGTATCCGATCCCATTGCGTCTGTGGCCTGGCCATTGCTGGACTGGTCGGCCGTTTGGATGACCCGTGCATTGATGGTACCGAGCCCACCACCTGAGCAGACGGCCCTGACCTTGACGATCGTCGTGTTAATAAAGGAGATCGCGCCCTTATGGACGTGCACAGAGGCGGACGGACCAGACGGACCAAGAGTCAGAGCCGGCGTCGTGGCGCTCGAGCCCGCCAATACCAATGAGAAGATCGTGCCGATACTCGCAAACCGCGTGAGTAGAGATTTCATTTCCGCTCCTTTCCAGGCACTACATGCCGTCCCTGAATGAACTTGAGATAGGTTCTACGTAGGTCGCCTCGGTATTGCCGGTGCCGCCAGGGCCATTACGTCCAACTCCGGGGGGAACCCATCACGTGTGACAGGCCGCTGTTGAACCTTCGTCGGCGGGAGCCGTCGATTGAGTTCCAGGTTATCCCACCGGGTCTCCCAGCCCCCCGGACACTCCTTGTCGTATTTTTCTTATTCGTCGTGGTACCCCTACGACGCGCGCCGATCGTGCCCGCGTCAAGCTCGACTGTCAATCAGGGCAAAGGAATAGGGCCTCGACTCAACGACTTACTACTAACTAACACGTATAACTACTAACTA
>MNCZ01000122.1 GCA_001914695.1 Gammaproteobacteria bacterium 13_2_20CM_66_19 | reverse complement strand
CAGGTTGAACGCAAAGTCATCCTGACCGATGCCGCGGATGGAGGCGGAAAGCACCGACCGGTCGCCAGAGAATGGCGACCCGGCATCGAGGTTGACGTTGGGCGTCAGATTGCTCAGAGCGTGGATGTCAGTCACGCCCTTGGATCGCAGCGTCTCGGTCGTAACTGCCGTGATGGCAATCGGGACGTTCTGGATGTTCTCCTCGCGCCGCTCCGCCGTCACGACGACCTCCTGCAGCTTCTCCTGAGCCACGGCCTGCACGCAGACCACGGCCACAGCCACGCCGTACAGCGCACGGCGGGCGTAGGCACGGAACCATCTGGCAGACGAGACATTCATGTTGGTATTCTCCCTCAGCCGCCCCGGAAAGCGCCCAAGCGCTCGACGCTCCAGCGCTCGTCATCATGCAAACCGCGTGTCGCACCGGCCGGCGCTGACGGCCGTCCGGTTTCCCGCGCCCTCTCTCACCTGACCAGGGCGAGGTGCGGTTTCACCTCCCGGGGCTCCTCACTGGTCCCGGGAATATTGAGATTCTCCTTGACCGGATTCGTATGCTCGCGCATCAGCGCTTCCACGCGCGAGCTCTCGCCGCGCTCCAGGGCCGATACGATGGAGCGCCTGCGGGCCCGCGAATGGAATGCGTGCGTTGCGCTCCAAAGCCTGCTGGATGATGGGACTGCGGCACTCGGCCACGATGAGCTGGTGGAAGCGCACGTTCATGTCGACATACAGCGCTTCGAATTTGTCGGCGACGTGACCCTCGGCGAGGATCTGATCGCCCTCGGCCAGGCAGACGCGCAATGTTTGCAGCAGTGTCCGCGACGCGCCTCGCTCCGCGACGCGGCGCGCAGCGAGACCCTCGAGGACTCCGCGCAGGTCGATGGCATCGAGAACATCGGCGGTGCTGAACCCGCGGACGACGTAGCCGCGCGTCTGGTGCTCGGCGAGCAGCCCTTCCTGCGCGAGCACGGGCAGCGCCTGGCGCACCGGTGTCCGCGACATGCCCAGCCGCTCCGCGAGCGGGGCCTCCGCCACG
Source organism: Gammaproteobacteria bacterium 13_2_20CM_66_19 (assembly GCA_001914695.1). Taxonomy (GTDB): domain Bacteria; phylum Pseudomonadota; class Gammaproteobacteria; order Steroidobacterales; family Steroidobacteraceae; genus 13-2-20CM-66-19. The sequence goes on along the minus strand of MNCZ01000122.1, from coordinate 11,070 downwards.
CGCTCTCCGGGACCGAGCTCGCCGCGCAGGATCATTTCGCGGATCCGCACGATCGCTCGGGTTTGATGGCCGTTCATTTTGAGTAGCGGACCCGGAGAAGACGCGACAAGTGTTCGCGTTGGGATCCCAATTGTCAATGAGCGCCCTGCGGCGGCCTGTCAGCTCCGGGCGGCCCGGTAGGATAAGCCCTCGTTTTAAGAAGAATTCCTCGTCAAGTGACCCTCGGGCGATTCGCGCTGAAGCGCAATCAACTTCGGCAAACGGGATCCCGACAAGGCCGGGTGGCGTCGGACCAAGACTTGGCTAGCGTTCACTTGTCTCCCAGCGCCTTATCGTCGTTGGCACGCTTGATGACGTACTGACGGATCGACTCGATCTGCTCAGGACTCAGGACCTTCGCGAACCCGACCATGCCCTGGTCGCGCAGCGCCCCGTCATGCACCACGCTCGCCCAGGCTTTGCCGTCCGCCATGAGCGCGCTGCGCCGCAGGTCGGGCAGCACCGTGCCGGCGTAGGCCGCGTCGCCATGGCAGCCGCCGCAAAAGCGTCCGTACTGTCGGCCGCCCCCGGCAATCTGCTCGGGTGTACCGGTTGTCGCCGGTGGGTCGAGCGGAGGCCGCGTGACGGGCGACTCGGGAGGAAGCTGTGCGCTGCCGCCCAACCTGTAGACGAGCAATCGAGACACGTTGCGGACGGGTCCAGCAACCTCGGAGAGGATGCCGGGGGCCAGCGCCCATATGCCGCCCCAGCCCGCCAGCACGGCAACGTACTGCTCACCCTTGATCGAATAGGTGACGGGGGCCGCGGTGATGCCGGTCTGCACGCTGCTCGACCAGAGTTTCGCGCCGCTCATCGCATCGTAGGCCGCAAACTCCTTGGCCGCGTTGCCCTGGAACACGAGCCCGCCGCCCGTCGCCAGTACGCCACCGTTCCACGGCCCCTTGAAGGCCACGCGCCAGCGCTCCTGTTGGGCAATGGGGTCCCAGGCTATGAGTGCTCCCTTGGTTGCCGCCATCACGGCAGCACGGACCTTGGGATCGGCGGGCATCGCGGCCATGGGCTTCGGGCACATACGGAAAGCCGGCTTCCTGCGCCGGGATATAGACGAGCCCCGTCCTCGGGTCATAGGCCATGGGCTGCCAGCTGTGCGCGCCACCCGGTCCGGGTACGACCACGAAAGGCTTGCCCGTCTTGTCGATGCGCGCCTCGGGATTCTCGATGGGCCGCCCGCTGTGGATATCGATGCCCTTGGCCCAGTTGACCGCGACATAACTCGCAGCCGAGATCAGCTGTCCGGTTGCGCGGTCGAGCACATAAAAGAAACCGTTCTTCGACGCCTGCATCACCACCGCGCGCGGCCGGCCGTCGATGTCGAGGTCCGCGAGAATCAGGTGCTGAGTGGCGTCGAAGTCCCACGTGTCGCCCGGTGTGGTCTGGTAGTGCCAGACGTACTCGCCGGTCCTGGGCTTCAGCGCGATGATCGAGTCAATGTAGAGATTGTCGCCGCCGCCGGGCGAGCGATAGGCTTGGTTCCAGGGACTTCCATTGCCCACCCCGACATACAGCAGATCGAGCTTGGGGTCATACGCCATCGAGTCCCACACGGTCCCGCCGCCGCCGCGCGTCCACCAGTCGCCCTTCCAGGTGGCCTCGGCGCGCCTCAGATGCGGCGTTGCATTGGTGCCCGGCCGGTCCGGGACGGTGTAGAAGCGCCATAGTCTCTTTCCGTCGTCGCCGTCGTACGCCGCGACATAGCCCCGTACGCCCATCTCCCCGCCGGCGTTGCCGATGATCACCCGGCCGTCGATCACGCGCGGCGCGCCGGTGATTGCATACGGCTTGGATCGGTCCACGGTCAGCTTCGACCAGACCAGCCTTCCGGTCTCTCGGTCGAGCGCGATCAGTCGGCCATCCAGGGTTCCGAAATACAGGCGCCGGCCCCAGGCGGCGAGGCCCCGGTTGACGACGTCGCAGCAGGCCCGAATGCCCGCTTCGCCCGGCACCCTGGGATCGTATTCCCAGCGGAGCTTCCCCGACAGCGCGTCGTAAGCCCTCACTTTGGACCAAGCGGTCGTGATGTAGACGGTGCCGTCAATGACGAGGGGGGTTGCTTCCTGTCCGCGCGCCGTGTCCAGGTCCGCGAACCAAGCGAGACCCAGATCCTTCACGTTCGCGGCGTTGATCCGGTCGAGCGGCGAGAAGCGCTGCTCGTCGTAGGTACGGCCATGGGTCAGCCAGTCCTGGAGATCGTCCGCCGCCGAGATCAAAGCCGTGCCGTCCACCGGGCGTGCCGCGGCCGCGTGCGCATCGGGCACCGGTGCGATTGAAGTCAGAAAGGCGGCCGTGACGGCGAGAATCCCGCTCGTCAGCCAGCCATCAGATAGCCCCGCTTGATGGCGGCAGGCTTGCTGCTCATCCAGCGCTGCAGCGGTCATTTGCCTTGCGCCCCGGGAGTCAGCGAGTCCTTAAGGCTCGCGCCGAGCGCCGCGTGCAACACCGCGGCCGGCTCGGTCGCGTGATCGGGGCAACGCCAGGCGACAAATCCGTCGGGACGCACCAGCGAGGCCCCCGAGCTCGAAATCCCAAAGCCGGGCAGAAATTGGCCCCCGGGATCGGCCAGGTCCCGTCCGATGCAGTAGGCATCGAGCGGCAATCCGCCGAGCCTGAAGGCTGCCTCCTTCGCTGCATCCACCCAGGCCGAGCCCGCCCCGCCCGCAAACAGAACGTACCGGCCGGCTGCAAGATCGATCGTGGAGACGCGCTGACCACGGCGCTCGAGCCACAGGTGGGGCGCACGCGATCCGGGAGCGCCGCAGGTACTGCGCGGGTCGGCATGCACACCGAGAGGCGAGTCATACAGGTAGCCGAGCTCGATTCGCAGGTCGTCGACCAGAGGCGCGGGCTGAACGCGCGCCGCCAGCCAGGGCGCCGTGCGCGCGACGTAGCGGGAGAATGACTGCTCGACCGTGAACACGGCGACTGGCTTGCGTTCCGTTTCGTAGCTGTCAAGAAGCCCGCTACCGGCAAGTCCTTTGATGACGAGGGCGAGTTTCCAGGCGAGATTGTGCGCATCGTGGATGCCGGTATTTCCGCCAAACCCGCCGTTGGGCGGCATCAGGTGCGCCGCGTCGCCCGCGATGAATACTCGACCGTCCCGGAGCCTGCGGGCGACGTTCGCCGTGGCCCGCCAGCGACTGTAGCCGTCGATTCTCACCGGCAGCTCTCGCTTGCCCACACCGGCGCGGACGAGCTCAATGAGCCGCGACTCACTCAGGTCGGTCGCTGCGTTCACGGCTGCATCAGCATCGAGCTGCGGGTCCCCCAAGACGTTAACCCCCAGGAACCCGGCCGTGGCAGCGCGATTCAGCCGAAAGAATCCCCGCAGAGTCGGATTGTTTACGTAGATCAGGCTCCAGGGGTTGTCCCCGATATACGGGGCGAGGTCCGCGGTGAAATAGATCGTCAGCGAGTTTGAAAACGCACCGCGCCCCTCGTAATCGATTCCCAACGCAGCCCGGACCCTGGAGTGAGCGCCGTCTGCGGCGATCAGGTAATCGCCGCGAACATCGTGCCTGCATCCGTCACTCGCCTTGCGGATCGTCAGGTTGACTCCGGTCGAGTCCTGGTGAACATCGACGATCTCTGCCCCGGATACGATCGTGGCGCCGCCCTCGTGCGCGCAATTGCGCAGGATGCGTTCCAGGCTCGGCTGATTCAGGAACAGCCGCCGGCAGGGGCTCAGCGCGTCGACGCCTTCGTTCAGGTTAGGGATGATGTCCGCAAGCTTCCTGCCCGAGAGTGTGTCCATGGCGATGATCGCGCCGTCGGCGACGAACTCCTTTTCCGATTGGCTCCGTACCGCCTCTTCGATGCCGATGCTCCGGAACATCTCGAGAGTTCGCATATGAAAGAAGGCCGCGCGTGGCAGCGGCGAGCTTGCCGTCAGGCGCTCGAAGGTCAGCGACCGGATACCGTGGCTCGCAAGGAATGCTGCGGCCGACAAGCCGACCAACCCTCCGCCCGCGATCAAGACCGGGGCTTCGTCCGTCATGTTGTCCACTGAGCTGATTCCGAAATAGTACCTTTCAGGGCGTGCCGACGGCCCGCGCGCTTTGCCTTAATGCGCCAGCGGTGTCGTCGGCGGACATGCGGCGGTCGCGAAGCAGTCAGTGCCCCCGCCACGCCGCTCGTACCATGCGGTCGTAGGGCCGCGCGCCGCCTTCTAACGCTTTAGTCGCGCAGCGCATGGAGATTTCGCCCATGACCGATACCGTCATCAGTTCCGCAACCCGCGAAGTCGTGCTCGGCCTCGAGCGTCCCTTCGTCATGATCGGCGAGCGTATCAACCCCACGGGGCGCAAGATCCTCGCCGCCGAGATGGCCGCCGGCAACTTCAGCCGCGTCGAGGCGGACGCGCTCGCACAGGTGGCCGCGGGCGCCCACATGCTGGACGTCAACGCCGGCATCCCGCTCGCCGATGAGCCGGCGATCCTCGCCAAGGCGGTGCAGCTGGTGCAGTCGATCACCGACGTGCCGCTGTCGATCGACTCCTCGATCGTGAAAGCACTGCAGGCGGGGCTGGCGGTCTACAAGGGCAAGCCGCTGGTCAACTCGGTCACCGGCGAGGAGGAGCGGCTCGAGTCGGTGCTGCCGCTGGTGAAGAAGTATGGCGCGGCGGTGGTGGCGATCTCCAACGACGAGACCGGCATCTCGGAGGACCCGGATGTGCGCTTCGAGGTAGCGAAGAGGATCGTGCACCGCGCCGCCGATCATGGCATTCCGGCGAGCGACATTGTGGTCGATCCGCTCGTCATGCCGATCGGCGCCATCAACCAGGCGGGCCGCCAGGTCATGCATCTGTTGAAGCGCCTCAAGACCGAGCTGAAGGTGAATACCACCTGCGGCGCTTCCAACGTGAGCTTTGGTCTCCCGGCGCGCGAGGGCATCAGCGCGACCTTCTTGAGCATGGCAATCGGAGCCGGTCTCACCTCCGCGATCATGAATCCGATGCACCTCGAGATCGTCAGGGCCTGCATGGCCGCGGACGTCATGATGGGCCACGACCCGGATTGCGCCCGCTGGATCCGGCGCTTCCGAGAAACGCCGCCGCTGCAGGCCTCGGGCGCGGCTGCGGCCGGCGCGCCCGAGGGTGCGGCACGGGGCCGGCGCGAGGGCGGGCACCGGAGGCGCACCCAGAGCCAGGCATGAGCGAGAAGGACCCACTCGTCGTCTTCACGCCTTCCGGGAAGCGTGGTCGCTTTCCGGTCGGCACGCAGCTGCTCGAGGCCGCCCGCACTCTCGGGGTCGATGTCGACTCGGTGTGCGGCGGGCGCGCGCTCTGCGGCCGCTGCCAGGTGCTGGTCATGGAGGGCGATTTCCCCAAGCACGGCGTGAGCTCGCACGCCGCCAACTTGACGCCGCTCAGCGCCGCCGAGGAGGGCTACGCGCAGCGGCGGCCGTTGCCTTCCGGGCACCGCCTCTCCTGCTCCACGCAGATCCAGGGCGATCTGGTCATCGACGTGCCGCCGACCAGCCAAGTGCATCGCCAGGTGGTGCGCAAGGCCGCCGATGCGCGCCCGATCACTCTGAATCCCGTGGTGCACCTGCATTACGTCGAGGTGCGCCAGCCCGACATGCACGACCCCGCCGGAGATCTGCAGCGTCTCCTCGAGGCGCTGAATCGCGAGTGGAAGTTCGGTCCGCTGCGCGCCGATCTGGCCGTGCTGCAGAAGCTGCAGCAGGCGCTGCGCCAGGGCGAGTGGCGCGTGACGGTCGCCGTGCACGCCGGGACGCAGCTCATCGGCGTGTGGCCGGGATTCCACGACCGCATCTACGGGCTCGCGGTCGATGTGGGCTCGACCACGATCGCGGCGCACCTGTGCAATCTCGAGAGCGGCGAGGTGGCGGCCTCGAGCGGCGCCATGAATCCGCAGATCCGCTTCGGCGAGGACCTGATGAGCCGCGTGTCCTACTCGATGATGCACCCCGGCGGGGCGCAGCAGATGACGGAGGCGGTGCGTGGCGCGGTGAATGCGCTCGCGGCGGACGTCGCGCGCGAGGCCAAGGTCGAGCCGTCCGACATCCTCGAGCTGACCGTGGTCGGCAACCCGATCATGCACCACCTGCTGCTCGGCATCGATCCGGTGGAGCTCGGGGGAGCGCCCTTTGCGCTCGCCACCGACTCGGCGCTCGCCCTGCACGCCAGCGAGCTCGGTCTCACGGTGCATCCGGGCGCGCGGGTCTATACGCTCCCCTGCATCGCCGGTCACGTGGGCGCGGATACCGCAGGCATGCTGCTCTCCGAGCGGCCCGACCTGTCGGAGAAGCTCACGCTGCTGGTCGACGTCGGCACCAACGCCGAGATCGTGCTCGGCAGCCGCGAGCGGCTGCTCGCCTGCTCGAGCCCCACCGGGCCCGCCTTCGAGGGTGCGCAGATCAGCTCCGGCCAGCGCGCCGCGCCCGGAGCCATCGAGCGCGTGCGCATCGATCGCGCCACGCTCGAGCCGAAATTCAAGGTGATCGGCTCGGACCTGTGGTCGAATCAGCCGGGCTTCGAGCAGGTGGTCGCCGCGACCGGCGTGACCGGCATCTGCGGCTCGGGAATCATCGAGGTGATCGCCGAGATGTACCTGGCCGGGATCATCAGCCAGGACGGCGTCATCGACGGTGAGCTCAGCCAACGGAGCGACCGCATCGTGCAGACCGGCCGCACCTACGCCTACGTCGTGCACCGCGGAACGCCCGCACTGCAGATCACTCAGAACGACGTGCGCGCGATCCAGCTCGCCAAGGCGGCGCTGCGCGCCGGCGTCGCGCTGCTCATGGACCGCTTCGGGTGCCAGCGCGTCGACCGCATCCGCCTCGCGGGCGCCTTCGGCAGCCACATCGACGTCAAGTACGCGATGATCCTCGGCATGATCCCCGACTGCGACCTCTTCATGGTGGCCTCGGCGGGCAACGCCGCCGGCACCGGTGCGCGCATCGCGCTGCTCGACAGCGACTCGCGCAGGACTATCGAAGAGCTGGTGCGGCGCGTGGAAAAGATCGAGACCGCAATCGAGCCGAAGTTCCAGGCGCACTTCGTAGCGGCGATGGGCATTCCGCACTCGACCGAGGCGTACCCTGAGCTGCGTAAGGTAGTGCAGCTGCCCGAGCCCAAGGCGGCGGCGCCGCGCGGCGGCGCCCGCAGTCGCCGGCGCGCGGGGACGTGAGCCGCCGCCTGCGCTCGCCCCGGTACCTCAATGCACGTGACGGGTCAGGCGCACAACGCCAGTGCCGTCGCGTGCGATGCGGATATCCAGGCGCTGGCCGCGGAACCTCAGGTTGCGCAGCGTGAGTGAGCTCCAGGGCGCAGGCAGGATGGGCGCGTAGGCCTCCACCAGCCCCGCTTCCCGGATGCGCAGTCCGCTGAAGCCGTAGAGCAGGCTCTGCAGATATCCGCCCGAGCCGGTGAGGAAGTACCCGGTATTGTTGCCGGCCGTCTCGGTGCGCACGTTGAAGGGCGGCTTCAAGGTTCCACCGCTGGCGTAGCCGGCGAACCAGGCGGCCGCCTCGGCGCCGCTGCCGATGGTGTCGGCGGCGATGGTCCGCGGCGCAATGCTCATGCTGGCCGCAGCCACCCGCGCAATGGAGCTCGGACGTACGCCATACTCGTAATCATTGCGCCGCAAGTCCGTGCTCATCGTGAGATCCAGAGAGGGCAGGAACAACAGCGCAATCGGGCCGCCTCCAAAGTCCTCGTCGCTGCGCTCCCTCACGGCGGGGTCGAAGGGCAGGTGCCGCTGTCCACCCGCGGCCAGCGGAACGTACAGAGCCCGCGCGACGCGCCTCCAGAGCGGATCCGGCTGCTCGCCGAGAACTCGCGCGGCGGCGACCGCGATCTCCAGCGCCTTGGCAGCCGACACGTTGGTAAAGGTATCGTTCGGGATGTCGGTGTTGGACTCGGCCACGGAGTTGACATGCATGATCTGGTAGCGCCGCGCCGGCGCATCATAGGTGGCGCGGCTCGCCCAGAAGCGCGCGACCTCACGGATCGCCGGCCAGCCGTGCGCCCGCAGCCAGTCGCGATCGTGGCTGGCGAGGTAGTACTGCCACTGCGCGATCGCGACATCGGCGTTCACGTGAATCTCGGACTCGCCGAGCACGTAGGCCGCGTGCGGGGTCTGCTCGGTGCCGTTCTCCGGGTCCGACTCCCAGGGGTACATGGCGCCCTCGAAGCCGCGCTGCCGCGCCCGCTGCCGCGCGGCGTCCACCGTGCGCTCGCGAAACGCCACCAGGGACTTCGCGCGCTCCGGATGCAGCAGGAGCAGCGCCGGGAATATCCACGTATCGCTGTCCCAGAAGACATGACTGGCATAGCCGGGGGTGAGCCCGCAGGCACCGACGGGCCACGCCGTATCCGGCGTCGAGCTCGCCAGCAGGTAATAGAGCTCCGAGTGCACGACCTGCTGGGCCTGCGCGTCGCCCTCGATCAGGATGTCCGCTTGCCACAGAGCATCCCACGCGGCGCGATGCTCGCTCAGCGCCCGCTCGAACCCGGCCTCGCGTGCCGCCTGCGCCAGAGTCAGATCATCCCTGGCATTGCCGCCCCACCCCGCGCGCGAGAAGGCGACGTACTTGGTGAAGACGTACGTGCGACCGCGCTCGACCTTCATGTTGACATCGAGTGCGAGCCGAAACTCATCGCGCTGAACGGTGACCGCGCCTCCGGACAGCCCCTCCGGCAGCTCCACCGCCGCCGCCATGGCCATCGCCAGACCCTGCTCCGCCTTGCCGTCGAGCCACAGGGCGCGTGAGGGAGCATCGCCGTCGCTCGCGAGCACCTGCGTGTGGCCGGGGTACCAGACCGCCTCGCGATCGGACGTGGCGGGCGGCCGCGGCTCGAGCGCAAGCCCGTTCGCGGCGACCGCCTCCTCCATCTGCGGGCCGCTCATCTCGGCGAGCGGAAATCGCGGTGCGTGATTTGCCCACGGCAGCAGCGCGAACGACAGCCGTACCGGGCCGTCGTAGTCCGGCGTGATCTTGAGATGCGTCGCCGCGAGGTGCGGCGACGCCTCGCTGACGAGTGTAATGACCTCGATCGAGGTCTCCCGCCCCTGGTCGACGTAGCGGTAGCTCGTGGTCAGAGTCGCGCCGCGCAGGTCGAGCGTCTGGCGGTAGTCCTTGAAATGCTCCGCCGAGAGCGGCGCCCGGTTGAGCCATCCATGGGGCCCTCCCCGTGGACCTGCGCTGAAGTCCACCTCGGTCCAGCCCGGCACGGCGGCGGGACGCGACATGTCGCCGGGCGTGTAGTCCATCAAGGCGACCATGTAGGCACGCGTCGCCTCGGTGCCGCGCGGGGCAGTCAGGGTCGAGACGTAACCGTTGGCGAGATAGCCCGGAAAATAGTCGCGCAGATCCTCGAGTCCGGCGGACAGCTGAAAGCTCGCCTCGCTCGCGCCCCGGGCGTCCGTGGCCACCCCGGACAGGAGCGCGAGCACCAGTGCGCGCGCGCCTATGGCAACTCCTGCAGTCACACCGCCGCCCGCCGGTGCGCGCTGCGTCACACGTTCGAGTCCGGGAACGAGTCCTTGCGCCGCCTGATGTAAGCGAGCAGCGCCTCGTCCACCGCCGGATCGAGCGGCGGCGTCTCGTACTGCTCGAGCTGCCGCTTCCACAGCGCGTTGGCGCGCTGCGTCATGTCCTTCGAGCCCTCTTCATGCCACTGCTCGAACCTGTTGTTGTCGGCGAGCGGCGAGCGGTAGAAGGCCGCCTGGAAGTTCGCCTGCGTGTGGGCGCAGCCGAGGAAGTGCTTGCCCGGACCGACCTCGCGGATGGCGTCGAGCGCCTGGCCGTTCTCGGACAGATCCACTCCCGCGAGCAGCGTATGCATCATGCCCGCCTGATCGGCGTCCATCACGAACTTCTCGTAGCCCATGGCCAGACCGCCCTCGAGCCACCCGGCGGTATGCAGCACGAAGTTGACACCCGCGAGACAGGTCGGAGTCAGGGTGTTGGCCGACTCGTAAGCCGCCTGGCCATCCGAGATCTTGGACGCGCACAGTGCGCCGCCCGAGCGAAACGGAACGCCGAGACGCCGCGCGAGCGCCGCCATGACGTACAGCACCAGCGCCGGCTCGGGCGTTCCGAAAGTCGGCGCGCCCGACTGCATCGAGATCGAGGACGCGAAGCTGCCGAGTATCACCGGGACGCCGGGATTCACCAGCTGCGCGAGCGCCATGCCGGCCAGCGCCTCGGCGAGCGTCTGCGCCGCGGTTCCGGCCACGGTCACCGGCGACATCGCGCCGGCCAGGATGAAGGGCGTGACGATGGTCGCCTGGTTGGCGCGCGCGTAGGCCTTGAGCGCCCCGAGCATGGTGGCGTCCCAGGTGAGCGGCGAGTTGGCGTTGATGAGGCTCACGATGCAGGTGCGGGGCTTGCCGGTCTCGGGGTCGGTGTACTGGTCGCCGAAGAGGATCTTCGTCATCTCGATGGTGTCGAGCGCGCGGCTCGGGTGCGTGACCGAGCCCATGTACGGCTTGTCGCTGTACTTCATGTGCGCGTACACCATGTCGAAGTGCCGCTTGTTGACGGGCAGGTCGACCGGCTCGCAGACGGTGCCGCCCGAGTGATGGAGCGACGTCGCCATGTAGGCGAGCTTCACGAAGTTGCGGAAGTCCTCGATCCTCGCGTAGCGGCGGCCCTCGTCGAGGCTGCGCACGAAGGGCGATCCGTAGGCGGGAGCAAAGACCGTACGGTTGCCTCCGATCACCACGTTGCGCGCGGGATTGCGTGCGTACTGGGTGAACTCCTTCGGCGCCGAGCGGCGCACGATGCTGCGGCACATGCCGCGCGGGAAGCGCACGCGCTCGCCCTGGACGTCCGCGCCGGCGTCCTTCCAGAGCTTGAGCGATTCCGCATCGTCGCGGAAATCGATGCCGATCTCCTCGAGGATCGTGTCGGCGTTGTTCTCGAGGAGCTCGAGTCCCCCGGTGCTCAGCACCTCGTAGTACGGAATGTTGCGCGTGATGTAGGGCACGAAGGCGTGGCTGCGCGCGGTACGCGCCGCGATCTTGGCATCGCGGCCGCTCG
>MNCZ01000029.1 GCA_001914695.1 Gammaproteobacteria bacterium 13_2_20CM_66_19 | reverse complement strand
TTTAGAACACCGCTGAGCGATACATCATAGATTGGTGTTGGAGTGTCCGTGGATAACGGCCCGTGAACCGGATAGAGATGTCCAGGCACCATGACCATGCAACCGCTGAATGTCGTCGCAAGCGACAGGAGCGCACAGGTCCGCTTCATAGCTGCCCTCCTTTGTCTTTGTCCGTTGGACTAATGATATGAGGGGGAGCAACGAGCGCTACGCAAAGATTTCTAAAGAATGATTCGCTCGTCCACCCGGGCGAGCGGAGAGTTGCGAGATATGCGATTGGACCCTTATGACGATAGAGCATTCAGGGCCGAGAGGCGGCCTCGACGAGATCCGGCAGCAGCTTGGCGGCGTTGGGCGTGCCCAGGCCAGTGACCGCGTCCCATCCGGTCGAGGCCGGATAACCCGGAATGGATGTGGTCTGATTGTTGCCGATGGTCACGTCGAAGAAGTCGGTGGCGTACTTCGTCGGATCGGCCGCAACCTTGTACAGGGCGGCATTGATGTAGCCAAGATCGCTGCCGGCCATCTGGTCGGCGATGGCGATCAACCCTGCCCACTGCGGGGCACTGCAACTCGTGCCACCGACGACGTACCAACCCACACTGCAGGGACTGGCGCCACCACAGCCGGTGCCCGAGGCCGTAGTCGCGGGCTCGGTCATATAAACGAGGGGACCCGTTCCCGAGCTCGCCTGGAAGGCGACATCCGGAACGCCTCGCATTTCAGAGTTCGGGCCCGGCGCGCCCACCGAACTGCCGACGTAGCTGCTGCCCGCCGGCAGAGTCGCCTGAAAGTCAGGCCGCGGGAACAAGATGCTGTAACCGCCGCCGGCAAAGGGCCAGGCGCGCTCGCGAACGCCAGGATTGTTGTGGCACACAGCCGGAGGCGAGGTGGTATCCACCGTGGTGCCCGTGGTGGCATCCATGCACAGACGGGTGCCGCCGACTGCCGTCACGAGAGGATCCGAGGCCGGCCAGTCCACGCTGGGATACGGAATCAGCCGCGGGCTCTTGGTGGGCTCCTTGAGGTTGTTGCTGGTGCCGCCGTCCCCGGAGGATGCGAGCACGGTGATGTGGTTGGCCTGTGCATCGACGAGCGCCCGGCGCACGTTCAACAACGAGGCCGTGCCCGCGAATGTCCCCTCTCCGGCTCCCAGGCTCATGCTGATGACGTCGGCCAGGTGGTTGTCCACGATGTACTGTACGGCGTTCATCATCTGCGGAAAGCCCTGCACGCCCAGAATTTCCGCCGTGGGCGTGGTGACCAGCAGGATGTTGGCTTCGGGAGCGATTGCGTGCGCCCACTCCACGTCGAGCGAAACCTCGAGCGCCCACAGGTTGTGACTCTCCTGTCCCGTGCCGTTGCTGGGTGGCGGCGGGTTGGGCGGGGGCGATCCCTGGATCTGCAGGATGCTGAAGGTCGGCATGCCCGGGGCGCACGTCACGCCGGCTTCTCCACAAAGATGCGGCAGGCCGAAGGCGGTACTGAACACGTTGAGGTCGTTCGCGATGGTCGCGCTTCCGAACGAGTCGATCACGGCGATGGTCTTGCCCTTGCCCGTGAGGCCGCGCTCATAGAGTGGAGAGACGTTGTAGGCCTGCTGCATTGCAGCCGGAGCGAAGCAGCGCACACCGGCGGCGTAGCACGCTGCCTCGGTCGGCGGAGTGGGGCTGCTCTGCAGGAAGCGCCACTCCGCAACCGAGGGCCGGAAGACCGGGGCAGCGGCTCTCTGGGCCAGCGAAGGCGAGGCCATTCCGAGCGCCAGGGCCGCAACCAGGACGGGTCGTGTCAGGGAACGTCTGTCGAGCGAACGCATGAAGCGCCTCCCCGTATTGATGGATTTTCGTTGGCGGATTGCGATGCCGAGAGGCCGGCACGGCTGACCTGAGGGCACGCTTGCGCTCGAGCAGTTGACGCCCCGGGAATCTTCGAAGTCAATGCGGATTAACCCCCCGCAAGCCAAACGAAACAGTCACCCACGGCCCGCTCCGACCGAGCCCGGTGCGCGGTGCACGGGATCGCGGCGGCCGCCGGCGGGCACGCGGCTACGCCGTCGGTTGCGCTTGCGTCCGGATCGCGGGTGGGAGGAGTGTTTCCCGGTCGTCCGGCAGCGTCTAGTGGAGGTCAGCCATGAGCATTCGCATCGGCAGCATTGCCCCCGACTTCGAGGCCGACAGCACGCAGGGTCGCATCCGCTTCCATCAATGGATTGGCGACTCGTGGTGCGTGTTGTTCTCCCATCCGAAGGATTTCACGCCGGTCTGCACCACCGAGCTCGGCTACATGGCGCGCCTCAAGCCGGAATTCGACCGCCGCAACTGCAAGATCGCGGGCTTGAGCGTCGACCGTGTGGAAGACCACACGCGCTGGCTCCAGGACATCAAGGAGGTGACCGGCAGTGCGCCCGACTATCCGTTGATCGGCGATCCGGAGCTCAGGATCGCCAAGCTCTACGAAATGCTTCCGGAAGCGGCCGGCAGCAGCTCGAGCGGACGCACCCCGGCGGACAATCAGACCGTGCGCACCGTGTTCGTCATCGCGCCGGACAAGTCCATCAAGGCAATGTTCAGCTACCCGATGACCACCGGCCGCAACTTCGACGAGGTGCTGCGGCTGCTCGACTCGATCCAGCTCACCGCCAAGTACCGCGTGGCGACGCCCGTTAACTGGAAGCAGGGCGAGGACGTGATCATCGCCGGCTCGGTGTCGGACGAGGAAGCGAAGAAGCTCTATCCCAAGGGATGGCGGGCGCCCAAGCCCTACGTCCGCATCGTGCCGCCGCCGGGCTGAAGCGTCACGGCGGACCTGCGCTGAAGCGCGGCGGCGCCCGGGCGCGCTGCGGCGCACGCTGCGCTCGGGGCTTGTCTGGCAGAATCCTTCGCTTATGAGCGACCTTTCTGCCTTTCCGATCACGAAGAAATGGCCGGCGCGGCACCCCGAGCGCCTGCAGCTCTATTCGCTGCCAACACCGAACGGCGTGAAGGTCTCGGTGATGCTCGAGGAAACGGGTCTCCCCTACGAGCCGCATCGGGTCGACTTCGATGCGCTCGAGCAGGCGTCGCTTGAATTCCGCTCGCTCAATCCCTACGGCAAGATCCCGGCGATCCTCGATCCCGACGGCCCGGGCGGCAAGCCGATGCCGCTGTTCGAGTCGGGCGCCATCCTGATCTATCTCGCGGACAAGACTCACCGCTTCCTGCCGCAGGAGGGGGCCGAGCGCTACGAGACCCTGCAGTGGCTCATGTTCCAGATGGGCGGCGTCGGCCCGATGTTCGGCCAGCTCGGCTTCTTTCATAAGTTCGCCGGCCGGGAGTACCAGGACAAGCGGCCGCGCGAGCGCTACGTCGCCGAGTCCAGGCGTCTCCTCGGAGTGCTCGAATCGCGTCTCGCAGGGCGCACCTGGATCATGGGCGACACCTACAGCATCGCCGACATGGCGATCTTCCCCTGGGTGCGCAACCTCGTCGGGTTCTACGAGGCGGGCGAGCTGGTGGGGATCCGGGACTTTCCGCGCGTCACGGACGCGCTCGATCGCTTTCTCTCCCGGGCGGCCGTCGCCCGCGGCCTTGCCATCCCCGCGCGCGCCTGAGCCGCCGCCCGGTGCGCCGCCCGGTGCGGACAGCGCGCGGCGCGGTGCGTGACCGGCTCAGACGATCCGCGCGTGCGCCACTTCGGCGAACTGCCGACCCAGGCCCGAGTTGGCGCCCTCGATGTTGATGATCAGCGTCTCTCCCGGGAATTCCACCGCGGTGCGCAGCCGCTCCATCACCGCTCGCTCGCGCTCGCCGCGGCGTACTGCGAGCGCGCCAACGCCGAATCCGAGCACGTAGAGCGGCCGGTGCGGATCGTGCACCACGTGCTTGCGCACCAGGTAGGCGCACTTGAGACCCGCGATCTGCCGCAGCCGCGCGCTGAGCGCCTGCAGCATCGGAAATTCGAGACGGTGCTCGAGCCACACGTTTCCGTCCCCGAGGCTCTCACGCTCCCGTTTGCCTTCCTCGAGCTCCCGGGCGCGCTGCGTGGCGCGCTCGTGCCAGTGCTGCGCGAGCTCCCGCTGGCCCGCTCCCCACCAGTAGTCGCGCAACAGCTCGCAGCCCGGCAACACGGCGTCGGCCTCGCCCTGCATGGCCGCTTCCATGAGCGCCACTCCGTCGCGGTCTCCCTGCTGCAGCAGCTGACGCGCAAGCACGAAGCGCGCCGGTACCGAATCCGCCTCGCGCGCGAGGAGCTCCCGCCTGAGAGTCAGGGCGCGCCCCGGGCCCTCGCCAAGCTCCTCCTCGAGATCGGCCAGCTCGAGCGCTTCGTTCGCCGCGAGACAGGCCGGCGCGCACTTCGCACGCAGCGCCGCGAGGCGCGCGCGCCTGCCCTGCGTCTCCTCGAACACCCGCTTCCAGGAAGCCGCGACCCCCTCGCGCCAGCGCGAGTCGAACGCGCCCGCGAGCGCCACGATGCGCTCGCCGAGCAGCTCATCCGCGGCCGAGCCTGCCGCGGGCGGCGCGAACTGTGCGGCCACCTTCATGGCTTCGAGCCGCTCCCGGAGCGACGGATGTGTGTCGGCATAGGTGGTCGGTTCCTCCAGCGCCCGGGCCAGCCAGCGCCGGGCATCCTCGGCGCACAAATGCTGCAGCAGGCTCGCGCTGAGCGCGCCGTAGGGCGCGAACGCGGGTTGCGCCGTGTCGCGCGCCCGTGCGCCGACCGCCGGCCAGTACCGCTCGCGCAGGTAGCTGCCGATCACACTGACGTTCGTGAGCGCCTGCGCGGCGCTGTCCGCGGAGGTGAGCTGCACCGAGCTGGCATCCGCCTCGAACTCGTTGCGGCGCGCGAGCGGGAACGAGCAGGCGTTGAAGTAAGGGACGTACCAGTGCAGCACGCCGCGGATCGCACCCGAGCCCCACTGCGGGCGCTGCGCCAGCGCCGAGTCCAGGCGCATCCAGACGCGGCGCAGGCGGTAGATCCAGTTGCCGAGGCGGGCATGTCCGCGCGACAGATGCCCCAGCTCGTGCGCCAGCACCGCCTCGAACTGCGGGCCCGACAGGCACTGCATCAGCGGCAGGCCGATCAGGAGGTAATTGCGATACCAGCCGAAGATGCCGAGGCGCGGCAGCTGCATGACGGCGGCGTTGAAATCCTCGGTCACCAGCACCCGGTGGACTCGGGGCGTGTGCAGGCCCGCCACCAGCCGATCGAGCCGCGCAAAGAAAGCGGGCGCCTCCTGCCGCGCGAGCGGCTCTCCCGTGGGGGGCTCGAGCCGCACCCATAGCGAACGCAGCACCACCAGCAGCAAGGCGCCGACCACGAGCCCCAACTTGACGCTGAGCCAGGCCGCATCGCGCAGGCCGAACGCGAGCAACGCCAGGAGCAGCAGCAGCACGATCACCAGCGCCAGCAGCAGCGTGTACCCGAATAGCGCGAGCGCCAGCACCCAAGAGCGATACGTCCCCGGCGCGCGCACGGCGAAGCGCTCCATGCGCTGCACCAGCGCCTCGAACTGCCTCTGGTCCATGCTCATCTTCCGTGCCCCCCGAGGCGGCCGGCCGATGCGGAATCAGGCCGGCTGGTAAGCCCTCACGCCCGTCTGCCACAACAGGAACGCGTAGGTGTCGGCTGCCTCGCGATCCTGCTGCGCCCGGGTCGAGCCGATCCCGTGACCCGCGTCGAAGTCCACGCGCAGCAGCACGGGCTTGCCGGAGCTGCTCGCCGCCTGCAGCCGCGCGGTCATTTTCGCGACATGGAACGGGCCGACCCGCGGATCGGTCACGCCGGTCGTCAGCAGCACCGCCGGGTAGGCGGTCCCGTCCTGCACGTGCTGGTAGCTGTCGATGAGCTTCAGCGCCCGGTAACCGGCCTCCTCGGAGATCCTGCCCCACTCCGGCTCCTCGCCGTAGCCGTTCGGCTCGGCCACGTAGCGCAGCGGATTCGACCAGCCGACGCCGTCGATGACCGCCGCAAACAGCTCCGGGCGCTCGGTCATGGCGCGCCCGACCGTGATGCCGCCCGCGGAGCGTCCGCCGATGGCGAGCCGCGAGCGCGAGGTGTACTTCTTCGCGCACAGCTCCTCGCACACGTCGATGAGGTCCCGCCAGGTGTTGGGCTTGTTCATGAGCTGCCCGCCCTTGTGCCATTCGCGCCCGTATTCCCCGCCGCCGCGCACGTTGGCATAGCCGACGATGAACCCCGCGTCGATGAGCGCCAGGATTCGCCCCGCGAACGTCGGCGTGTAGGCGGGGATGCCGTACGAGCCGTAGGCCGAGATCCAGGCCGGGGTGCGTCCGTCGCGCCGCAACCCTTTGCGGTAAATCAGCGTATACGGGATCTGCGTTCCATCGCGCGCGGTCGCGAAGAAGCGCTTCGTCTCGTAGGGCCTGACGTCGATCGGCGGCGGCGGCGTGAGGCCCGTGGCCGCCACTTTGCCGTCCGCAGCCGCGGACCAGATATCCCCCGGCGCGAGCCAGCCGGTGAAGGAGAACAGCGCGCCCTCCTCGTCCGGGCTGCCGTGCAGCGCCCGCAGCGTCCCGTCGAAGGGCAGGGCGATCTCGCTCACCTGCCCGTCGCGCCGGAGAAGCCGGAGCCGGCTGATGCCGCCGTCCATCATGTCGAGGTACAGCCCGTCCCTCGCACGCTCGAAGCGCTGGATGACCACCGCTCCCTCGGGGACGACCTCGGTCGCCGTCGCCACGGAGGGCGCGGCGACGGAAGTCTTCAGGATGCGGCCGCGCGGATGATCCTTGTTGGCGAGCAGCCAGAGCACGCCGCTGTCGATCGCAACGTCGGTGATCTCGTCCTCGAAGCCCGCCACCGCCACCCAGCGGGCCTTGTTCGCCGCGGCATCGGCAACCGGCGCGATAAACACGCGAAACTCGGTCCGCACGTCCGTGAGCACCAGCAGCGCGTACTCGGATCCGGAAAAGGTCTGAACCTCCGGCAGTTGGATGCGCTCGTACTCGACCCGCGGGTCGAGACCGCGCTTCATGAGGATCGGGTCGGAGGCGGGGTCGGCGCCGAGGCGGTGAAAGCGCGCCTGGCTGTCGAGGTAGCGCTCGGGGGTGTCGACGGCGCCCGTCAGCTGGTTGTAGAAGAATCCGGTGCCGTCATCGAGCCACGCGGGGCTCGCGGCTTCGGTGTTGGCGATGCGCTCGGGCAGATCGCGCCCGTCGGCGACGGTGAGCACGTGCAGGACCGAGTCCTCGCTGCCGTCCTTCGACAGGCCGTACACCACGTGCGCGCCGTCGGGCGAGGGCTCCCACCAGTCGAGCGATAGATGACTCGTCGCCGTGCCGAGGAGCGTCGGGTCGATGAGCACGCGGGTGACGCCGCGCTCCTTTACGAACAGCTTGAAGTTCTCGGCGCCCGCCGGACGCTGCTCGAAGAACAGCTTGGCGCCGGCGCGGCGCGCGAGGCGCGTCGTGGCCGCATCTCCCGAGAGCTGCTCGATGCGCTTCAGGAGCCGCTCACGCCCCGGGATGGTGTCGAGAACCGCGCGCGTGTGCTCGTTCTGGCCCTTGAGGAAGGGCAGCCACTCTCGGTCCTTGTCGTTCTCCATCCAGCGGTACGGATCGCTCAGCGTCTCGCCGAAATACGTGTCCTTCACGATGTCGACGCGCGCCACCGGAGCGGGCGGAATGCGCACCGACGCCGAGGCCACCGCTCTAGCGCGCCGGGCGAGAAAGGCGCCGCACACGCTCCCGGCGCCCACGAACAAGTCACGACGGTTGATGCCCTTCACGTGTCGAGCTCCTGGTCCTGAATGACAGTCCCCTGATGAAAGACGACCTTCCACCCGACAGCGCTGCGCTGCCAGATGGTCGCGCGGCGCGTCCTGCGCTCGCCCTGCAGCAGCGTGTAGGTGAGGAGGTAGACACCGGCGGCCAGCTCGCGGCAGTGGAAATCGTCCGTTCGCCAGGGGTCCTCCACCGGCTCATCGAGGCGCGCCGCAACCGTTTCCAGGACGTACTCGCGGCTGTAGCGGCGCCCGGAGGCGCCGATCTCCCAGAAGTCGTCCGCCGTCATGGCCTCGAGCTCGGCGCGCGAGCCGGCGAGCTCCGGCCGGTGAAATATCGGCTCCCTGCGGCGCAGCTCCTCGAGGACCGAGAGATTCTCGGGCAGGGTGACTGGCTTCGCCACGGGGCGCACCTGACGGGAATCAGGGGTTGCCCGGCAGCCAGCGCACGTCCCGCTGCATCGCCCGGGCAATGTCGTCGATGTCGCCGCCGCCGCGCGCGAGCACCGCAATGCTCCCGCGCTCGGCGGGCACGATCACGCCGGTCATGCCGGCCTCGTGGAAGGCTCGGCGCGCGGACACGTGCTCGTGGCGCAGGAGGAGCACGGTGGCCTCGCCGCGCGCGGTCTCGAGGACGAGGTGCGGCACGTAGTGCCCACGGAACCAGCAGCTCTGCGCGTAGCGGATCCGGTCGGAGGTGATGGCGAGCTGGACCCCTGCGCCGCGCAGCGCATGCTCGATTCCCGCCGCGGTCACGTGCTCGGTGGCGAGCCAGCTCTCGGGCTCGCTTTGCACGTGCGCCACCACCTCGCGGGCGAGCGTGTCGCTCGGGGGCAGCAGCCACACGCCGAGCGCGACGAAGGCGGCGAGCGCAACGCTCGCGGCCAGCGCCCACTGTCGCCAGGCCGGCGGCCGCACCGCGGCGCGCGAGCGGGCGAGGTCCGGCGGACGCTCGAGCGCGCGGCGGATGTCGCCATCGAGAGCACGGGTCTCCCTGCGGAACCCGGCGCAGGCCGCGCAACCCCGGAGGTGCTCCTCGAGCGCCGTCGTCGTGCCGCCGGGATCGGCGCCGATCAGCAGCCGCGCGCCATCGCAGTTCACGGCGTGCTCTCCCGCCCGGCGACCGCGGCGTCGGGGGCGACGTCCGGCGCGGCCGTCAGGCCGCAGATGACCCGCAGCTTGTTGCGCGCGCGGAACAGCCGTGTCAGCACCGCAGTGCCCGACAGCGCCAGCTCGCGCGCGATCTCCTCGGTGGAAAGGCCGCCCACGACCTGCAGCAGGAGTGGCTCGCGATATTCAATGGGCAGACTCATGATCGCATGCCGCAGCGCGAACAGGTTCCCTTCGGGCTCCGCGGGCTGCGGGCTCGCCTGCGTCTCCATCACCTCGTCCAGGGAGACCAGCTCGAGGCGCTTGCGCTCGTAGAGTCGTGCGTGCTCGCGCCGCACGATGGTCAGCAGCCAGGCACGCGCCGCGCTCGGATCCTTGAGAGCCTCCCGGGACCGCCACGCGCGCAGCAACGCCTCCTGCACGATGTCCTCCGCAATCGCCCGGTCGCGCGCCAGCCAGTGAGCGAAGCGCACGAGGTCCGGACGCATCGATTCGAATAGTCGCGTGATGGGCGCGCCCGCATCCGCTGCGGACGGCCGCCCATCGATTGAAGAGACCGGGGATCCAGGCTCAGAATTGCGCATGGCTCTCGGGGCCCTGAAGAGGGCGATTATACGCACGCCAGTCCGCCGCCCCGGTAATAACGCGCCGGACTGCCCGGTCCTCTCGCCCAACTGTTCACCCAACGCGTACCAGGAGCACCCGTGAACTTTCTCGTTAGATGGCTGATCGACTGGCCCCGGCGCGTCGCCGGGCATCTCAGCTGGCTCGCGCCGCTGTTCGCCCGCGTCACCGTCGGCTGGGTATTCCTGTGGAGCGGCTGGGGGAAGTTGCATAGCCTTCCGCAGGTGACCGAGAACTTCATCGGCTGGGGCATCAGCTTCCCGCAGCTGCTCGCGCCCTTCGTCTCGGGAGTCGAGTTCTTCGGGGGCCTGTTCCTGCTCGTGGGCCTGCTGACGCGCCTTTCCGCGGGGGCGCTCGGCATCACCATGATCGTCGCGATTGCTTCCGCGAAATGGGCTCAGGTCGACTCGCTCGAGACGCTGCTCGGGTTCGATGAGTTCGAGTACCTGGCGCTGTTCCTGTGGCTCGCCATCGCGAGCGCCGGCCCGCTGTCCGTCGATCACTGGCTGCAGCGCTGGTTCGACCGCCGCAGCGATCAGCGCTTGCGCCGCACGCCGCGCGTCGGCTCCGCCTCGAGCGGATTCTCCGGCCAGTAGTGCTTCGGGTATCGGCCGCGCAGGACCTTCCGCACCTCGGCATAGGCGCCGCGCCAGAAGCTCACCAGGTCGCGCGTGACCTGCACCGGCCGGCCGGCCGGGGAGAGTAGCCTGAAGGTCACAGGAACGCGGCCGAGGCCGAGGCGCGGGGTCTCCGCCAGGCCGAACACCTCCTGCAGTCGCACCGACACGGCCGGTGCGCCCGCATCGTGATAGTCGACGCGGGCGCGCGAGCCGCTCGGCATCGAGAGCTCCGCCGGCGCCCAGTCCTCCAGCGCGCGCTGCTGCTCGAAGGTGAGCCGGGCGCGCAGCGCTGCGGCGAGCGGCACCCGCGAGAGATGCTCGCGCCGCGTGATGCCTTCGAGCCAGGGCGCGAGCCAGCTCTCCAGCGTGTCGGCGAGCGCCGCATCCGACACCGCGGGCCACGCGTCCTCGCCCGTCTCGGCGGCGCCCGCCGTGGCGCGCACGAACTCGATCCGCGCCTGCAGATCGCGTGCCTCGCGCTCCCACGGCAGCGCTTCGATGCCGAGCTCCCGCACGCCGGCGAGCATGGCGCGGCGCGCGGCTTCGGCGGGAACTTCCGCCAGCGGCTTCTCCTCGAGAGTGAGCGCATCGAGCTCGAGCGTCCGCTGCGCGATCACCGCCTGCTCGCGCGCGCTCCAGTGCACCGACTCGCGCCACCGCAGGCGCTCCGCGAAGTGCTCGGTCAGATCGCGCCGCTCGAGCGGCGCGGCCAAAAGGATCCGCGCATCGCGCTCGCGATCGTCCAGGTCCACCGCCACGATCAGCTCGCGCCGCGCCAGCGCCTGGGGGGAGCCGAACGCCGCGCCGCGTCCGTTGGCGAGCGCGAAGCGCCCGTCGCCGCCCGCGCGGGCGCGGCCGATGCGGTCCGGGTAGGCAAACGCGAGCAGCGGACCTGCATCACCGACCGTGCCCTGGTCGCGCCCGCCGGCGCTCTGCCCCCCGGCCTGCCGCTCGAGGTCGCGGGCTGCGCGCCGCGCTCGCTGCAGAGCGGGGCGGTCGGTCACGGGCGCCCCCTCCTCGGCGCGCAGGATCTCGAGCCGGGTGCGGATGTCCGCGTCGCTCGCCGCCAGGCTTCCGCGCAGCAGATCGCGCTCGGTGAGCAGCGCCGCGAGCTGTGCGGCGAGTGGCAGCTGTCCCAGCGAGCGGGCGCGCAACAGCATGTGCGCCAGGCGCGGATGCGCCCCGAGACGCGCCATCTCGCTTCCGTGGGCGGTGATGCGTCCGCCGTCGTCGAGTGCCCCGAGACGCTCGAGCAGCTGCCGGGCGCTCGCGAGCTGCGCCGCGGGCGGCGCGTCGAGCCACCGAAGCGCCGCGGCGTCCCGCACGCCCCAGCTGGCGAGCTCCAGCGCGAGCGGCGCGAGATCGGCGTCGACGATCTCGGGCGGCGTGTAGGGCGCGAGGCTCGGGTGGGCACCCTCACTCCACGCCCGGTAGCAGACGCCCGGCTCGAGGCGCCCGGCGCGGCCGCGGCGCTGATCCGCGGATGCCCGCGAGATGCGCCGGGTCGTGAGCAGGCTCATGCCGGATACCGGATCGAAGCTCGCGCGACGCGCGAGTCCCGAGTCGACGACCACGCGCACGCCCGGGATGGTGAGACTGGTTTCGGCGATGTTGGTCGCGAGCACCACTTTGCGCGCACCGGCGGGCGCGGGGGCGAGCGCGGCATCCTGCTGCTCGCCCGGGAGATCTCCGAATAACGGCATGACCTGAACGCCTGCGGGCAGCTGCGCGGCGGCAAGCGAGGAGTGCACGCGCCGGATCTCGCGCGCGCCCGGCAGGAACGCCAGCACGTCGCCGCGCTCCTCGCGCAGTGCCCGGAGGATGAGCTGTGACACGAGTCGTTCGGGCGCATGCTGCGCACCGGCGCCCGCCGCGTCGGGCAGCGCCGGCGGACCCGAGCCTGCATAGCGCGTCTCGACCGGATGGAGCCGGCCCGGCGCGCTCACCCGCGGCGCATCGCCGAGGAGGCTCGCGACCGCGGCCCCGTCGAGAGTCGCCGACATGACGAGCAGCCGCAGCTCGGGGGCGAGATGCTCGCGCGCATCGAGACTGAGTGCGAGCCCCAAGTCGGCCTGGAGGCTGCGCTCGTGGAACTCGTCGAAGATGAGGGCGGCGACGCCCTCGAGCGCCGGATCGCCCTGCAGCAGCCGGGTCAGCACCCCTTCGGTGACGACCTCGATGCGCGTCGCGCTCGAGACGCGCGAGTCGAAGCGCATGCGGTAGCCCACCGTGCGCCCGACGCTCTCGCCGAGGCTCTGCGCCATGCGCTCGGCGCAGGCGCGCGCGGCGAGGCGCCGCGGCTCGAGCATGATGAGCCGCTTACCCGCCGCCCAGTCCTCCCCGACCAGGGCGAGCGGAACCACCGTGCTCTTGCCGGCACCGGGCGGCGCCTCGAGCACGGCAGCTCCCCGCGCGCCGAGCGCCGCAGCGAGCGGTGCGAGCACCTCATCGACCGGCAGCCCGGACTTCACCAGATCCGTACGCGCGCGTCCGCGGGCAGATAGAGCTTGTCGCGCGGCTGCACGGCGAACGCGGCATACCAGGCGTCGACGTTGCGCACCACGCCGTTGACGCGGAATTTCGGCGGGCTGTGCGGATTGCTCAGCACCTGCGAGCGCAGCTGCTGCTCGCGGTAGAGCGAACGCCAGATCTGCGCGTACGAGAGGAAGAACCTCTGATCGCCCGTCAGGCCGTCGAGCACCGGCGGCGCCGCGCCGTTCAGCGAGCGGTGGTAGGCGTCGTAGGCGACCGAGAGGCCCCCCAGGTCGCCGATGTTCTCGCCGAGCGTCAGGCGGCCGTTGACGTTCAGTCCGGGCAGCACGACGAACTCGTCGTACTGTGCCGCCAGCCGGTCGACGCGCTTCCTGAAGGCTTCCGTATCCGCCTGCTGCCACCACACGTGCAGCACCCCGCGGGCGTCGGACTTCGCGCCCTGATCGTCGAAGCCGTGCCCCATCTCGTGGCCGATCACCGCGCCGATGCCGCCGTAGTTGACCGCGGGGTCGGCGCCGGGATCGAAGAAGGGCGGCTGCAGGATGGCCGCCGGGAACACCACTTCGTTGAACGTCGGGTTGTAGTAGGCGTTGATGGTCTGCGGCGTCATGCCCCATTCGCCGCGGTCGGTCGGCTCTTTGAGGCGCCGCACCTGGCGCTGCCACTCGAACACGCGCGCGCGCGTCAGATTGCCGAAGGCATCGCCACGCACGATCGACAGGCCCGAGTAGTCGCGCCACCTCTCGGGGTAGCCGATCTTGGGATGGAAGGCGGCGAGCTTCTCGAGCGCCACCTGCCTCGTCTCGGGCGTCATCCAGGGAAGCTGCTCGATGTGCGCCGCATAGGAGGCGCGCAGGTTCTCGACCAGCGCCAGCACCTGCTGCCTGGAGGCGGGCGGGAAGTAACGCTGCACATAGAGCTCGCCGACGGCCTCGCCCACATCCTCGTCCAGCGCGTCCACCGCACGCTTCCAGCGGTCTTTCTGGGCCTGCTGACCGCGCAGCGTCCGCTCGTAGAAGTCGAAGCGCTCCTCATCGAAGGCCTTCGGCAGCACCTCCGCGTGGTCGGCCAGGTAGTGGTACCTGAAGTAGGCGCGCCAGTCGTCCACCGGTATCTTGAGGAAGAGCTGTGCGAGGTCCTGCACCGCATTCAGCTCGCGCACCACGAACTGGGCCTGCGCGTCCACACCCTCACTCGAGAGCAGCAGGTTCCAGCTGAAGCGCGGCGCGAGCTGATCGAGCTCGGCGAGGGTGCGGGGGTTCCAGGTGAGATCGCGCTCGCGACGCTTCGCCGCCGGCCAGTGAAGCTTGGCGATGCGGGTCTCGATCTCGAGTACGGCGTGCGCCTCGCGGGCGGCGTCATGATCGCCGGCGAGCGCGAGCAGACGCGTGATGTGCGCGAGGTACTGCGTGCGCAGGTTGGCGTAGACCGTGTCCCCTTTGAGGTAATAGTCGCGGTCGGGCAGCCCCAAGCCGCTCTGGGTGATCGTGACCGCGTAGCGGTCGGGATCCTTCTGGTCGAGGTTGATCCCGACGCGCAGCGGCGCCTCGAGCGCGAGGTCCGCGCGGCCCATGAGCCGCGCCAGCTGCTTGTGAGTGCGGGCGTCGCCGATGGCGTCGAGTGCCGCCTGCGCGGGGGTGAGGCCGAGGCGCTCGATCGCTTCCGTATCCAGGTAGCTGCGGTAATAGTCGCCGACCTTCTGCCCGTTGCTTCCGGCCGGCGCGCCGTCGGGGAGCGCCTCGACGATCGAGCGCACCTGATCGTGCGAGCGCTCGCCGAGCTCGTCGAAGGAGCCCCAGCGGGTGCGATCGGGTGGAATTTGATGGGTGTCGAGCCAATGCCCGTCGGCGTAACCGTAGAAGTCATCGCCCGGCTTCACGCTGCTGTCACGGGCTGCAAGGTCCAGTCCCCAGGGGGCGATCTGCGCGGGGGGCGTGGCCGGCGCTGGCGGCGCCGACGGGCGCGGCGGCGGCTGCGAGCAGCCCACCGCTCCCAGCACCGCGATGCAGAGGAGACCCGCGCTAAGGCGTTCCGACATGTGCGTCACTCCCTCAATCGCTCATGCCACACCCCGGACGCGAACAGCACCCAGCCGATGATCCACGCGAGCCCACCGAGCGGGGTGAGCACGCCGAGCGCGCGCGGCGCCCCGAGGGCGAGCGCATACAGGCTCCCCGGGAAGAGCACGATCCCTGCCACGATCAGCGCCGCGGCCGCTCGCAGCATACCGGTGTCGAGACCGCGCAGCGTCAGCCCGATGCCGAGCAACCCGAGAGCCTGGAGAAAGTGGTAGCGCGCCGCCGTCTCCCACAGCTCGAGGCGAGCGGCCGGCAAGTGGCCCCGCAGTGCGTGCGCGCCGAAGGCCCCGCTCACCGTGGCGAGCGCGAGCAGGAGGCCGGCGACGGCGAGCGTGCGGCCGCTATTCACCGCGCGGGCCGAAGAACGGCTTGATCAGATCGAGCGGCAGCGGGAAGACGATGATCTGGGTCCGCTCGTGCGAGATGTCGGCGAGGGTCTGGAGATAGCGCAGCTGCAGCGCGCTCGGCTGGCGCGCCAGCGCCTCCGCCGCTTCGGCCAGCTTCGCGGCCGCCTGGCTCTCGCCCTCGGCGTGGATGATCTTGGCACGCCGGGTGCGCTCGGCCTCGGCCTGCTTGGCCATGGCGCGGATCATGCTCTCATCGAGATCGACATCCTTGATCTCCACCGTCGAGACCTTGATGCCCCAGTTCTCGGTGCTCTGATCGAGGATGCGCTGCAGGTCGACGTTGAGCTTGTCGCGCTGTGCCAGCAGGTCGTCCATCTCGTGCTGGCCGACGACCGAGCGCAGCGTCGTCTGCGCGACCTGACTGGTGGCGTCGAAGGCGTTCGCCACCTGGATGATGGCCTTGCCGGGATCGACGATGCGGAAGTAGACGACCGCATTCACCTTGACCGACACGTTGTCGCGGGTGATCACGTCCTGCTTGGGCACGTTGAGCACGATGACGCGCAGGTCCACCCGGCGCATCCTCTGGATCACGGGAACGATCAGGATCAGGCCCGGCCCCCTGATGCCGGCGAAGCGTCCCAGCGTGAACACCACGGCGCGTTCGTACTCGTTCAGCACGTTGAACATGCTGAACAGCAGGATGGCGAGCAGGATGACGACGGCGGCTAGGAACGGCATGCGACTCTCCCTGGGACTGTCGGCGGCTGACGAGGGCGGCGGCTCAAGGCGCTCTTGCTGTCGGCTCGACCCACAATGTTAGACCTTCCACTTTCACGATGCGCGCCAGCTCGCCGCTGCGGAGCGCCGTGTCGCTGCGCGCGTTCCACAGCTCGCCGCCGTAGCGCACGCGTCCCCGGCCGGTGAAGTCCGCGACCACTTCGGCCGTCTCGCCGATCATGCTCTGCGTGCCGGTGGCGACCGGGCGACGCATCGAGCGGGTCGCCAGGTACACGATGCCCGCGATCATGAGTCCCCCGACGGTGGCGAAGGCGCCGATCAGCGGCCGGCCCACGCTCATGCCCGGCACGTCCGTGTCGAAGAGGATGAGCGAGCCGACGACGAATGCAATCAGACCCCCGATTCCGAGCGAGCCGTAGGTCGGGAAGAAGAACTCCGAGATGATCATGCCGGTGCCGAGCACCACGAGCGCCAGACCCGCGTAGTTCACCGACAGGATCTGGAACGCGAACAGCGCGATCAGCAGGCAGATCGAGCCGGCGACGCCCGGCAGTACTGCGCCGGGATTGTACCCCTCGAGGAGCAGCCCCCAGATGCCGATCAGCATCAGGCCGTACGCCACCGTCGGGTTGGTGATGACTGCCAGCAGCTGCGTGCGCCAGTCGGGCTTCACGCGCACCACGGTGAGCTCGCGGGTTGCGAGCTTCACGGTGCGGTCGTCGATGCGCACCTCGCGCCCGTCGATGCGTGCGAGCAGCTCCGGCAGGTCGCGCGCGATGACATCGATGACCTTCTGTTCCAACGCGGCCGTCGAGGAGAGGCTGGCCGCGCCACGCACCGCCTGCTCGGCCCAGTCGGCGTTACGGCCGCGGAGCTCCGCGAGCCCGCGGATGTAGGCCACCGCGTCGTTGACGACCTTGCGCTCCATGGTCGAGCCCGTCGCACTCGGGGGCGCCGCGTCCCCGGGCGGGCTGCCCGTCGGGGAGTTGTCCCTGGGCTCGCGCGGCGGCTTGGCGATCGGCGAGGGCGCGGAGGGTGGCGCGGGCTCGGGCTCGCCGCCGATCGAGACCGGAGTCGCGGCCCCGAGGTTGGTCGCCGGCGCCATCGCCGCCACATGGCTCGCATAGAGGATGTAGGTTCCGGCGCTCGCCGCACGCGCGCCCTGGGGGCTGACGTAACTCACCACCGGGACCGGCGAGGCGAGGATCGCCTGGATGATGTCGCGCATGGCGCTGTCGAGGCCGCCGGGGGTGTCGAGCTCGAGCACCACCAGGCGGCTGCCGTCGTGGCGCGCGGCCTCGAGGCCGCGCACCACGTAGCGCGAAGTCGCAGGCCCGATCGGTCCATGGATCTCGAGGAGCGCTGCCGTGCCGCCGGCGGGGGTCGCGGCGGGCGGCGGAGCGTCCGCCACCGCCGGCACACAGGGCAGCGACAGCGCCAGCACCAGGACCGCCGGGGAGAGGCGCCCGCGCGCAGCGCGGCTCAAGATGACGCTCATCGCGCTCACCCTACTCTCGCGCCCGCAGTATCCGCAATCGCCGCGGGTCAGGAGAGTCCGGGGTCGCGCCGATTGCGCGGCAGGCGCGGCGCGTGCGGCAATCCGGTGTGCTGGGTGCGGAACGGGCGGGGGCGTCGCCCTTGCCCGGTGAGCGCGCGCCCCCCTGTGCCCGCCGGCTGGTAGGCGGGAATGAGCTGGTGGCGGCCGTTGCCGATCAGGTCCGCGCGTCCCATGCGGCGCAGCGCCTCGCGCAGCAGCGGCCAGTTGTTGGGATCGTGGTAGCGCAGGAATGCCTTGTGCAGGCGGCGGATCTTGAGGCCCTTCGGGATCAGCACTTCCTCGCTGGTACGGGTGATGCGCTTCAAGGGGTTCTTGCCCGAGTGGTACATGGCGGTGGCGGTGGCCATAGGACCCGGCAGGAACGCCTGCACCTGATCGGCGCGGAAGCCGTTCCTCTTCAGCCACAGGGCGAGCTCCAGCATGTCCAGGTCCGAGGTCCCCGGATGTGCGGCGATGAAGTACGGGATCAGGTACTGCTCCTTGCCGGCCTGCTTCGAGTAGCGGTCGAACAGCTCCTTGAAACGCTGGTAGGCGCCCACCCCGGGCTTCATCATCTTCGAGAGCGGCCCCTCCGCGATCGCCTCGGGCGCGATCTTGAGATAGCCGCCGGTGTGATGCTGGGCGAGCTCCTTCACGTACTCGGGTGACTCGAGCGCCAGGTCGTAGCGCACGCCCGAGGCGATCAGCACCCTGCGGATGCCCGGCAGCGCGCGGGCGCGGCGGTAGAGGCGGATGAGGGGGGCGTGATCGGTATCGAGATTCGGGCAAATCGAGGGATACACGCACGAGGGCCGGCGGCACGCGCTCTCGATCGCGCGGCTCTTGCAGGCGAGGCGATACATGTTGGCGGTCGGGCCGCCGAGATCGGAGATCACGCCCGTGAATCCCGGCACGTTGTCGCGCACCGCTTCGATCTCGCGCAGCACCGAATCCTCCGAGCGGCTCTGGATGATGCGGCCCTCGTGCTCGGTGATCGAGCAGAAGGTGCAGCCGCCGAAGCAGCCGCGCTGGATCGCCACCGAGAAGCGGATCATCTTGTAGGCGGGGATGAGCGCGGCGCCGTAGCGCGGGTGCGGGGTGCGGCGGTAGGGCCGCTCGTACACCCAATCCATCTCGCCCGTGGTCAGCGGAATCGGCGGCGGGTTCAGCCACACCTCGGCGTCGCCGTGACGCTGCACCAGGGCGCGCGCATTACCCGGGTTCGACTCCAGGTGGAGGATCCGCGAGGCGTGCGCGTACAGCACCGGGTCGGCCGCGACCGCCTCGAAGGGGGGCATGCGGATGACGCTGCGCTCGCGATCGGCGTTCTTCACGCGCCGCACGAATCGCACCACTCGCTCGCCGCCCGGCGGCGGGCCCGATCCGCCGCAGGGCGGCGCGGGCGGGGCAGCCGCCGCAGCCGGTCCGTCCGCGCTCATCGCGTAGGGGTCCAGGGGAGCGTTCATCGGCCCCGGCGCGTCGAGGTGGGTCGAGTCGACCTCGATCCAGTCGGACGGAATGCCGCGGCGGGCGAACACGGTGCCGCGCACGTCGGTGATGTCGCGGATCGATTCGCCCGCGGCGAGGCGGTGCGCGAGCTCGCAGATCTGCCGCTCGCCGTTGCCGTACACCAGCAGATCCGCCTTGGCGTCGAGGAGCACCGAGCGGCGCACCTTCTCCGACCAGTAGTCGTAGTGGGCGATGCGCCGGAGCGAGGCCTCGATGCCGCCGAGGACGATCGGCACGTCCGGGCAGGCCTCGCGCGCGCGCTGCGCGTACACGATCACCGAGCGGTCCGGCCGGGCGCCGCCGGTGCCGCCCGGGCTGTAGGCGTCGTCGCTGCGCAGGCGTCGATCGGCGGTGTAGCGGTTGACCATCGAGTCCATGTTGCCGGCCGTGATGCCGAAGAACAGATTCGGCCGGCCGAGCGCGGCGAAGGATCCGGCGCTCCTCCAGTCGGGCTGCGCGATGATGCCGACGCGGAAGCCCTGCGCCTCGAGCACCCGGCCGATGACCGCCATGCCGAAGCTCGGGTGATCGACGTAGGCGTCCCCGGTCACGATGATGACGTCGCAGCTGTCCCAGCCGAGGCCGTCCATCTCCTCGCGCGACGTGGGGAGGTAAGGCGCGGTGCCGAAGCGCGCGGCCCAGTGCCTGCGGTA
>MNCZ01000043.1 GCA_001914695.1 Gammaproteobacteria bacterium 13_2_20CM_66_19 | reverse complement strand
GGGGACGAAGTGGCTCGGCCCGAGAAGCACCACGCGCTCGATTCCTTCCAGCCCATCGCTGACTGCGCCATAGGCCGAGCCGGCTATCGGCCCCGAAAAAATGTAGCCCGCGTGCGGGGCGATCACCGCTTTCGGCCGTGATGGAGGCGGCGTTTCTGCCCGGGGTGCGGCGCCGCGGGTGCCGCGGGCCTGTCTCGCCTGAGCCAGGCACGCCTCCACCATGGAGCGCAAAGCGCTGGGCTCCTCGGGGTAGAACGACCCCGCCACCGCTGGTGGTCGCACCCGGCTCGGCGGAGTTGCGTCAACCATATCGCGAAATCTCAGCGCGCCGTCCCCATCCGCGCCGCCAGCCGCACACTGAGTCGCCGCGCTCCCCAATCTCCGGGTGGCCCGGCGAACACTCCGGGAATCGCGGTGCCGCAGCGCTGGCAGGCGCCGGCATCGGTCAGCTTCCATTCGCCGAGCTCGTACCAGTCGCGCTCGATGAGGCGGGTGTGACAGCGCGGGCACCAGGTGCTGCCTCCCTCCCGGTCGTGCACGTTGCCGGTGTAGACGTAGTGCAGGCCGTTGGCGAGCGCGATGTGACGGGCGCGAGTCAGCGTCGCGGGCGGCGTGCGCGGCTTATCCAGCATCTTCCAGTCCGGGTGAAACGCCGTGAAGTGCAGCGGCACGTCGGGGCCGAGCCGGTCTGCGATCCAGCCCGTCAGCCGGTCGAGCTCGTCGTCGGAGTCGTTCTCCCCGGGGATCAGCAGCGTCGTGATCTCGAACCATACCGTCGTCTCTCGTTTCAGGTATTCGAGTGTCTCGAGCACTGGTGCCAGCGCACCCCCGCAGATCTTGTAATAGAAGCGCTCCGTGAAGGCTTTGAGATCGACGTTCGCGGCGTCCATGAGCCGAAAGAACTCAGCCCGCGGCTCGGCGCACATGTAGCCCGCAGTCACGGCCACGCTCCTGATGCCGCGCGCACGGCACGCGCGGGCGGTGTCGATCGCGTACTCCATGAACACGACCGGATCGTTGTAGGTAAAGGCAACGCTCGCGCAGCCGAGCCGGTCGGCGGCATCGGCGAGCTCCTCGGGGCTGGCGCGGTCGGCGAGTGTGTCCATCTCGCGGGACTTGGACATGTCCCAGTTCTGGCAATTCGATACCGCGACGAACGGCGCGAGGTAAGAGTGGTCCGGATCATCGATCTCGAGGTTGTAGATCATTCCCTGGTACGGGACGCGCTCAGCATGCCGTACTGGTGCAAGGAATACCTGACCCGTATCCCGCCAGGCGCTGCGCTCCGAAGCCGAACCCCGCCGTTCCTCGTACCGGTCTCGCTTGAACTTGACTATGAATACTGTCGATTGAGAGACCTCACGTCCCTCGATTAGCTTCGTCGGTGCCCGTTCGTGCACAAAGTACGTCGGCAACAGGTCGAGGTGCAGACCCAGCTCGTATAGACCAAACGCGAGATTGCGGGAGACTGTGCCGCCCTCGACGTGTGTTTCCGAAACATAACCGTCGCCGGCAAAGTAACCGTCGAGGAAGGCACGAATGACGATTGCAGGCGCGTTCGCCAAGTCGGCGGGCACACGTTTGTTTTTAGCGCCACGGCCGCACAGCGCTTCGAAGAGCCGCGCGAGAGAGGTGCTTCGGACTTCTACCGTCGTTGTCGTGCGTCGATTCACGATGACGGCCTGCACCGCGAAGAATTCCTTGAGAAGGCGTGCCGCACGGGCCACCAGATGAGGCTTGTGATGGCCACAGGAAAAGATGAGCTGGTAGCTGTTGGGCCGCTGCGGATGTTCCCCTATCGAACCCTCTGCGCAATAGAAGCCAAGCAGCCATGCCAGGTCAGCCGACAGGTCAAGATACTCAGGCACGCCGGGCCCGCGCTCCCCGAGGAACCTCACTCGGCCGTCACTCATTCGGAGACACACCGCGCGAGGTCGCTCGGTTCTCAAGACCCCTCGCGCCAGGCGGCCTCGCAGCGTGCGCACATAGGCGGGGTGGTATCCCAACGCTTCAGCGAGCTGTGCTGAGTTACCCGTCGCGCGCAGCATCTCTGTCACGTACTCGAGTGGCACACGACCCCGACGGGGTGAATGGCTGCGGTGGTCAAGACCACCAAGCACGTCTGCGACATCGATTCGCACACCCGCGCCGGCCTTTCTCTTCGGAATGACCAAGTAGTGATCGCTAGAGAGGTTCTCGGCACCAATGGAGTGCACGTCGTGGGGGTCCGATCGACAGGCAGCGAATACCTTATGGTTTGGCGTCAGAAGGATCGGTGGACAACATGCTGCCTTCAACGAGAGCAGCTCCCCCGAATAGGGGTGTGCGAACACCTTGTCGACGCGCGCCGGCTTGGCCGCCCGCGTCCAGACCTGCAGTGAGGCCGGGAGTCCAATCCGGCCATCATCGCGGGAGACCTTCTCCTCGCAGCTCTCGAACAAGTCAGCGATGCGTCGCATCCCGTGCGTAGTCGCGATCAGAGTGTTCGGTGCGAAACAGAACTTGCAGGCGAGATTGCATCCGGCCGTGCCGAAAGAGAGCACACTCGTCCCCGGCAGGAAATGATTGAGCGGCTTCTTCTCGATGGGATCGACGCAAAAGCCGCTGGAGCGGCCGTGGCTGAAGAGCTTGATGCGGCCGGCTTCCGCCCCGCGCACGAAGCACAGCCCTCGCTGCCCGTCGTGCAGCTTGCAGGCCCGGGGGCAGACGTCGCATTGCACGCGTCCGTCGTCGAGCAGGTGCCAGTAGCGCGTGTCGACGATCGACCCCTCGGGAGGCCGCAGCGACACGCTCTCCCTCTCCTCGGCCATGGCGCTGATTGTGCTCCCTTTCGAGCGCATCGATAATGCCGCGGCTGCTCAGGTCGAGTAGCCGGTTCACCGGGTATCCGGCGAGCGCCTGTGAGGCCGATCGCGCCGCGGCACCGGGTCACTGCTGCGGCAACATCCCCCGGTGCAGCTCTTCCAGATTCCCGATCACGACATCGGGCGCAAACTCCCAGGGATCGAAGATCCGCCTTGGGTCCCGTCGCACCCAGGCTGCCTTGAGGCCGTGCGCCTTCGCTCCGATGACGTCGAACGGGTTACCCGAGACCAGCCAGGCCTTCTCGCCGGATGCTCCCGCCCGTCTTACGAGGTCATACACCGCGGGATCGGGTTTGAAGGTCCTGATGCTGTCGGCGCTCAGGATCGTTTCAAAGAACCCGTCGATACCCGCATGCTTGAGCAGAGTCCGGACTGACTTCTCGGTGCCGTTGGTCAGCGCCACGATCCTGCAGCCGGCGGACTTCAGCCTCCTGAGCGCCGGCTCTGCATCGGGATAGGCCGGCAGGCGTAGATACGCTTCGAGCAGCGCGCGCGTGCGCTCCTCGCTCAGCTCGACACCCAGCTCGCCGCTCACGTGGCTGAGCGCCTGCGCGGTGCACCGGTCGAAATCCACGTAGCAGCGCATCAGGGCGCGCCGGAACGTAAACTCGAGCTGCTTGTCTCGCCACAGCCGTGCGGCCAGTGCCGCCTGCGCGCCGAATGTCTCCCCCAGAGCGCCGACGATTCCGCCCGGGTCGACCACGGTCCCGTAAATGTCAAACGCAATGACGAGCGGCAAGGGATTCTTCCCGGTCAACGGCGCCCCCTATAGCCCGTTAGAATGCCTGAGCAACGTAACGGAACCGACGGCCGTGATAAAGAGCTTCTCGCACGGCACGCGCGGCAGGCTGCAACGCGCTGCCCCGTTCGCGGCGGCGCTCGCCCTCGCCGCCTGTACGACGCCCGGCTCCCCGGTCGGCTCCGCGACCTCGGCAAAGTCCGCAGCTCCCGCAGGCGCGCTCGCGGCGCTGCGCCGCGAGGATGTCGTGTGGCTGCAGCGGCTGACCTTCGGGCTCGACAGCCGCACGGTCGGCGATTATCGCCGCCTCGGCCGCGAGCGATACCTCGATCAGCAGCTGCATCCGCGGGACGAGGCGCTCCCGGAACCGGTCGCGGCCCAGCTCCGCGCGCTCGAAGTCCCGCAGACGGATCCGGCGGGCAAGCTAGAAGAGCTGCACGAACGGCGCCGTTCGATCAACGCGATGAACGAGGGCGCAGACCAGGACCAGGCCCGCAAGGCGCTGAATGAAGAAGGCAACCGCCTCGCCTATCGGGCGGTGCGTCTGCAGCTGCTGCGGGCGCTGTATTCGCCGGCGCAGCTGCGCGAGCAGATGGTGTGGTTCTGGCTCAACCATTTCAGCGTGCACCAGCACAAGGCCGATGAGCGCTGGCTGCTCGGAGATTACGAGGAGCGCGCGATCCGCCCGCATGCGCTCGGGCGTTTTCGCGATCTGGTGCTCGCGACACTCGAGCACCCGGCCATGCTCGAGTACCTCGACAACGCCCAAAATGCCGTCGGCCACGTCAACGAGAACTACGCGCGCGAGCTGATGGAGCGGCACACCCTCGGCGTCGACGGCGGCTACGGCCAGCAGGACGTGCAGCAGCTCGCCCGCGTGTTGACCGGCGTCGGAATCGACACGGCAGCCGCGCCGCACCTGAGACGCGAGTCGCAGGGCTTGTATGTGCGCCACGGCGCATTCGAATTCAACCCGGCGCGGCACGATTTCGGCGCGAAGATGCTCCTCGGGCAGCGGATCGACGGCGCGGGCTTCGCCGAAGTCGCGCGGGCGGTGACCCTCATCGTGCGCCGGCCGGCCTGCGCGCACTTCATCTCGCGCGAGCTCGCGACCTACTTCGCGGGCGACACCCCGCCGACCGAGCTCATCGATGCGATGGCGGGCACGTTCCGGCGAACCGACGGCGACATCGCGGCGACGCTCCGCACGCTGTTCCTGTCGAGGCAGCTCACGGGGCTCCCCGCGCCCAAATTCAAGGACCCGATGCGCTACGTGCTCTCGGCGGTGCGCCTCGCCTACGACGGCCGCACGATCACCAACACGCGCCCGTTGCTCGATTGGTTGAATGCGCTCGGCGAGGCCCCGTTCGGACGGGCGACGCCCGACGGCTATCCGCTCACGGGACCCGGCTGGGAGAGCCCGGGCCAGATGAGCCGTCGCTTCGAGATTGCGCGCGCGATCGGCTCCGGAAACGTTCACCTGTTCGATGCCGAAGACACCGGCGCTGCGACGACCAATCGCTTCCCGCAGCTGTCGAACCGGCTCTACTACGAGGCCATCGAGCCGTTCCTCGCCGCCAACACCCGCTCGGCGCTCGACCAGGCGGGCTCGCCGCAGGAGTGGAACACCTTCCTGCTCGCCTCCCCGGAGATGAACTATGAGTAGTTTGATGAGCCGGCGCCGCTGGCTGAGGCTCGCGGGCGGGACGCTCGCGAGCCTCGGAGCCGCCGGCCGGCTGTACGCGGCCCCGCCGGGCGGCCCGCGTTTTCTGCTCGTGTTCCTGCGGGGCGGCTACGACGCGACCAACACGCTCATTCCCTACTCGAGCGATTTCTATTACGAAGCGCGGCCCGGAATCGCGATCCCCCGGCCCGACCCCTCATCGGGCACCGGCGCGCTCACCCTCGATGCGGACTGGGCGCTCGCGCCGGCTTTGCGCGAGTCCGTTGGCGTGCTCTATCAGCAGCGTCAGGTGGCTTTCGTGCCCTTCGCCGGGACGCCGGACCTCTCGCGGAGTCACTTCGAGACACAGGACAGCCTCGAGCTCGGTCAGCCCCTGGGCGGCCCGCGCGATTACCGCTCGGGGTTCCTGGCACGGCTGCACAGCACGCTGACCTCGCAAGGCCCGGCCGCGAGTGCCGCCATAGCCTTCACCGACGGCTTACCCGTTGCGCTTCAGGGACCCGACCACATACCGAACATCTCGCTGAGGCAAGTCGGCAAGCCGCCCTTCGATGACCGGCAGGCACGGATCATCTCCGCCATGTACGCCGGGCATCCGCTGGAGCCCGCCGTCACCAGCGGTCTCGAGCTGCGCCGCGAGGTGGCGCAGGCCATGCAGACGCTCGCGGACGAGATGCGATCCTCGGGCCGGGATGCGCTCAGCATCAAGGGCTTCGAGCTGGAGGCCGAGCGCATCGCTCGCCTCATGCGCGATGAGTATCGCATCGGTTTCGTCGATGTCGGGGGGTGGGACACGCACGTCAACGAGGGTGCGACGCAAGGTGTGCTCGCCACCAACCTCGCAGGTCTCGGCCGCGGCCTCACGGTCCTCGCGCAGTCGCTCGGCGCCGAATGGAAGAACACGGTCGTGGTGGTGTTGTCGGAGTTCGGCCGCACTTTTCGCGAGAACGGCAATCGCGGCACCGATCACGGACATGGCACCGTCTACTGGGTTCTGGGAGGCTCCGTGAACGGGGGGCGGATCGCCGGCGCGCAGCGAGCGCTCGCGCGCGGCACGCTGTTCCAGGACCGGGACTACCCGGTTCTCAACGACTACCGCGCAGTCCTCGGCGGCTTGTTCCGCTCGCTGTGGACTCTGACGCCCGCGCAGTGCGCGCAGATCTTCCCGCAGGTCACGCCCGTCGATCTGCAGCTCGTCTAGGTCAGGGCGGTTACGCCGCGGCGGCCCGCTCCGCCCGGGCTATAATCACGGCTACCTTCCGACTCTTGCGGGCGAGGCCGCATCCATGAACGCGTCACGGGAACCCGTCTGGTCGCGCAGCGAGGCCGAACGCCAGGCGCGCATCGATCTCGCCGCCTGTCATCGTCTCGCGGCGCGCTTCGGCTTCAACGAGGGCATCGACAATCACCTGACGCTGCTCGTCCCGGGGCGGACCGACCGATTCTATCTGGCGCCCTTCGGACTCCTGTGGGCGGAGGTGAAAGCGAGCGCCCTGCTCGAGCTCGATTTCAATGGCAAGGTGGTCGCCGGATCCGGGCTGGTCGAGGACACCGCTCTCTACATCCACCTCTCGGTGCACCGGCTGGCGCCCGCGGCGCGTTGTGTGCTGCACACCCACATGCCCTATGCCACCGCGCTCGGCATGCTCGAGGACCCGCGCCTCGAGATGGCGGGACAGAATGCCCTCGGCTTCTACGACGAAATCGCCTACGTCGAATACAACGGCCTCGCCTTCGACTACAGCGAGGGCGAGCGCCTTGCGCGGGCGCTCGGCGGCAAGTCGGTCCTCATCCTGCGCAATCACGGCGCACTGGTCATCGGCGCCTCCGTCGCGCAGGCGTTCGAGCGCCTGTATTTTCTCGAGCGCGCCTGCCAGGCGCAGATCCTCGCGCTCTCGAGCGGCCGCAGGCTCCACATCCTGCCGCAACCGGTGATCGAGGCGACCGCCGCGCAGTTCCGCTCCGGCGACAAGGTCGGTGGCGCGGAGCGCACCGAGCTGCACTTTCAGGCTCTGAAGCGGCTGCTGGATCGCAGCGAGCCGGACTATGCGAATTGACGCCATCGCCGACCGCGGCTGAAGCGCTGGCGCCAGCGGCGCCCGCCCTGAGCGCCCGCGCGCGCTGGACGATTGTCGGGCTGCTCGCCACGGCGCTCTTCATCAACTACGTCGACCGCGGCGCCGTGCCGACCGCCGCCCATCTGATTCAGGACGAGATCGGGCTCTCCCCCCGGCAGCTCGGCCTCCTGTTCTCGGCCTTCTTCTGGTCCTATTCCCTGCTGCAGATTCCGGTCGGCTGGGTCGCCGAGCGCTACGGT
The DNA here is from genome assembly GCA_001914695.1 of Gammaproteobacteria bacterium 13_2_20CM_66_19. Lineage (GTDB taxonomy): Bacteria > Pseudomonadota > Gammaproteobacteria > Steroidobacterales > Steroidobacteraceae > 13-2-20CM-66-19. The sequence goes on along the minus strand of MNCZ01000043.1, from coordinate 1,598 downwards.
GCGCAGCGCGTCCTCGCCGCCGGGCTCGCCATCTGGGCGTGCGCCACGATGCTGGTCGGCCTGGCGCACTCCTTCGCCGCCCTCCTGGCGCTGCGCCTGCTGCTCGGCATCGGCGAGAGCGCGGGTTTTCCCTCAGTCTCGAAGCTGCTCACCCTCGTGGTGCCGGTGAGGGACCTCGGCACCGCCAATGGCATCGTGGCCTTCGCCTACCTCTCCGGTCCCGCGGTCGGCGCGTATTGCGGGGGCCTCATCATGGTCGAGTTCGGCTGGCGGGCCGCGTTCTGGGTCTTCGGCGCCGCGTCCCTCCTCTGGCTGCTGCCGTGGTCGCAGGTGCGGCTGCCACGCAGCGCGGTCGCCCAGAGCACCACCGGCGGCCCGCCGCTGCGCGCCCTGCTCCGCCAGCCCTCGCTTTGGGGCACGAGCCTCGGGCTCTTCTCGACCAACTACGGCTTCTACTTCATGTTGACGTGGCTGCCGTACTACGTGGTGCGCGAGCGCGGCTTCTCGACCGGCGAGATGGCAAGCCTCGCGGGCAGCTCCTATGTCGTGAACGCATTGAGCGCGCTCCTCGCCGGCGTCTGTGTCGACCGGCTGGCGCGTGCGGGGCACGCGAACCTCGCCTACAAGGCCGTGATGGTCGTCGCGCACGCCGGGACGGTGGCCTGCATGCTGTGCATCGCGCTCGGCTCGCAGCCCTGGGCGGTCGGCGCCATCTTCCTCTATCAGGTCCTGACGGGGATCTCATCGCCGGGGGCGTTCGCGATGTCGCAGATCCTCGCAGGCCCGACCGCTTCCGCGCGATGGGTGGGGATCCAGAACTGCTGCGGCAATTTCGCGGGCGTGATCGCCCCTGCACTCACGGGGCTCCTGGTCGAGCGGAGCCAGCACTTCACGGGCGCGTTCGTGGTGGCGGCGGCCGTCAGTGTCCTCGGCCTCATCGGCTGGGTGTGGATGGTCCCGCGCCTCGCCCCCCTCCCCTGGGCGCTGCCCGCCGGGCGGCCCCCGCGGGAGCGCGTGGTACATTCGGCCGCATGAGCGGGGGGGGCGCAGTCGAACCGGTCGGGTCGGTTGATCTTGCGCTCGCGCACGCCAGGCGATTGCTCGAGAAGAGCCCGTCGGTGGCCGCGGAACAGGCCGGTGAGATTCTGCGGGCGCTCCCGGGCGAGCCGCGCGCGCGCCTCATCCTCGGCGCAGCGCGTCGCCTCGCCGGTCAACTGCAGGCGGCGCTCGAGGTGCTGGAACCCCTGGCGCGAGAACAGCCGCGGGCGGCGGCCGTACAGCTGGAGCTCGGAGCGGCGCTCGGGGAGGCCGGACGCGGCCCCGAGGCGATCACGGCGCTGCGCCGCGCCGTCGCACTCAAGCCCGACCTCGCGGACGGCTGGCGTCTGCTCGCCGATCAGCTCGATGCCGCCGGCGATTTGGCTGGCGCAGATGTCACGCGTGCACGCTACATCAAGGCCGCGACGCACGATCCGCGGTTGCTGGAGGCTGCTGCTGCTCTCGTCGCGAACGATCTCCCGGTCGCCCAGGCGCGCCTCGCCGCTCACCTGCAGCGCTTTCCCACAGATATCGCGGCGTTGAGGATGCAGGCGGAGGTG
>MNCZ01000094.1 GCA_001914695.1 Gammaproteobacteria bacterium 13_2_20CM_66_19 | reverse complement strand
CTCGGGCGCGGGGTCGATGCAGAATTGGGTAGGCGAAACTCGCCAGGTGCGAGTGAATGCGTCTGAGGTCGCGCACCGTGCGCAGGAAGAGGCCGCTCTCCTCGACGATCGGTTCGACCGAGTCGGTGTCGGCGAGGCGGTTGGCGGAGGCGGCACTGCGCAGTAGGCGCACACTGAGCGCCGTGGCGGACGCTTCAAACTCACGAAACTGCCCCTTACGTGCGGCCAGGCGCTTCGCGTCCCGGGGCTCCGCCTGCAGGAAGACGGCCAATGCCAGCCGCAGGCTCTCGAGGAGCTCGCCGTGCATGGCGGCAACTGTGTCGAGCTCCTCAACCGCGAGCGCTCTGCCGCGCTTGACACTCCGCATTGCAAACTCGACCAGACTGTTGGCGACGATGTCGGCGACGTGCTCGAGGTTGATCACGGCCGACAGAATATCCTGTCCCCGCGCGCCCTCCCGCTGGTGGTCGAGGGTCTGCTCGTCGCCGACGTCGGCGAGATAGCGGCGAATCGCGCCGCCCAGCTTGTCGACGCAACGATTCTGAGCGGCGATCGCGCCGGTGCGTGTCTGATCACCGTGCCGAAGCACCTCGAGCGCATCGCGGAGCATCGTCTCGACCATGTCGGCCATGCGCAGCGTTTCGCGGGCGGCGTTCGCGAGGGCAACGGTTGCGGAATCGAGTGCGGCAACGTCGAGATAGACGGGCCGCCCCGGGTCCACGGGAGCTGGCGGGTCCGGGAGCCATCTCGTGAGAAGCTGTGCGAGGCCGCTGACAAACGCGAGGAACAGCACGGCAAGTGCCAGATTGAAGGCCAGGTGAAAGTTGACGACCAGACGCCCCGGAGAGGGCTCGACGAGCTCCAGCGCGTGAGTGATGGCTGGCAGGACCGGCAGTGCGAGCAACACTCCCACGGTGCGCACCAGCAGGTTTCCGAGGGGCAGGCGCCGAGCGGCGGCGGTCGAGGCGCCGACGAGCGCGGGGAGTGCGCCGCCGATGTTCGCGCCGAGCACCAGGGCGAGAGCGCCGGTAGGCGCGATGACGTGTGTGGCGGCGAACGTCGCTACGAGCAGCACGATGGCTATGCTGGAGTGGCACGCCCAGGTGAGTGCTGCCGCGACCAACGCCGCGAGAACAGGGTCGCTGGCCAGCGCGCCCATGACCGAGCGCAGCAGCGGAGCGTTCGCAAGGGGTCCCAACGTGTGCACCAGGCCCGAGAGCGCCATGAGCATGAGCCCGAGGCCGATGCCGATGCGGCCGATATTCTTCGCCCGGCTGTCGTCGGCCCAGCGAAAAACGAGCACCCCGACGAGCACCAGGGGTGGTCCCAGCAGCGCCACGTTGAAGAAAAGCACCTGCGTCAGAAGGGCGGTCCCAACGTTTGCGCCGAGCATCACCGCGAGCGCGGGGGCTAGCGCCATAACCCCCGTCGCCGTGAACGAGGTCGCGAGCAGACCGGTCGCGGTGCTGCTCTGGAGAAGTGCGGTCACGCCAAGTCCGGTGAGGAACGCGCGAAAGCGGTGACCAAGGTTGCGGCCGAGCCAACGTCGGAGCACCGTGCCGAAGCCGCGCTGCACCCCGGTTCCGACCATGTGCGTGCCCCAGAGGAGCAGGCCGACGTGGCCTGCAAGCTCAACCAGTGAGAGCGTGCCGCTCATCGGTCCCCGCCGTCGCGCCTTTCCATCCCACACGTCTCCCAAAGGGCCCGCAAACCTTACGTTGAGGTGTCCGCTGAGCCGCGTCAACTCCAGAATCGGCTGAGGAAACAAACCAACCAAGCAGCGCGTAAGGCAAGGTATTCCAGGCGTTCCATCCATCTGGGCTCGTGCCTGGCGGGTGCGGAGGGATCAGGGTGTCCCTGCGCCCCAGAACTTGAAGAACAAGACGCCAGAGGCCGCCTTTGCACGCCCGTGAATCAGGCTGTACGCGGATGGAATTACAAGCATCGAGAGCAGCAGTGCCGTGATCATTCCGCCGACCATTGGAGCGGCGATCCTCCGCATGACCTCCGATCCCGTGCCGCTCCCCCACATGATGGGCAGGAGTCCCGCGATGATCACGGCAACCGTCATGGCCACCGGGCGTATGCGAAGGGCGGCGCCCTCGACAATCGCCTGATCAAGCTCGCTCCGATCATTCAGTCGTCCGCCTGCGCTGCGAGCCGCTACCGCCTGGTTCAAGTACACCAGCATGACAATGCCAATCTCTGCCGCAACGCCGCCGAGAGCAATGAATCCCACCGCCGAAGCGACCGACATGTTGTAGCCGAGAAGGAACATCAGCCAGTAGCCCCCGACAAGGGCAAAGGGGAGGGTCGCCATAATGAGCGCCGCGTCGCTGAAACGACGAAACGTCAGGTACAACAGCACGAAGATAATGCCGAGCGTGGCCGGCACGACGAGTTTGAGTCGTTCGGTGGCCCGCGCCAGATACTCGAACTGACCGGACCAGGAGATGGAGTAGCCGGACGGTAGGCGAACTCCTCTTGCCACCGCTTGCTGCATTTCCCGGACCGCGGTGCTCATGGGCCTTCCGTGCAGGTCGACGTACACCCAGCCCGAAAGGCGCGCATTTTCGCTCTTGATCATCGAGGGACCATCGGCGACGCGGATCTCCGCCACGTCGCCTAATCGGATCTGAGCGCCGCGATCGGTAAGAATCGGCAAGTCGCGAAGGCCCTGCAGGGAATCGCGTAGCTCGCGCGGATAGCGCACGCTGATCGGGAAGCGCTGCAATCCCTCCACCGTCTCGCCGATCTCCTCGCCACCGATCGGGGCAGCCACAATGCTCTGCACGTCGGAGATGTTGAGCCCGTAGCGCGCGGCGCGCTCCCGATCGATGTTCACTTCGACATAGCGGCCACCGGTAAGTCGTTCCGCGAATGCCGAGGTAACGCCGGGAACATTCCTGACCGCAGCCTCGACTTGCCTTGCCAGGCCGTCGATGACCTGGAGATCCGCGCCGGCGATCTTGACTCCAATCGGGCTCTTGATTCCGGTGGCGAGCATGTCGATACGGTTGCGTATAGGCGGAACCCAGATGTTAGTAAGACCCGGGACCTGTACGACCTGGTCGAGCTCCTGGACGAGCTTCTCCGGGGTCATGCCGGCTCGCCATTCGCTGCGCGGCTTGAACTGAATGGTCGTCTCAAACATCTCGAGCGGTGCGGGGTCGGTCGCGGTCTCGGCGCGACCGACCTTGCCGAACACGCTTGCCACCTCGGGCACAGTCTTGATCAAGCGATCGGTCTGCTGCAGCAACTGCGTGACCTTGCCGGGTGAGATGCCTGGCAGAGCAGAGGGCATGTAGAGAACGTCGCCTTCGTCGAGGGGTGGCATGAATTCGGCGCCGATATGGGTCGCCGGGTATGCCGTCGCGAGAAGAACCAAGAGCGCAACGGCGAGAACGGCCCTGGGATGAGCGAGTGCGGTACGCAGGAGAGGCCGATAGACGCCGGCCAGGGCCCGGTTGATCGGGTTGCCGTGCTCTTGCGGGATTTGGCCGCGGATCAGGTAACCCATGAGGACTGGAATGAGCGTCACGGCGAGTCCCGCGGCGGCTGCCATGGAGTACGTCTTAGTGAACGCGAGCGGTGCGAACAGCCGTCCTTCCTGGGCCTGCAGCGTGAAGACGGGTACGAATGAGAATGTTATGACCAGGAGCGACGTGAAGAGTGCAGGGCCTACCTGAACGGCGGCGTGGCTGATCACCTGCCAGCGTTCGGAACCCTGAAGCTCCGCCCCCGGATGCGTCTCGTGCCAGGCTTCGATGTGCTTGTGTGCGTTCTCGATCATGACGATCGCCGCATCGACCATCGCTCCGATCGCGATCGCGATCCCACCGAGTGACATGATGTTGGCGTTGATTCCCTGGTAATGCATCACGATAAACGCGACGAGTATGCCCAGTGGGAGGGATACGATCGCCACCAGGGCGGATCGCAGGTGAGACAGGAACACGGCGCACACCAACGCCACAATCACTAACTCCTCGATGAGCTTTCCACGGAGGTTCTCGATGGCACGCTTGATGAGCTCGGAGCGGTCATAGGTGGACACGATCTCGACTCCGGGCGGGAGACTCGCCTTGAGCTGTGCGAGCTTGGCTTTTACGGCGTCAATGGTCTCCAAGGCATTCTTGCCGGAGCGCATGATGATGACGCCGCTGGCGACCTCTCCGTCACCGTTCAGGTCCGTGATCCCGCGCCGCACCTCGGGACCGATCTGCACGGTGGCCACGTCGCCCACCCGAACAGGGATACCGGCGTCAGTAGTCGCGAGCGGGATGCTGCGGAAATCCTCCAGCGTCTTCAGGTAACCCGAGGCGCGAACCATGTACTCCGCTTCGGCGAGCTCGAGCACCGAGCCTCCGGTCTCCTGGTTTGCGTTGCGGATTGCGCTGACCACCTTCTCGTGGGTGATGTTGAAGGCGCGCAGTTTCTGTGGATCCACCACGACCTGGTACTGGCGAACCATGCCGCCGAGGGACGCGACCTCCGCGACATTGGGGACCGACTTGAGCTCGTATTTCAGGAACCAATCCTGGAGCGCCCGCAGCTGCGAGAGATCGTGGGTATGGCTCTTGTCGATGAGCGCGTACTCATAGATCCAGCCAACGCCCGTCGCGTCGGGACCGAGAGCAGTCCTGGCCTCCTTCGGCAGCCGCGCTTGCACCTGGTTCAGGTATTCGAGCACGCGGGAGCGGGCCCAGTAGAGATCGGTGCCGTCTTCGAACAACACGTAGACGAACGAATCCCCGAACATTGAATAGCCGCGGACGGTGCGAGCCCCTGGCACCGACAGCATCGTCGTTGCGAGCGGGTAGGTTACCTGGGTCTCTACAATCTCCGGGGCCTGTCCCGGATACGTCGTGCGAATGATTACCTGGACATCGGAGAGATCGGGGATTGCATCGAGGGGCGTCCGCAGCATCGCCCAGATGCCCCAGGCCGCGATCGCAGCCACCCCGAGGAGCACTGGAACGCGGTTGGCAATACAGGCGCGGATGAGCCGGGCGATCATTGCAGCCGCGCCTCCGTCGCTTTGAGGCTGGCCTCGGAATCAATCAGGAACTGCCCGGACACGACGACCTTCTGGCCTACGGTGAGGCCCGAGCGAATCTCGGTCTGCCCGCCGCCTTGCGCCCCCGTCTCAACGTTCACGCGCCGAAACCGAGCGTCGCCTTCCGCGAGCATGACGACGCGACGGGTCCCGGTCTCGATGACGGCTTCACTCGGCACCAGCAGCACGTCCGCCGGGGCGGCAGGCGCGAACTGCACGGTTACGAACATGCCCGGGAGCAGCTCCATCCTTGGGTTAGCCAACTCCACGCGCGCGGTGAGCGTGCGGGTCGCCACATTCACACTCGGGAGAATCGCACCCACTCTCCCGTCAAAGGCGACTCCAGGGAGCGCCGCCGTTCGCGCGTGAACGGCATCCCCTCGGTGCACTCGCTCCCCGAGCGTCTCGGCCACTTCAGCGTTGACCCACACCCTTCGAAGTCCGTTGATGCGAAAGAGCGATGACCCGACCGTGACCGTCATGCCCTCGCGCGCCATGAGCTCGGTGATCACACCACTGATCGGCGCGAGCAACGTGAATCGCGACTGGGGTCGGCCGCGCTTTTCCAGAGCTCTGATCAGATCCTCCGGCATGCCTGCAAGCCGCATGCGCTGTCGCGCGCCATCTACGAGGTCCGCGGCTCCGGGGCTGTTGAGATCCTTGACGGCGAGGTATTCCACCTGAGCCGCGACCCAGTCCGGGACGTAAAGATCCGCGAGCGGCTCGCCTTCCCGCACCGCATCGAGCGTTGCGCGCACGCGCAAGCGCTCCACGAACCCGTTGGCTCGCGCCTGAACGAGTGCCACGTCGCGCTCGTCGTAGGCGACGCTGGCGCTCGCCGTGATTTCAGGATGCAGTTGGCCTCGTGCGACCAGGGCGGTGCGCACGCCCAGGTTTTGCTGCAAACGTGGACTGATTTCTATGGCGCCGGTATCGGCGCCTCCCTCAACGACAGGCACCAGCTGCATGTCCATAAAGGGTGACTTGCCCGGGTGATCGAAGCGCTGCGCGGGCACCATCGGATCGTGCCAGTAGAGGATCTTCTTTCCCGTGCGCGGATCGATATCGCCGGGCTTCTGCGGCGCATGCGTCGCAGCCGTCGGTGCAGGCTGGTCCACCATTGCCTGGGTGCGTCCTGCACTCACGCCGGTCCGGTAGAGCGCGTATCCGAGCACGGAGAGAGCAACCGCGCCCGTCAGCCCTGCGATCAGGTAGCGGTTCATGGCAGGGCTCTCTGATCCGCATCGACGGATACCGGGATTGCCGCCAGCTTTTCGGGCGGGGCCTCGAGAAATGCCAGTTGCGCCCAAAGCCTCGCGGCGATTGCCTCGAGCTGCAGGGCTTTCAGGCGCGCATCGATCTCCGCGCGGTGAGACGTCAGCAGGTCGGTCAAGGTCGCCTTGCCACCGCGGTACGCTGCGCGGGCCGCAACGACGCGATCGGTGGCCAGGGGAACGATGGAGGTGCGATAGCGCTCGAGCCGCTCGCGGGCGCTGTCCCACGCGTCGATCATCGTGGCGATCTCCGCGGCGTGCTCGCGCAGCATGTCTTCACGCTCGGCCTTTGCTTGGGAGGCTTCCGCTAGTTTGGCTGCGAGTCGTTGGTCCTGGCGGCTCGCGCGCCGGATTTCCAGCGGCACCGTCAGTTCCAGAGTCACCATGTTCGAGTAGCCGATGCCGCGTTGGCTGTACACGAGCTCCACGGACCAGTCCGGCCGACGATCAGCGCGAGCCGCTTCAGCTCCCGCTCGCGCCAGCTCTTCGCGTCGTTCAAGCGCGAGAATTTCGGGGTGACGGGCGAGCTGCGCGTCAAGGCCGTGCTTGTGAAGGGGGATCGTGTCAATGGCCGGGTTGCCGACGAGCGCGTGATCGGAGGCACCGGGAACCCAGCGATCCAGGGCGAGCTTCGCGGCACTGACTTCGCGAGAGGACTCCGAGGCCAGATCTTCGAACTCGGCAAACGCCTGGCGGGCCGTGAGGACGTCTGCGGCGGTGCCGTGGCCTCCGCGATAAGCGGCGTCCGCAGCTGTGACTTCGAGGCGCACTGCTTCGAGCTGTTGGAGCACGGTGCGGTCCGCGGCTTCGGCGTAGTAACGATTGAGCCACGCGAGCGCGCTATCGCGCCGGAGCTCGACCAGGGTCTGTACCTTCTTCGCTTCCGCGAGACGGACCGCCTCCCCGGACTCGGCGGCGCGGGCGCGCAGCTTCGACGGGCGGGTGATCTCCTGCATGATCCCGACGCTGCGCATCGTCATGAAGTCCCGTTGCACACTGAAGCGCTCGGGACCGTTGATGGGCAGATTCTCGAGCCCGATCTTCGCGACCGGATCAGGCCGTTCGCCTGCGGCGATGCCTAAGGCTTTGGAGGCGCTGACGCCGAGCTGGCTTGCCTCGAGCTGCTTGGAGCGCAAGAGCGCGACGCGCTGCGCCTCGGCCAGAGTGAAAGGCGGCTCGTCGGCCGAGACCGGGCTTGAGACCAGGAGTGCGAGCGTCGCCGCAGCGCACGCCCTGCCGACGTAACAGAGCACCGCACGGATAGGCACGGCACCCGAGCGCCGCGACGCCCTGAGCGGAGAGAGAACGGATCGATTCATGCGACTCACCGAGTTCGGACTGGACAGCACGTCAAGTCAGAGAACCCACGGCGTGTGACGGGTACGCCGCCCGAGGGGCTGCGGCTCAGCGCGTCGTGGGAGCTACCGGCGCGTGGCCGGATTCGGCGAGGTGAGAGTTAAAGGCGCAGGCGCGCCGTGTGCAGGTACGTGAGGGAGAAGTCGGCGCGGTAGTCCGTGACCACGAAGGGCGCAATCTGCAGGACCGGTCGCGCGACCGGCACAGCGGCGGGTGCACTTAACAGGCTGGGGAAGCCAGCGGCCCGATCAAGGGATTTGCGCGGTTGCGCAACAACCCATGGAGCCGATGCGAGGGTCGGTCGTGCGGCACAGCAGCCTTCGGCTGCAACCGCCGGCACAGTTGACGGCTCGGTGCAGCTGGAAGCGGATCCCCTCGGACAGCAATCGGTGCCCGGCCCACAGCCCAGCGTCGGCTGGATCATGCCGAGCAGGCATCCCCAGAGCATCAGCGTTGTGATGAGTCGACGAACCACCAGGGCACCCTCAGGGTAGGCTTAGACTGACTACCCCCTAGAGGCTAAGTTCCGCGATCGTAACCATGGAGTCAACCGTTTCTCGAGGACGCGTTCACATTTTCATCGCTTTAGGTCGCTCTCCGTGACCTCGGATGACGGGGCGGGCGGGGGACGCCCAGACTCCCTCCGGCGGGTCGTCATGCTCGTGGCGGCCCTGAACCTGGCCTACTTCGGGGTGGAGTTCACGGTCGCCCTGGCGATCGGATCGGTTTCCCTATTCGCCGATGGCGTCGATTTCCTGGAGGACGCCTCCGTCAGTTTCCTGATCGCCGTGGCACTCGGTTGGAGCGCTGCCCGGCGAGCTCGCGTCGGAATGGTTCTCGCGGGAGTCCTTCTGGTGCCGGCTCTCGCGGCCCTGTGGGCGGCGGTGACGAAACTGGTCTCGCCGGCACCCCCAGCTCCCGTTCCCCTAACCCTGACTGGCGCGGGTGCCCTCGTGGTCAACCTGTCGTGCGCGTTGATGTTGGCGCGGGTTCGAGCGCACGCCGGGAGCCTGACCCGTGCCGCGTTCCTTTCGGCGCGCAATGATGTGGCGGCAAACCTGGCTATTATCGGGGCGGGTTTTGTCACCGCTTCGACGCAGTCCATCTGGCCTGACCTGGTCGTCGGGCTCGGCATCGTAGGGATGAACGCTGGTGCCGCGCGTGAGGTTTGGCTCGCCGCACGTGATGAGCATAGGGACGCGGTTTCTGACCTGGCGGATAGCCGCAGGGATTGAAACGGTCCTGCTCTCGAGGATCGCGGCCGTACGGGTGCGATTCGGATGAGCCGGATTGATTCCGAGCTTGAGGCGGCGAGCTAAAGCGTGAGTGTCGCCATGGCGGCGATCGCCTGCTGGATGTTCTCGCGGGCGGCGCCCTCGTTCGCGAGACGCAGCCGCTTCACCGCGGCGAATGCCTCCCCGGCCTTTGCCGTGTATTGACTCGCGATGTCCTTGGTCCACAGCGTCGTACCCGACTGCGTATCGACGAGCGTGTAGCTCACTTCCATTTTCACGGTGAGCGAAAAGCCTAAGAGGGGCTGATCCACCTTGCCGATGAAGCCGGTGAGTTTGTAGCGAGCGCCGGACGGCGAGACCTTGGCGAAGAGGCCCGACTTCTCGATCGAGTCGCGCAGTGCCTGCGCGAAAGCCTGATCGGAAATTTGCGATGCACCCGTCGAGGAGGTCTCCTTGCCGCCGGACACGGCAACCGAAACGTCACTGCCGATCTGGTGGACCGCTGTCGCGGAGGTGGCAGTCCCAGCGTGAGCGCGAATATATCCCTTCCCGGCGAAGGGCAAAAAGCGCGCCTTCGTTAACGAGGCTGCGCCGTGAGCGCGGCCTCAGCAACTGATGCGCCTTCGGCTGCAGCCCCGCCAGGTGCGACGAGCGTGCCGCAGGCAGTCCCAGCCGATGCCGAGGCGTTTGTAGCGCGTAGAATCGCGGACCTGACGCAGCCGGTCGTGTTGTTCGCGCTCGAGTGGTGCGAGTTCTGCTGGTCGGTGCGCAGGATGTTCGCAAAGCAGGGAATTTCCTACCGTTCGGTCGATCTCGACTCGGTCGAATACCAGGCGGCCAACCGGAGTGGAGAGATCAGGGCAGCCTTGAGCGCGCGCACGTCGGTTAGCACGATTCCGCAGATCCTCGTCGGCGGGGAGTCCGTGGGTGGCTACACCCGCGCTGACACCGCGAGGAACTGTGTGACGGAAGTTGCAGGCGTCAGAGAGAAGTGAGGACAAACAATGAGTGAGGATGAGGACTTTATCCCATACCTGGTACTGGTCTGCTTCGACAGGGGGACCGATCTACGCGATCGCATCGAGGAGTCGCTGCCTCTGCTGCTGGAGGCTTTGAAGGAAATTGGAAACGTGCAGCCCGCGATGTCCTCTTACGACGGGTCAGCGGTCAGTTACCTGGTATCCACTTCAGCCGCCGTTCAACCTTGGCAGGTTCTGGAGCAGCTTAAGTCTCCGAAGTCGCGCCGCAGTTCGCCGCTCAAGACTCATGACAGGGTGCTGGTGATCTCCGTAGGACCTGGGCTCGCTCAGCGCATGGAGCGTGTCACCGATTGGCTCAGCGAACACGGCTTGCTCGCCTAATGGTTGTCAGTGCAATGAGCCGCCCGGACGCGACGCGGTTTCTTGCAGATTTTCAAATAGTTCAATATAATTGAAATCATGAAACCAAGGGATGCCATCATGGCCCTCAGCGCCCTGGCCTCGGACGCGCGACTCGCCGTGTACCGACTGCTCGTGAAGCGCGGCCCTGAGGGGTACACCCCTTCGGAACTCGCGGGGCGACTCGATCTGCCGGCGCCCACCTTGTCTTTTCACCTTAAAGGTCTGCTTCAAGCGGGTTTGGTGGTGAGTCGGCGCGAGGGTCGGAATCTCTTCTACAGCCCGAACTTCGACCGAATGAACGGCCTGGTCGGCTTCCTCACCGAGAACTGTTGCAGCCTTGCCGGCGAGGCCTGTGGCGCGGAGTGCCAACCGCAATCCCCTCCCGCCCAAGCGAGGAAACGAGCATGAAACGTCTCCACGTGCACGTGTCCGTCAGGGACCTCGATGCTTCCGTTCGCTTCTATTCGCAACTTTTTGCAGCGGCCCCCTCGACGCGCAAGCCCGACTACGCGAAATGGATGCTCGAGGACCCGCGCGTCAACTTCGCGATCAGCCAGCGCGACGGCAAACCCGGTGTCCAGCATTTAGGGATCCAGGTCGAAGATCGCACGGAACTGGCCGAGGTCTACGAGCGCCTACGGAGCGCCGAGGGGCCCGTGATCGAGGAGGGGGAGACGACCTGCTGCTACGCCCATAGCGAGAAGAGCTGGATTGATGACCCGCAGGGCGTTCAGTGGGAGACTTTTCTCACCACCGGGCAGAGCACGGTGTACGGAACGGACGAGATCCGGCCGAAGTCGGCGAAGCTGTCCGAGGCGCCTTGTTGCGCCCCGACCTGCTGTTCTTCACCACCGACGTAACCCGAGACCCGGTAGATGTCGGAATCGGAATCAGCCTCCGCGGCGGATCTGGTCCCCATCCGGGCGCTTCTTGAAGCCTCTGGGCTACCGACGAGTGATCTGGCATCGGCGCGGCCGGAATTCGCTGTGATCCGCGAGCGTGGCCAGGTGGTCGCCGCGGGCGCCCTGCAGCGCTACGGCTCATCGGCCCTGCTGCGGTCCGTCGTAGTGACCCCCGCTCGGCGGCGGAGTGGTCTCGGGCAGATCATCGTGGCCGAGCTGGAGCGTCTTGCGCGCGCGTCCCAGATCACACGGTTGATCCTATTGACGGAGACTGCGGCGGAGTTCTTCACCCGCCAGGGATACCGAGTCATCGAACGAGGCGCCGCGCCGAAGGACATGCAGGAAAGCGCGGAGTTTCGCTCGCTGTGCCCGACCTCTGCGACGTGCATGGCGAAGAGCCTAACTGATTGACCTCGGGGATGTGCCGTGGCCGATCGGCCCTGCAACGTCCTGTTCCTCTGCACCGGCAACTCCGCGCGCAGCATCCTCGCAGAAGCCTTGATCAACCAGTGGGGGCGGGGGCGCTTTCGCGGCTTCAGTGCCGGTAGTCACCCCAAGGGCGCGGTCCATCCGATCGTGCTCGGGCTGCTGGAACACATGAAGGTCCCCACTGAAGGCCTACGGAGCAAGAGCTGGGATGAGTTCGCGGCTCCTGGAGCACCGCACTTGGATTTCGTCTTCACCGTCTGCGACAACGCCGCGGGGGAGGTGTGCCCGTATTGGCCTGGGCAGCCGATGAGCGCACATTGGGGCGTGCCGGATCCGGCGGCTGTGGAGGGTTCGGAGACCGAGAAGTGGGTGGCGTTTCGGGACACGTTCAGGATGCTGGACAACCGCATCAAGATCTTCACCAGCCTTCCGCTCACATCATTCGATCGGATCAAGCTGCAGGAGCGCCTGGACGCGATCGGCAAGGCGCGGCCGCCGGAGGGGGCAGGGTGAGCCCTTCCCGGCGTCTCACAGCCGAGGGGATTGGCTCCGTGCTGCTCGCGGCAACGGTGATCGGGTCCGGGGTCATGGCTGAGCGCTTGGCCGGCGGCAACACCGCGATCGCCTTGCTCGCCAATACCGGGGCGACGGTCGCCGTGCTCGCCACGCTGATCGCCCTTTTGGGGCCGGTGAGTGGAGCTCATTTCAATCCGGCGGTGTCGCTTGTCCAGGCGCTGCGTGGCGCTCTCCCTTGGGGCGAGGCGGGCGCGTACGCACTGCTCCAGGTTCTCGGTTGCTGTCTCGGCGCAGCTCTCGCCCATGCCATGTTCGGGCTGCCGTTGCTGCAGAGCTCGGGCCGCGTCCGAACCGGGGCCGCGCAGTGGCTCGCTGAAGCGGTCGCGACGTTCGGACTCCTGCTCGTGATCCTCGGACACCGCCGCGGGCAGGACGCGCCGTGGATGGTCGCAGCCTGGATCGGCGCGGCCTACTGGTTCACGGCGTCCACTTCGTTTGCCAATCCGGCGATCACGATTGCTCGGTCCCTGTCCGACACTTTCGCCGGCATCCGCCCGGTCGACGTCGGGGCCTTCATTGCCGCCCAGCTCGTGGGCGCGCTGCTTGCTCTCTGCATCGCACGCTCGCTATTCGCATTGGAGCCCGTGAGCACTGGGACGCTGACTCAGAGCGACTCGCAGGACGACGCCTCCAGTCCGTTACGCACCTAGCACGGGCGTCTTAGGCGGCGGGGCCGGGTCGCAAGCGAGCGCCTCGGACGACACCATAGAGTCCAATCCCCATCCAGATGAGATTGAGGAACGCGGACGGGTACGCTCCGTTCCATCCGCTGTTGATGATGAAGCCGGCGCCTGAGAGCACGTTGAGCCATTGGTAGTACGCAGAGCTCGAACTGAGTCGGCCAGTCGTCAGCAGCACGTACGCTGACAACATCATCGCTGCCGCCGCCCATCCGATGATCTCGATGAGGATTTTCAAGGCCGCTCTCCTGCTGCTTGGCGTATTAGTTTTTTGACCTAACACATCACACCGCGTATCAGCGCGCATCCTGACAGCACATAGACTCACAAAACAACAAAAACTTTCGTGAGTATTGGGGTAAAATCGGTCGAATGCAGGATTGGCAACGCTATTTTTCCGTTGCATCATCGCACTCATGACCGCGGACGCTTACATCACGTGTCGTGTGAGTTCGGAGGCCAAGGCGCGCGTGCGCGCGCTCGCGCGGCGCGAAGGGATCAATGAGTCTGCGCTGGTGAGGCAGCTGCTGGAAGTCGTGCTTCGCACATCAGCGCTCGAGGCGATGTCGAGACCTGGGGGTGCCCGGGGTATGCCGTCGGCCACGTAGCTCTCATCCCTCGCGCGGTCCCATCTGGGTGCCGTTGCGCTTCCACGACCTGCGCCACATGGCCGGCACGCTCATGCATGAGGCGGGAGTGCCGCTCAGGCGCGCCCAAGAAATCCTCGGACACGCCAGTGAGCGCACGACGCTCCCGATCTGCACACACGCGATGCGCCGCACGCGGGACGATTCGGTCGACAAGATCGCCGAGCTGGCGGGGCTCTCGAAAGTGGGAAACAGCCGGGAGACAACTGGCTCCGTAGAGGCTGAAGAAGCGGAGCTAAGTGCTTGTTTTAGTGACTCCCCGGGTTGGACTCGAACGAATTCGTATGTAGTTGAATCAGAGCCGGAATTTCGGAAACGTCGCGGAAGTTACGCCGATTCCTACCCCACGAAACGTGCGCTGTCAGTATACAAGTTGAGACGTCCTTTGCCCCCCTTTGACGCGCGCAGAACCGTAACCGTATCCTTACCCGTACAAGAATTTCATGTTGGAGCGCTACTCGTCCACGTTGACAGGGGGTTCCCATGGGGCAAGCACGCCAGTACGGCAGCACAATTCTCGTTCTCACTCTTCTGGCAGCAGCAGGTTGCGCCGGCACTGTACCGAAGGCGAAGTTCACACACGAGATCGAGTCCAAGGCGCGTGTGAGCCTCAACGACCAGACGAAGGTTCAAGTCGACGCCGCTGAGACGGTGAAGATCCTGAAGGCTGACCAGCAGCGACTTTCTGAAAAGATCCAGGCGCGAATCGAATCCCGCAAGGCGACCAACGCGCCAGCTGCGGATGTCGCGGCCCGCACCTATGAAGTCGATCTGCACCTCACTCGTTATGAGAAGGGTAACGCGTTCGCGCGAGCCATGCTTGCAGGTTTAGGCCAGATCCACATTGATGGCACGATAACTATTTACCAGATGCCCGAACACGCCCTCGTCGGGGAGTTCCAACTTCAGAAAACGTTCGCTTGGGGTGGCATTTATGGGTCCGCAACGTCTATGGACGATATCGAGAATACTTTCGCGGACGGTGTTGCCGCTGCTGTGACGGGCCAGAAGGAAGAGTCGCAAAAGAAGAAGCCCTGAGCCGCTCACGCGCGCCGCGGTGTTATTGCGTGAGACACGCAGCGATGTGGTGTGGCAGTAGCTGGTGGCCTGGTTAGCTTGCACGCGCCGACGCCCCGAGATACTCGTTGGGTCAAGTTAGGTAATGGCCCACGGCGCCGCCGCGTCGATCTCACGCCACGCAGCAGGCGCCAAGCCGTGCACACTGACCGGCCCAATACCTGCCCGCACCAATCGCAACGTTGGGAAGCCAACGCGCGCCGTCATACGGCGAACCTGACGGTTCTTGCCTTCGCGCAGCGTGAGTTCCAGCCACGCCGTCGGAATCTTGGCGCGATAGCGGATCGGTGGATCGCGCGACCAAAGGTTACTAGGCTCATCGATGAGTCGTGCACCGACAGGTTCCGTCTTGAAATCCCCAAGGTCTACGCCGTTACGCAACTGGGTGAGTGCCGCCTCGGTCGGGGCGCCTTCGACTTGCGCCCAATAGATCTTCGCGAGCTTATGACGCGGATTCGCGATGCGTGCCTGCAACGCGCCATCGTCCGTCAACAGCAGCAATCCTTCGCTGTCGGTATCGAGGCGGCCCGCGGGGTACACGTTTGCGACGTTGATATAATCGGCAAGCGTGCGGCAGCCGGGTTCAGGGCGAAACTTGCAGATGACACCGAACGGTTTGTTGAAAGCGATCAGCACGCGTGAACTAGCCGAGAAGGCGTTCGATTAAGTCCGGCGGCACGGTTGTGGCCGGCACGGCAAGAAGCGAACCGCGGCGACCGTGACGCCGGGCGCCGCGCCGACGGCCTTCCGGGCGCGGCTCGAACCACTCACGCACGTCGGCATCGAGGCCGAGGCCGAGCATGTAGTTGTAAAGAGCCTTGCGCAAGCCGCTGCCTAAGAAGTCATGATCCGTGCCTACGGAGTCGTCGAACTCAATGTCGTTATGTGCAAACGTAACGGTTCGTGGCGGTCGCAGTGTGATGCCGTATTCCTCGGGATGCAGACCTATTGGTGAGTGCGCCGTCGCCGCGAAGCGATGCCAGTACGCCGATTGGATGCAGCCGGCCGCGAAAAGCTGACGCACGCGCTCGAGCGCGTCGATCGTGTCCTGTGCGGTCTCCGTCGGGAA
>MNCZ01000088.1 GCA_001914695.1 Gammaproteobacteria bacterium 13_2_20CM_66_19 | reverse complement strand
GTAGCCGCGCGCCTCGTCATGGACAAGCGCTCTGGCCGCTCGGTGCATTCGAAACAAGGGCGCACCTCGCCCTGAGGTCGGCATAGGCAACCGAGCCCTCCTGAACGGGCATCAGTACCCTCCACGCCTGTGCGGGGTGGTGCGCTGCCCAGTAAAGCGAGCCGAGCCCAACGCGGGAGAGGCGCGTGTCCGGCGTCTCTTCCGGAGCCGCGATCACGATGGCGGCCGTTTGCGTGTCGTCAGACGCGGCGGGTTCATCGCCGGCATGCGCCACCGCGGAAGACAGAGCGTGGACGGAAAGGAGGAGCAGCCCCGGAACTAACTTCTTCATGAGGGCTGTCCCTGCACATCGACGGACTGCACCCGCGCATCCCGGCGCATCGTCTCGACCACGCTCCGGCAACTGTATGCGGGGCCGGGGCCGGTGAGATCGAGAACGACGGCGCCCGGGTCCTGGCGCAGGAAGGTGAGCTGATAGCCGGGATGGTTGCTGAGGAGCGAGCTCAGGAACCCCTCATCGCGCGGGTTCGGCACATCCGGCGTCAGTCCCACACTCAGGCGCATGTCGCAGGCCCCAGCGGGTACCGCGACGGTGCTGCTGACCGCGGTCAGAGCCAGCACTTCCAGGGCGATGATCACCACCGCCAGAGTGAACGTGAGCCATTGCGAGAGTTTCACGCGCGTCTCCTTCAGATATCGGCCGACATCGGGCGATGTGAGAAGTCTGCCGAGGGACCGTAACCGGGCTATTTCGACGCGGGCGATCGGTATTTCAATCGAAAGAAACCGTGTCTCAGGCTCTAAGGATGCGGCGATTGCGACGGCTGCGCCGCCGACCGGGCCCGACGTCTTTCCCTTCGGCGCAGCCCGGCAATCCACAGGAGTGCCGCGAGGAGGATGAGTGCGGCGAGCGCCGGGAGCGCGAGATCGCCGCCCGGCCACGGGACTCCGAGGCCCTCTCCGCTCCAGAACACGCCGAAGGCTGACAGCAATATTCCAACGGCCAGCTTCAGAGTGTTCTCCGGCACTCGCACCAGCGGACGATGCACGGCGAAGCCGATCGCCACGACCAGCGCACAGGCTGCGAGCGCGCCCAGGCTTGCGGCGCGCAGGAGTCCGTGCCCCGTGCCGACCGCGAGCACGATGAACACGACCTCCAGGCCTTCCAGAAGCACCCCCTTGAAACACGCGAGCGCGGCGACCCAGTCCACGCGCACCATCGGCCGGTGAGCCAAGCTGCTGCGGAGCTCCGTCGACGTGCGCTCGAAGACCCGCTGCTCATCGCGCAGCGGGACGATGCCTGCAGCGCGGAGGATTGCCTTGTGCAGCCAGCGCGTGCCAAACAGGACCAGCAGAACGCCGACGACGAGTTGGAGTGCCGGCAGCGGTACGCGCTCGAGGACTGGACTGAGCGTGAGCACCACGAGCGCAAGGGCCGCGAGTCCGGCGAGCGCCCCGGTTCCCGCCGAGCGCCAGCCGCGCACGGTGCCTACGGCCAGCACGATGGTGACGGCCTCGACCGCCTCGACGAGGGACGCAAGAAACGCCGCCGAAATGGCCGGCGCCGCCGAAGTCCAGCTCATGAGACCGGCATCTGTGCCGGGGTCCAGCCGCCGCCGAGGGCGCGGATGAGCTGCACGCTGGCGCGCAGTTCGCGGGTGTCGAGATCGAGCGCCGTGAGCTCGCTCTGCAGCGTGACGGTCTGCGACGTGACCACGTCGAGATAGCTCGTGGCCCCCTCACGATACTGGGTCAGCGACAGATCCAGCGAACGCTGGGCCGCCGTCACGGCCGCGTGCTCCTCGGTTGCCGCGATGCGATAGTGGTGAGTCAGCGCGAGACTGTCCTCCACCTGCTGAAACGCGGTGAGTACCACTGCGCGGTACAGGCTTCCGGATTCATCCAGTGCCGCCTGCGCCTGGGCGACCTGCGCCTTGCGCTTGCCGGCGTCGAACAGACTGAACAGGAGCGACGGCCCGATCGACCAGAACGTGTTTGGCGCCGTGATCCAGTTTCCTGCCTGCGTAGATTGATATCCCAGCGCTGCGCTCAGCGTGACCGAAGGGAAGAACGCGGCGCGCGCGACCCCAACATTGGCGTTGGAAGCGGCGATGCGCCGCTCGGCCGCGGCGATATCAGGTCGTCGCTGCACGAGGGTCGACGGCACCCCCACCGGAACCTGCGGTAGCGTAAGCGGCGTGACCCGCGGCGCGATCGAGAATTCGGAAGCCGACGCGCCTATCAATGCGGCGATGGCGTGCTCGGACACCGCGCGCAGCGCGAGCGTCTGTTCCGCCAGCGAGCGCGACGTGT
Organism: Gammaproteobacteria bacterium 13_2_20CM_66_19; assembly: GCA_001914695.1. GTDB lineage: Bacteria > Pseudomonadota > Gammaproteobacteria > Steroidobacterales > Steroidobacteraceae > 13-2-20CM-66-19. Next base: position 9,553 of record MNCZ01000088.1, on the reverse strand, counting down.
CGAGCTGAGTCTGGGCGCGCGCGACATCGAGGCCCGCCGCAATTCCGCCGGCGTGGCGTGCTTCGGTCAATGCCAGCGCCTTTTCGTACGCGCTCACCGTTTCATTCAGCAGCGCGATCTGCTGATCCAATCCGCGCAGCACGATGTAGTCGTCAGCGAGCTGTGCTTGCAGGCTCAGGCGGGCAGACTCGAGGTCTGCCTGGTATGCCTGCGCCTCGGCTCTGGCCGCTGTGACCTCATTGCGAATCCGTCCCCACAGGTCCAGCTCGTAATTCGCTTGTACGCCGACCGTGAAGGAGTTGTAGTTGTTCGAAGAATTGGCCGGACGCAGGGGTCTCATGTTGGAGAGCCCATCGCGCTCGGTGTCGGCGCCGAGTGCCAGGGACGGAAACAGGCCGGAGCGCATCTGATCGCTCACCGCCTTCGCCTGGTCGTAACGCGAGAGGGCTGCGGCGAGATCGGGGCTGTGCTCAATGAGTCGCATCTGCAGCGCGTTCAGATCCGGGTCCCCATACAGCTTCCACCAGTCCCCGCGTGACAAGCCATCCGCCGGCTGCGCCGGTATCCAGGGCGCGGCCTCCTTGTATGCCGCGGCGGTGGGCACAGCCGGTATCTTGAGCGGTGGCGCCAGGGCACAGCCGCTGAGCATCGCGGCCGCGGCCAGAACGACTCCCGCCGCTGCGCTATTTACCTTCATTGGGCTTTGCCCCTGCAGGCGCCGGAGATGAGGCCGCCGCCAGCATGCTGCCGCCCGCTCGGCCGGGGGCGATTCGGACCTGGTCACCCTTGCCGATGCCGTCTGGCGGGCTGTCGATGACGCGATCGGTGGCTGCCAGGCCCGATGAGATCTCGATGACCGTGCCCAGATCGCGAGCGATCGTGACCGGCTCTAGTACGACGCGGTTGTCCGCGCCGAGCGTCGCCACGCGTGCGCCGCGACTGTCGAAAATCAGAGCGCTGGCCGGGACGCTCAGGCTGGCGGAAGTGAGTGGCAGATCAAACCGCACATTGGCGAACGCGCCGGGCACGAGCTCCCCGCTTGCGTTGTCCACTGCGAGCTCTACCAGCGTCGAGCCCGAGCTCGGGTCCACCGACTGGGAGGTGGTTTCCACTGTGGCGGTAAACGTCCGGCCCGGGCGCTCCGGCACGCTCATCTGCGCCCGTGTGCCCGCGGTGATCTGAGCTGCATAGTTTTGCGGGACACTCACGTACAGCCGCAGCTTGTGCGTATCGGAAATCACAAACAGCTCCAGCCCCTTGCCGCTGCCCGCGTTGATCAGCGCCCCGACATCCGTAGCCCGAGCAGTGACGATGCCGTCGAAGGGCGCGGTGATTCTCTTGAATCCCTCCATGACTTCGAGGCGATCGACGTTCGCCTTGGTCGCCTTGACGATGGCCGTCTTGGCAGCCAGGTCGCCGTTCTTCATGTCGACGTCCTGAAGCGAAACCGCATCGCTCTTGACCAGATCCTGCCAGCGCTTGGCGGTCGTGCTCGCGAGCGCGGCGTTGGCGCGTGCGGTCAGCAGATCGGCCAGCGCCTGGGACAACTGCTGATCGAGATCCGGCGCCTCGATTTCGGCGAGCAGCTGCCCCGCCTGGACCGAGGCGCCGATATCGACCTGCCAACTCTTCAGATAGCCGGGGACGCGCGCATAGATCGGCGCACGCGAGTACGCCTCGAGCCGTCCGGGTAGCGCCAGGACGGCGGAGCCGTTGGCGGGCTGCGGTTGGGTGACAGTCACGACCGGCTGCGCGTTCGCAGCGGTCCACTGGCTGAGGCGCTTGCTGTTCGCAGCTCGTGAAGCGATGCCGCCACCCACCACGAGAACGGCGATGGCGACGCCCGCCAGGGCGGCGATGCGCAGTCCGCGGCGCGAGACCGTGGGAACGACAGGTTCAGGCGACATGAGGCTCTCCGATGATCGCGGACGGCGCGACGTCGCGACTGTACTTACGGTGGACGAGGCTGAAGACAACGGGAACGAAGACCAGAGTGGCGATGGTTGCGCACGCCAGCCCGCCGATGACCGCGCGACCGAGCGGCGCGTTCTGCTCCCCGCCTTCGCCCAGGGCCAGCGCCATCGGCGCCATGCCGATGATCATGGCGAGCGCGGTCATCAATACCGGGCGAAAGCGCACGAAGCCCGCCTCGAGCGCAGCGGCGACCGGGTCGCCGAGCTCCTCGAGCCGCTCGCGCGCGAAGCTGACGACCAGCACGCTGTTGGCGGTTGCAACGCCCATGCACATGATTGCGCCGGTGAGCGCCGGCACCGACAAGGTGGTACCGGTGGCAAACAGCATCCACACGATACCCGCGAGCGCGGCCGGCAGTGCGCAGACGATGACGAATGGATCGCTCCACGACTGAAAGTTGACCACGATCAGCAGATAGATCAGCACGATGGCGCCGAGCAGGCCGAACAGGAGCCCGGCGAACGCACTGTTCATCGTCTGCACCTGGCCGAGCAGCGCTATGGTGCTTCCCTTGGGCGCCTGGTGCGCGGTGTCGTCGAGGATCTTGCTGATGTCGGCGGCCACCGCGCCGAGGTCGCGCCCCTGAGTGGTGGCGTAGATCTGAACCATCGACTGAATGTTGTACTGTGAAACGACCGCGTTGGAGACGTTGCGGCTGACACTCGCCACCGCGCCCAGGACCTGCGGCACCGCCGTCGTGGTCGCGCTGATCGGCAGGTTCTGCAGTTCACTCAGGGTGTCGACGCGGTACTGCGGCTCCTGCATGACGATCGGGTACTGCACGCCGTTCTGCGGGTCCAGCCAGAACGTGGGCGCCACCTGGCTGCTGCCCGCGAGCATGACCAGCAGGCTGTTGGTGACGTCGCGCTCGGTAAGGCCGAGGTATTGCGCTTGTGCCCGATCCACGTTGATGTTGAAGCCGGGATTGCTTGGCGACTCCTGAATGCGCGCATCGGCGACGCCGGGTACCAGCCGAATGCGGCGCAGCAGCTCGGCCGCGTAACGGAAGTCTGCCGCCAGATCCGGCCCGCGCACCTGCAGGTCGATCGGGGCGGGCGAGCCGAAATTCAGGATCTGGCTGACGATGTCAGCCGGCAGGAACGAGAAGGTGGCTCCCGGAAAGCGCGCTGGCAGTTGCTCGCGCAGCGTCTTCACGTACTCGGCGGTCGGCCGGTGAACCGGCTGCAGCGCGATCTGGACGTCTCCGTCCTGCGTGCCGATCGTGCCGGTGTTGTTATAAGACAGGTTGATCCCGCTCACCGGCATGCCGATGTTGTCGACCAGCGTGCCGAGCTCGGCAGGAGGAATGACCCGGCGGATCGCCTGCTCGATCGCGGCGAACACCGTGGCACTGTCCTCGACGCGCGTGCCCACCTGCAGGCGTACGTGCATGAGGATCTGACCCGAATCGACCGCCGGGAAGAAGTTGCGGCCGAGCATCGGCACCAGGAGGAACGAGGCCAGAACGACGCCGACAAAGCCGACTATGAACACGCGGCGGTGACTGAGCGCGAGTTGCAGCAGCGCATGATAGTGGTCCCGGACGCGTGCGAATCGCGTCTCGAAACCACGCTGAAATCGCACCAGCGGATTGCGGGACTCCCGAGCCGCGTGGGACGCGTGCGGCCGCAGCAGGTACCTGGCCATCGTCGGCACCAGCGTGCGCGACAGAATGAATGAGCTCACCATGGCGAAGATGACCGCCTCGGCCATCGGAACGAACAGAAAGCGCGCGATACCCTGGAGGAAAAACATCGGCACGAACGCGATGCAGATGCACAGCAACGACACGAACGCCGGCGTGACGATCTGCCTGGCGCCGTCGAGGATCGCGGGCTCGACGTCCTTGCCCTGCTCGAGGTGCCAGTTGATGTTCTCGATGGTCACTGTTGCATCGTCGACGAGGATGCCGACCGCCAGCGCCAGCCCGCCGAGGGTCATGATATTGAGCGTCTCCCCGAGGACCGACAGGGCGGTAACCGAGCCCAGCACCGCCAGGGGGATCGAGGTGGCGATGATCAGCGTCGAGCGCCAGCTGCCGAGGAACAGCAGGATCATGAGGCTGGTGAGCGCCGCGGCGATCACGCCTTCGCGCACCACGCTGCTGATCGCCCCGGTCACGAAGACCGACTGGTCACCGATTGGCGCGACGGTCAGCGCCGCCGGCAGAACCGCCTTGAGCTGCGCCATCTTGGCCTTGATGCCCTGAATGATCGCCAGCGTCGAGGTGGCGCCGCTTTTCTCCACGATCAGCAGCACCGAGCGTCCGCCGTCGACGTGCACGATATTGGTCTGGGGCGGGTAGCCGTCGCGCACCTGGGCGACGTCGCGCAGGTAGATCATCGCGCCGTTCACCGCCTTGATCGGCAGGTCGCTGAGGCCGCTGATGTCGGTAGGGGAGTTATTCAGCTGCATCGTGTATTCGAACTTGCCGATCTTCTGCGTGCCGGCCGGCAGGATCAGATTCTGGGTCGCGAGCGCGAGCGCCACATCCTGACCCGACAGGCCCCGCGCCTGCAGAGCTGCGGGGTCCAGATCGATCTGCACTTCGCGCGTCTTGCCGCCGAACGGCAGCGGCAGCGACGCGCCCGGCACGGTGATGAGCTGAGTGCGGATCATGTTCGTGCCGAGATCCGACAAGGTCTGCTCGGACAACCCCTTCCCCGCGAGCGCGAGCTGGATGATGGGCACGGTGGAGGCGCTGTAGTTGAGCACCAGGGGCGGCGTGATACCCGCGGGCATCAGCTTCAGCTGGGTCTGCGAGACAGAGGTGACCTGCGCGTTCGCCGTGCGGATGTCGGCGGTCGGCTGGAAGTAGATCTTGACCACACCAAAGCCTGCATACGAGACGCCTTCGATGTGCTCGATATCGTTCACCGTCGTGGTGAGCGCGCGCTCGAACGGAGTCATGATGCGGCCGTTCATCTGGTCCGGCGGCAGGCCGGTGTATTGCCACACGACGCTGATCACCGGAATCTGAATGTCCGGAAAGATGTCGGTCGGGGTGCGCAGCGCCGCGAGCGTGCCGAAGATGAGAATCAACAGCGCAAGCACCACGAACGTGTAGGGACGCCGCAGGGCAATTCGAACCAGGGCCAGCATGGCGTATGCTCTCCTCAGCTGAGCGCCATGACGCTCACGGCGACGACGAAGAAGCACGCCATCCCGATCGGCAGGACCCAGAGTGGATTGGTGATAGTCCTTGCCGCGGCTGCGCGGACGGCAGGTAATGATTTCATCGTGAGCGACCTGTGTTGGCTGGCGTAGGTGGTTAGGATGCGGACGCCGCGTTACCGGGCCGCTTCCGCGCGCTCGGGCGGCGTTTCAGCGGTAATAAGTGCGGCATGCCGCACTGCGGGACCAGGCCGGGGTCGCGGGCCCGAGGGCTTCGGGCCGCGACGGCGGCGTCTCTCATTGCACTTGAAACACGGCCCCGATCGGCGCGAAACCGGGCCGTAGCCGAGGAACCGGCACACTGCGTGACAGCTTTTCCGGACCGCAGATAATGTCGAGCATTCTGGTGTACGAAGAGGACGACCTCATGCGGGCTCTCATTCACGAGTGGTTGCGCGAGGCGGGATACCGTGTGCGGGCACTACCTGCCCGCGACGCGCAGCCGCGCGAGGCCGTGGATCTGGTGATCGCGAGCATCTCGAGCCCCAGGCACGCGGGCGCGCAACGGGTGCATGAGATCAAGGTGATGCATCCCGATACCCCCCTGATCGCGCTTTCGGGTCAGTTTCGATCCGGCCTCTCGGCCGCTGGCGCCACGGCGGAGGCTCTCGGCGCGCAGCAGGTCATCGCAAAGCCACTCTCCCGCGGCGCGCTGCTCGAGGCCGTGCGCGCTATCATCGGCGCACCGACTTGAGCGCGCGAACACACCGCATGCCCTCATTAGACGATTCTGCTTCGCCCCACACCCGCTCAGTCCGGTTCAAGCGTCTGCGGCTCGGGGCGATCGTGCTCGGCGTTCTGGTCATTGTCGCGTTTGCGGGCTCGTCTGCGTACGACGCCTGGCGGGCGTATCACAACGCGCTCGTCGCAACGGATCGCGAACTGGACAACGTGTCCAAGGCGCTGGCCGAGCAGACCGCCTGGACCTGGCAAGGTATCGATCTGCTGCTGCGCGATACGGCGCGCTGGTATCACCACGGTGGCGACACAATTGCGCCGGAGCGTGTGAGTGAGGTTCTTGCGAACCGCGCGGCGGGGGTGCGGCAGGTACGCTTGCTCACGATCGTCGACGCGCAGGGCATACAGCGTCACCGCTCGCGCGGCTCCTCGCCACCCCATCTTGACGTCTCTGACCGCTCCTACTTCACAGCTCAGCGAGATGGCACCGCGACGGGGCTCTTCATGAGCGAACCGCTCGTGACACGTTCCGAGAACCGCGCAGGAGTAGAGCTCTCGCGCCGGCTCGACGATGAAAAAGGATTCGCAGGCGTGGTCACGGCAATCGTCGACCTCGAAGATCTCAAGCAGTTCTATGGAGCCATCAACCTCGGCGCGGGCAGCGCGATCCATCTGCTGCGCGAGGACGGGACGCTGCTGGTACGCAACCCGCCGACGCCGAGTGCCGTCGGGGAGAAATTCCCGCAGCTCGTTGCCGCACCGATTGCGCAGGTCAAGCGAGTCGTCAATCCCATCGACGGCAAGCGGGACTTCATCGCCGTTGCACGCGTGAGGGACACGCCGCTCGAGCTCACAGTCACTCGCGAAGAAGCCGTCGCTTTGCAACCGTGGCGCGAGGAAGCCTTCCGCCTCGGCCTGCGCACGCTCATCATCACACTACTGGGAGTGCTAACCATTGCGGGTCTGTTGCGCCAATTGCGGCGAGTCGAGGCCGGCGAGCGCGCGCTGCGTGAAAGCGAGGAGCGCTATGCGCTCGCAATGGAAGGCGCGAACGAGGGACATTGGGACTGGGACCTCGTGACGGATCGGCTGTTCATGTCGCCGAAGATGAAAGTCCTGGCGGGTCTGAGCTCAGACACTGCAATCCCAACTCGCTCCGCGTGGCGGGCGCACGTCGTCATTCACCCCGACGACGCGCCGCGCTTCGAGGCCGCCGTAACGGATCATCTCGAGGGGCGTACGCCGCAGTACGAGTGCGAGTACCGCGTACGTCAACCTGACGGCGCGTGGCATTGGCTGCTCGCGCGTGGCCGGTGTCTGCGCGACGCGACCGGCAAGCCGTATCGGTTCGTCGGCTCCACAATCGACGTAAGCGCGCAAAAACAGGCGGAACTCGACAAGGAACGCCTGGAGGCGCAGCTGCGGCAGTCGCAGAAGATGGAGGCGATGGGGACGCTGGCCGGCGGCATCGCCCATGACTTCAACAATATCCTCGGAGCGATCGTGGGGTACGGGGAGCTTGCGCAGCAGCGCTCGGCGCCGAACACTCCGCTGCGGCGCTATCTCGATAACGTGATGCATGCAGCGGGGCGGGCCAAGGCGCTCGTGGAGCGCATTCTAGGCTTCAGTCGCAGCGGGCTCGCTGAGCGCGCGCCAGTGAACGTCCAGTCAATCGTCGAGGAAACGCTCGAGCTGCTGCGGGCTTCGATGCCGGCCGGGATACGCCTCGAGAGCCGGCTCGAGGCCGGAAACGCCGCAGTGACCGGCGATCCGACCCATCTGCACCAGGTGGCCATGAACTTGTCCACCAACGCGCTGCAGGCCATGGAGCGAGGCGGCGGTGTGCTCGGAGTGACCCTCGAGCGGCTCGAGGTGAGGGAGCCTGGCTCGCATTCGCGGGGCACGCTCTCACCGGGGCCGCACGTACGGCTCATCGTCAGCGATACGGGCACCGGCATCCGGCCGGCCGTGCTGGAGCGCATGTTCGATCCGTTCTTCACCACCAAGGGCGTGGGCAGTGGGACCGGCCTCGGGCTGTCCCTGGTGCATGGCATCGTCACCGACCTCGGAGGGGCGATAGACGTCACGACGAAGCCCGGAGAAGGAACGAGATTCGAGGTCTGGCTGCCGGTCGCGGGCGAGGCCGCCAAACCGACCGTCGTAGCGGATCGCGAGCTCCCGCGCGGAAGCCACCAGAGGGTCATGATCGTCGATGACGAGCCGGCGCTCGTCGAGCTGTGCGAGGAAATACTGGCGGACGTCGGCTACGAGCCCGTGGGCTTCCGTTCGAGCACCCAGGCGCTGCAGCGTTTTCGCGCCGATCCGGCGCGCTTCGACGTTGTGCTGACCGATGAGGCGATGCCGGACCTCACCGGCGCGGAGCTGGCGCGCGAGATCCGGCGGATTCGGCCCGATATGCCCGTTGTCCTGATGAGCGGCCACGGCGGAACCCAGCTCGTCGAACGGGCCGCCGCTATGGGCGTGAACGAGCTGCTGCGCAAGCCCCTGCAGGCGCGCGATCTCGCCGAGTCGCTCGCACGGGTGTTGCGCAAAGTCGAGTCCACACGCGTCGCCAGTTAGCGCGCGAGCCCGGAGACTGCAGTCATGCCCGATACAGTTCAGCCGCACATCCTGGTGGTCGATGATGACCCGCAGATCCGCGAGCTGCTCGAAGACTATCTCGCGGAGAATCAGCTGCGCGTGAGCGTCGCGGCGACCGGCGCGCAAATGTCGCAGATCCTGGCCGACCAGGCCATCGATCTCGTCGTGCTCGATCTGCGCCTGGCAGGCGAGGACGGCATGATGATCGCGCGCACGCTGCGCACGGAGTCCGCCATACCCATTGTCATGCTCACCGGTGTGCGCGACGAAGCCGACCGCGTCATGGGACTCGAGCTCGGTGCGGACGACTATCTCACCAAGCCCTTCAGCCCCCGCGAGCTTCTGGCGCGCATCCGGACCGTGCTGCGCCGCACGAAGAGCTCGGCGCTGACGCAGGCGCGTCAGCGCGAGGTGCGCGCCTATCGGTTCGACGGCTTCGAGCTCAACCTTCGCACGCGGCGGCTGAAGAGCACCGACGGGCGCAACATCGATCTGACCAACGGCGAGTTCAACCTGCTGGCGGCGCTCCTGGCTGCCCCGCAGAGAGTCCTCACCCGCGAGCAGCTCCTGGATGCCAGCCGCGTGTACGACAACGAGGTCTACGATCGGTCGATCGACGTTCAGGTGCTGCGGCTCAGGCGCAAGATCGAGGCGGATCCGACCGAGCCGCAGTTCATCCTCACCGAGCGCGGCGCGGGATATTGCTTCAATTGCGTGGTGGAAGTCCTGTACTGACCACCGTTTCGGTTGAAACATCGTGCCGGCTCGATGACACGCGCCGGCTACAGAGCCTCGGCAGAATCCGCGCTCATGAGAACGCATCCATGGCTCATTCCCGCGACCGCAGGGTTGATCACGGTAGTGACAGCGCTCGCCGTCCCCAACCGCGCGCACGCGGGGCCGGACGTCCACTTGTCCCGTGCTGAAAGCGAGTCTGTCCGTCGGGTTGCGGAGGACGCCGAGGCAATGAATCGACTGGGAGTCCTGTACGCGGAGGGTCGGGGAGTGTCTCGAGACTATAGCGCGGCGCTCGGCTGGTATCGGCGAGCCGCGGCATACGGGTCTTCCAGCGCGCTCAGCAACCTCGCGACCATGTATTTCTACGGCTTCGGCGTTCCGCAGAGTT
>MNCZ01000028.1 GCA_001914695.1 Gammaproteobacteria bacterium 13_2_20CM_66_19 | reverse complement strand
CCGGTGGCGTGATCGCCTCCCTCGGGACTCATGACGACGTCACGCACACCGCAGCAGCGACCCGCCGCTTCTATAACCCACCCGATGTCGCCGAGGTCACCGTGCGAGGCACCTCTGCCTTCTTCAACCTTGCGATCGGCTCGGGCTACCGGGGACATCCGCTGAATGGTGGTCTGCCGCACCCAACGCCGGATACGACCATCCAGGACCGCTTCTATGCGATCCGGGACTACCATCCGTTCGACAAGCTGACCCAGGCTCAATACAACGCGCTCACGGTCACTCACGATTCCGACGCCAATCTCATTGATATCACTAACAGCGTGCAGCCGACGATTCCGATGGGCGCGCTCGGCTGGAAGCTGTTGCTCGATCAGCCGAGCAACAGCTGGGTGGGCGAGAAGGTACTGGCGACCTCGACCACGTTCAACGATCAGGTCCTGTTTACGACCTACACCCCGAATGCGAGCGGTTCATCCAACCCGTGCACGCCGGGAGCCGGAAACAACCGCCTCTATGTGGTCAGCGTCTTCGACGGCAGCCCGGTTGACAATCTGAGCAATCAGAGCAATCTCGCGACCGCCGACCGATGGATCACGCTGGCGCAGGGAGGCATCGCACCTGGGGTGACCTTCCTGTTCCCCGCGGGCGCCAACGGCAAGCCCGTGATCACGGTGGGCCCCGAGATTCCGCCCATCCCCGCCAGTTTCAACAGCCGCCAGAAGACAGTATGGAGCGAACAGGATGCCAACTAGAGCTCAAGTTGCGGCGGGCCTGCGGCAGCATCGCATGCGCGGCGTGACGCTGATCGAGCTGATGGTGGTGCTCGCCATCGTCGCTATTTTGTCGTCGCTCGCCGTTGGGAGCTATCGGCGCTATGTGCTGCGTGCGAACCGCACGGATGCCACCTCAGCACTGTTGCGCACCCAGGTCGCTGAGGAGAAATTTTTCCTGCAGAACAACGCCTACACGACAAACGTGACCACTCTCGGCCTCGCCTCCCCCACGACGAACGGCTTCTATACCCTTGTCGTCGCGGCGGGCTCGACCGGCAACATAGCGACTTCCTTTAAGGCGACCGCCACCGCCACTGGCACGCAGACGCAAGATACCTCGTGCCAAACGTTGACGATCGACGACCAAGGTCTGCGCAACTCCGCGCCTTCCACCACCGACTGCTGGCGTTAAGCCCCCGGTGCAGGATCGCCTGGTGCCCGCGATGGCAGGCGGCGATCCGGGTGCCGGGAGATCGCCGGCTGACAGGCCCGGGCGCAGCTACCGCCCGACGGCTGACGGCTGACGGCTAATCTTTGGCCATCAATGCCTTATGAGACAATAGTGATGCATTTCTCAAAAACGCGCCAAACGCGCCGCACCATATTACTTAATGCTTGTTTTTGCTAGAGTCTGAGCTATATTTTGCGTGTAGCCGCTTGAGCGAGCTTGGATTCCCACAGTCACCCGGCAGAACAAGAACTAACCGACGCCGCCCGCGCGCAGGCCCCGTGCCGACGAACCTCGACGCAGAGGAGACGTCTCACACCGAGACAGTGATGAGCACTGCTTTGGAAGAGTTCGAGGCCGCCGCGCTGTCACTGGCGCGTTCGGGCCCCATCAAGGATCGGCTCACCGACGCCTATCGCAACCATCTCGCGCTCGTGAACCCGGAGGAGCTGCCTGCGGCACTGCGAGCGGAGCTCCACGCCTGCCACGATGCGCTGACGCGCGAGCGGCCCCTGCCCGGCGAAGACGCGGTGCGCGCGACGGTGCGCAAGATGTCGAACCAGGATGCCGACGAAGTGGCCTGCGCGGTGGTGCGGCTGTTTGCCGCCGTGGCGCGCGCGACGCTGGTCGAGAGGGTGCTCGCCATGCCGGAGGCGGTGTCGGACGGCGCAAGTTCCAACGGCGCGATCCCGAGCGGTGCGATTCCGAACGGCGCCAACGGAGCACGCGCCAAGCCGCGCAAGGGCGTGCCGGACGTGATCTCGCTTTACGCGGCGGAGGCGTAGCCGTACGCGCGGTGTGGGGTCCGGTGTGGGGTCCGGTGTGGGGTCAAGCGCGCTGCGGAAGTCTCTAGTCCAGTTTGAACTCGATCGTATCCCAGCGAGTCGTCTCCTCATGACGCGCCTGGCGGCGGATCGCATCCACCAACGCCCGCTCGTCCCAGTCCACCACTTCGTTCGCGAGGTCCCGTAACGCCTTGGGCACGTCCTTGCGCGCGCCGAAGGGCTTCATGAGGATCACCGGCTTGTGACTCGCCTGCGCGAAGCGCAGCTGGAAGGTCAGGAGCTCCTGATGCGCATCGAACAGGCTCGACAACCCGATGACCGCTTCCGATGGGGCGATCTGCTTGCGCAGACTCTCGCGCAGCGCCTCCTTGTCGCCCTGCGGGCGCTGCTCGGGGGTGCTGTAGTTGCGATAGAAGAAGTTCCGCTGACTCTCCAGATATTCGAATACCCGCAGGTAGTCGTCGCTGTTCTCCCAGCAGTGGGTCACGAAGATAAGGACTGGATTGGCCTGCGACACGAGTGGCAGTCTCGCACAAGCGCCCCCGCAGGGAAACTCGCGCAATTTCCCCGAGACCCGAGGCTAGAATGACGCCCTGCAGCGAGAGCTCCGCGAGGTCAAGTTTCCCCACCGTGCGCTTGCTCGTGTACAACATCCGCTATGCCACCGGCACGGGACCCGCCTTCCATTTGCCGGTGCCCGGCGCGGGCTACCTGCGCAGCAACCGCAAGGTGCTGCGCGGCATTGCCGAATTCATCCGTTCCGAGAGCCCGGACGTGGTCGGACTCGTCGAGGTGGACACCGGCTCGATCCGCACCGGGATGGTGAACCAGGCGGAGCACATCGCCGGTGAGCTCGGCCACTACTCCACCTTCCAGTGCAAGTACGGCGCCGGCTCGATAAATCAACTGATACCGATCGTCCGCAAGCAGGGCAATGCGTTCCTCTCGGCGCCGAACGTGCACGGCGAGCGCTTCCACTACTTCGATACCGGGATCAAGCGCCTCATCATCGAGCTCGAGCTCTCGGATGTGTGCGTGTTCCTCGTGCACCTGTCGCTCAAGTTCCGCCAGCGCCAGTACCAGCTGCGCTCGCTCCACGATCTGATCCTGCAGTCGGCGAAGCCCGTGATCGTCGCGGGCGACTTCAATACCTTCTGGGGCACGCACGAGATCTACCTCTTCATGCGCGCCGCGGGACTGCGCAGCGCCAATACTGCGGGCCTGCCGTCCTTTCCGGCACGCACGCCGCGCATCGAGCTCGACTTCATCCTGGTGAGCGAGGGCATCGAGGTCACGGACTTTCGCGTGCCGGACGTGCGCCTCTCGGACCATCGCCCGCTGGTGTGCGATTTCGAGGTCCGGAGCGGCACCGCCGCGCGCGCCGTCTCGGCCGCCTGAGCCGCGCGGGACTCCTGCCTCCCGATGGGAGAAGCGCACATGAACGATATTGCGAGCGGATCCTGGACGCTGGCGCGCGATGCCGAGGGTCTCGCCTGGCTCACGATCGACAAGCCGGGAACCTCGGCCAACGTGCTCTCGAGCGGCGTGCTCGCCGAGCTCGACGGGCTCCTCGCGGCGCTCGAGCGGGATCGGCCGCGCGGGGTGGTGGTGATCTCGGCGAAGAAGAGCGGCTTTATCGCCGGCGCCGACATCAGGGAATTCACCGGCATCACGGACGCCGCGAGCGGCTATGAGCTCATCCATCGCGGTCAGGAGGTCCTCAATCGCCTCTCGAGGCTCCCCTGCCCGAGCGTCGCGGCCATTCACGGCTTTGCCCTCGGCGGCGGTCTCGAGCTGGCGCTCGCGTGCCGCTATCGCGTGGGCGTGGCGGACGACCGACTCTCGCTGGGACTCCCGGAGGTGCAGCTCGGCATCCACCCGGGCTTCGGCGGCACCGTGCGGAGCGTACGCACGGTCGGCGTCCGGCCCGCGATGGAGATGATGCTGACGGGCAAGCCCGTGCGCGCCGAGAAGGCGCGGCGTTTGGGGCTCGTCGATCGGCTGGTGCCGGAGGCGGAGCTCCGCAGCGCCGCCCGCGAGCTGCTGCTCGCGGCTCCCGCGCCGCCGCCGCGGCGGGCACCGCTCGTCGAGCGGCTCCTCGGCAGCGCCCCGCTGCGGCCGCTGGTCAGGCACTCGCTGACGGGTCAGGTTGCGCGGCGCGCACGGCGTGAGCACTACCCCGCCCCGTACGCCATCATCGAGCTGTGGGCGCGCTACGGAGCGCACGGAGATGCGGCCTTGGAGGCCGAGGCACGCTCGATCGCCCAGCTTTTCACCACCGAGAGCTCCCGCAACCTCGTGCGCGTGTTTCTGCTGCAGGACCGGCTGAAGAGCGCGGGCGGCCGGAGCGGGGCCGACATCCGTCATGTGCACGTGGTGGGCGCCGGAGTCATGGGCGGGGACATCGCCGCCTGGTCGGCGCTGCGCGGCTTCACGGTGACCTTGCAGGATCGGGCAATGGAGCTCGTCGAGCCGGCGCTGATGCGCGCGCGGGAGCTCTTCGGCAAGCGCCTGCGCGATCCGGCGCAGATCTCCGCCGCGCGCGGGCGCCTCGCCGCCGACGTCGCCGGCGACGCGGTGGCGCGGGCCGACGTCGTGATCGAGGCGATCTTCGAGAGTCTCGAGGCCAAGCAGGAGCTGTATGGGCGAATCGAGCCGCGCATGAAGCCGGGCGCGCTGCTGGCGACCAACACTTCGAGCCTGATGCTGGAGCCTCTGGCGGCGAAGCTCGCCCGTCCCGAGCGCCTCGTCGGGCTCCACTTCTTCAACCCCGTGCCTCAGATGCCGCTCGTCGAGATCGTGCACGCCGAGCGCACCGACCCCGCGGTCGTGCAGACCGCGACCGGTTTTGCGCGCCGCATCGACAAGCTGCCGCTCCCCTGCCGCAGCGCGCCGGGCTTCATGGTGAATCGCGTGCTCACGCCCTACATGCACGAGGCCATGCTCGCGGCGCAGGAAGGCGTGCCCCTTCCCGTGATCGATGCGGCGGCCGTCGCCTTCGGCATGCCGATGGGCCCGATCGAGCTCATCGACGTCGTCGGACTCGATGTCGCCGCGCACGTCGGCGAGATCATCGCGCGCGGCCTGGGTCGCCAGGGTGTCGAAGTGCGCCGGCTCCGGGAGCTCCTCGCCGCGAAGCAGCTCGGTCGCAAGAGCGGGCAAGGCTTCTACGTCTGGCGCGACGGCAAGGCCGTGAAGCCCGCCGGGGCCGCTGCGCCCGCCCCGCCGGATCTGATCGACCGCCTGATCCTGATTCTGGTGAACGAGTGCGCGGCGTGCCTGCGCGAGCGCATCGTCGAGGACGCCGACCTGGTCGACGCCGCGGTGGTGTTCGGCGCCGGCTTTGCGCCGTTTCGCGGCGGGCCGCTCCGCTACGCGCGCTCGCGGGGCGTGGCGGCGGTGGTGGCGCGGCTCAAGGAGCTCAGCGCGCGCTACGGGGAGCGTTTCCAGCCCGATCCGGGCTGGAACGCAATCGAGAGGGCCGTCACAGACTGAGCGCGGCCGGCGTGGATGGGCGTCACAGCCCGAGAGCCGCCGGCGGTGCGCGAAAAGGCGTGTGCTACCATAATTTCGCGCCTCGGGGCCCCCGCCGGGGGTAATTCCAGGCACCGGGTGGAAATGGCCGAAGATCAAGTAGCGTCGGCTCAATTGCTCAGAAATTTCGCGCCGCTCGATGCGATGAAGCGCGAGAATCTGGCTGCGCTCGCCAAGAAAGTCAGTGTGCGCGCGCTCTCGGCCGGACGCGTGCTGTTCAACCAGGGCGACACCGACAAGCGCACCGTCTGGCTGGTCAGCGGTGCCGTCGAGGTGAACGAGAACGAGCGCAACATCGGGGTGCTGCGCGCCGGCACGCCCGAGACCCGCAATCCGCTCTATCCGAAGCTGCCGCGACGCGTCACGGTGCGGGCGGTGGACGACATCACCTTCCTCTCGATCGAGAGCGACCTGCTCGATGTCATGATCACGTGGGACCAGACCGGCACCTACGAGGTCGAGGAGCTGCAGGCGACGCTGCAAGCCGTGGGGTCGGACGACTGGATGACCACCATCCTGCAGACCAGCGCCTTTCATCGCATTCCGCCGGCCAACATCCAGGCGATCTTCCAGCGCCTGCAGCGCCGGCCCTCCAAGGCGGGCGAGGTCGTGATCAAGCAGGGCGATGAAGGCGACTATTTCTACATCATCGTCAACGGCAAGTGCGCCGTGACGCGCGAGACGCCGCTGAGCCGCGACGGCATCAAGCTCGCCGAGCTCGGCGTCGGCGACAGCTTCGGGGAAGAAGCCCTGATCGCCGAGGCCAAGCGCAACGCCACCATCACCATGATGACCGACGGCGTCCTGATGCGCCTCAACAAGCAGGACTTCCGCGAGCTGATGAACGAGCCGCTGCTGCAGTGGGTGTCGATCGAGCAGGCCCGGGCCATCATCGCGCGCGGCGGCCGCTGGCTCGACGTGCGCCTGCCGAGCGAGCACCAGACGCTCAGCATCGAGGGCGCCGTCAACGTGCCGCTCTATCTGATCCGCCTGAAGCTCTCGACGCTCGACCGCAACACGCCCTACGTCGCCTACTGCGATACCGGCCGGCGCAGCTCCGCCGCCGCCTACATCCTGGTCGAGCGCGGCTTCGATGCTTACGTGCTGACCGGGGGCATGAACAGCGACGGTGGGCTGCCGCTGACGCGCGGCGGCCCCGCGCCGAAACCCTGAGTCCCCCTCGCCTTGCCGTTAAAGCCGGTCTGACAGCGTAGGCCTTTTGACCCACTGCCCTGAGCGAGCCGAGAGGCTATGCTTGGGGCCGCGGGCGCTCCGGCACAAGCGAACTATCCGAAGCCTAAGCGCCCCGATGGGGGAATACGCAGATGGGTGACGACTCTCCGGAAACCGTCGAGAGGCGGTCTGAATTCGCGCAGCTCCTGCGCGGCCTTGCGCCCGAGCTTCGCGAGGCCGTATGCCAGTTTCTTCGCGAGTACGAGCAGCTGACCGAGGAGCAGCGCGCGAAGGTGCTGAGACTCGGTGAGGCGCTGTTGCAAGAGGCTCGGAGCGAGGCGCTCGGCGATGTCTGTGAGGCCTAGCTTCTGAGGCCTGGCGCCGCCGGACGCGGCGCCCGCGACCGCGGTCCCCCGTTGCTTCAATGATCCTCTCGGATCTGGTGGCAACCACCATATAGCGCGCTGTGCCTGTCTGGGATACTACGAGCATCTGGCCCAGCGCGGGAGGGGCAATGGCGGTGGCCTTATCAGCCGACGAGCAAGCTCTGCTGATGCAGTTCCTGGCGGAATTCCGATCGCTGTCTCCGGCGCAGCAGATCGACATATGCGCCCGAATCGAGCAGGCCGTGAAACCTGAAAACGAACAAGAGAAGAACTTCTTCCGCGCCTTGGTGAGATGTCTGCTGAACATCGCCGAGGGCCCGGGAAGCGCTGGACCGCGGGCGCTTAAAGCTCGGGCTTGCGTTTAAACGGGATCGCTCAGGGTCTGAGCGGTTCCGGTCCGCCGCTACATGGTGTGAGTGGCCTTGTCGCCGGACAACGCGCCCGCGAGATAGGTCTCGATTTTCTTCTGAGTCTGGCCGCGGTCCTGCTCGCTGAACTGCACGCCGATGCCCGCGGTGCGCTTGCCCTGGTTGCCCTGGGCGCCCTTCGGCGTGACCCAGATGACGCGTCCCGCGACGGGCAGCTTCTCGTCCTCGCCCATGAGGTTGAGCAGCATGAACACCTCGTCCCCCAGGCGGTAATTGCTGTTGGTGGGGATGAAGAGGCCGCCGTTCTTCACGAACGGCATGTAGGCAAGATACAGGGCACTCTTGTCCTTGATGGTGAGGGTCAGCAGACCCGGCTTGTTACCCGCTCTCACGTTCTCCGACCTCATGACGGCGCACCCTGGCGGGTCAGCCGCCTGAAAAGAGCTTCCAGCGCCAGACCGCGGTTCAGCGGCACATCGAATGTAGCGCGCAACTCCCGCACTTCGTCCAGCAGCCCGAAAAGCTCGCGTATATTCAAGACCACGCCGCCCGCTGGCAAGTAGGGGCCAGCCCGCACTTCCGTGATCGGGGCCGCACTCGGTGTACGGCGGCGAATCTGATCTGTGAGCCAATTCTCAAAGCACCTGAGGCGCAGCGGCAGCGCCTCGCCCCGCGCCCAGCGCTCGGCCTCCGCGACCGGGTCCGCGGTCCCCTCGGCCAGCGCGTCGAGCGTGCGGCGCGCGTCGAGGCCCGTTTGAGCAATCTCGCGAGGCTCCGCTCGTGCGAGCAGCAACGGAGCGTCTCCCAGCACCTCGAGCGCCTCGCCCCACTCGCCCGTCCCCCGCAGCGCCGTCAGCCAGGCGATGCCCTCGGCGCGGGTCGGTGCGCGTACTCGCAGCCGCTGGCAACGACTGATCAGCGTCGGAGGCAGGCGCGAGGGCTGCGTGGCTGTGAGCACGAGAAGCGTGCCGGGCGGCGGCTCTTCGAGCGTCTTCAAGAGCGCATTGGCGGCAAAGCGGTTGAGCGCGTCGGCGGGCGAGACGATGCCGACCTTGTAGCCGCCCCCGTGAGCGGTGAGCGCCAGCTCGGCTGCCAGATCACGGACCTGTTCGATGCGGATCTGGCGCGATTCCTCCGTAGCGCGCAGCCAGGTCACGTCCGGGTGCTGCAGCGCCCAGACCCGGCGGCACCCGGTGCAGGCGCCGCAGGGGGCGCGCGCAGGCTCCCGGCACAGCGCGAGTTGCGCCGCCCAGGTGGCCAACCATTCCCCGCCCGCTCCGGGCGCCTCGTGGATCAGGAGTGCGTGCGGCAGCCTCCCTGCCCTGTACGCAGCCCGAAGCGTCGCCCGTTCCGCGGCGGACCACTCCGGCGCCGCGCTCATTCCCGGCGCCGCGGAGGCGGCCGGGGCTGCACCGTCGTTCGCGGCGCTCACCGTTGCTCCCCCGGTGCGCGAAGCTCCGCGAGAATCTCGGTCACCCGCCGCTCCACCTCGGCGAGCGGAGCCGCCGCATCGATGACGCGGATGCGCTGCGGCTCGCGCGCGGCAAGCGCCCGATACGCCGCGCGGACTCTCTCGAAGAAGGCGACGCTCTCGGCCTCGAAGCGATCGGGGGCGCCTGGGGCGCCCCGCCGGGCGCGGGCGCGGGCGAGCCCGGCCTCGACCGGCAGGTCGAGCAGCAGCGTGCAGTCGGGCTCGAGACCCCCATGGACGCTGCGCGCGAGCGCATCGATCAGGCCCGCGTCCACCCCGCGCCCTCCCCCCTGGTAGGCCCGCGTGGCGTCGGTGAAGCGATCGCATACCACCCACTCCCCGCGCGCGAGCGCCGGGCGGATCAGGTTCTCGACGTGCAGCGCGCGGGCCGCGAACATGAGGAGCGTCTCGGTCACCGGCGACACGGTCTCGGTGCCGCGCTCGAGCGCGATCCGCCGCACGTGCTCGGCGAGCGGAGTGCCGCCGGGCTCGCGCGTCAGGCGCACGGCGACGCCGTGGCGAGTGAGCCAGGAGCCGGCGAGTTGCGCGACCGTGGACTTGCCGGCGCCCTCAATGCCCTCGAGCGTCAGAAACAAGGCCGGGCTCATGGGCGCCGCGAGACCGGCTTCGGGTCGGCGGCGTGCTCCTGGGTGCGCAGCCGCGCGAGATAGGCTTTCACGGCGGAATTATGCTCTTCCAGAGTGCGCGAGAAGTGATGAGCGCCGTCGCCGAGCCCGGTCGCCACGAAGTACAGCGCCTGGGTCTCCTCCGGCCGCACGGCCGCGAGCACCGACTCGCGTCCGGGCAAGGCGACCGGTGTGGGCGGGAGCCCGGCGCGCGTGTAGGTGTTGTAGGGCGTGTCGCGGAGCAGGTCGCGCGTGTGGATCGAGCCGTCGTATCTCGCGCCGAGGCCGTAGACCACCGTCGGGTCGGACTGCAGCCGCATGCGTTTGCGCAGGCGGTTGACGAACACGCCGGCGATTTGCGCCCGCTCGCTCTTGAGCGCCGCCTCCTTCTCGACCATGGAGGCGAGGGTCAGCGCCTGGTAAGGCGTGTCGTACGGCAGCCCTGGGCGGCGCTGCGTCCAGGCGTCGGCGAGCACGCGCTGCATGCTGTCGTAGGCGAGCGTGAGGATCGCAATGTCAGGGGTGTTGGCGGCAAATCGATAGGTATCGGGGAAGAACTCGCCCTCGGGACTCACCCCGGGGTGCCCGAGGGCGCCCATGATGGCGACCGGGCTCTTGCCGCGCAGCGTATGCAGCACGTGCGGATGCTGATCGAGCGCTTCGAGGAAATCGTTGAACGTCGCGCCTTCGACGACGGTGAGCTGCTCGAGAACCACCTTGCCCTGCTCGAAGAGCGCGATGATCTCCTCGGGGCTCGCATGCGGCGGAATCTCGTAGTTACCGGCCTGCACGCGCGGCCGGAGCCCCCGCAGGCGTAGATAGAGCTCCACCGCGCGGGCGTGGCGGACCGTCCCCATGGCCTCGAGCCGTGCCAGCACCCCGCGCAGGCTCGCACCGGGCTCCACCTGGATGAGCGAGCCCGCGGTGGCGGGGCCCGACGTCGAGAACTCGCGCTGCAGCCAGAAATACCCGCCGCTGGCCCCGAGCGCGGCGAGGAGCAGCACCACCGCGGCGCAGAGCAAGGCGCGCCGCGCAAGGCCTCCCCATCGCCCTCTCCTAGCCATCGCCTCGCTCCTCAGGACCCCTGGCCCCGCCGCGCAGGAGCGGCGCGAGCCGCTCCTGCAGGGCCCGTGTCAGGGATCCCACGGCCAGCGCCCGGCCGCCGAGCTCACGCACCGGGCGCACGCCCATCAGGGCGTTCGTCAGGAAGACCTCCCGGGCGGCGGCGAGATCGCGTGAGCCGAGGGTGCGCTCCTCGGCGGCGATCCCCGCCTTCGCCGCTTCCGCGAGCACGACCCGGCGCATGACGCCCGCCACGCCACAGCGGTCGAGGCGCGGGGTCAAGAGCCTCTCGTCGCGCACCAGGAACACGTTGCTCATGGTGCCTGATATGAGGGCGGCGGAGCTGCTGTACATGAGCGCTTCGGCGATGCCGGGATCGGTCCACTCCGCCCGCGCCAGCACCTGCTCGAGGCGATTGCAGTGCTTGAGCCCCGCGAGCGCGGGGTTCTCGCCGAGTCGCTGGTCCGCCACGCGCACCCGCACTCCTTCGTGCCAGAGCGCCGGATCCTCCTCGGGCCACGCATAGCGCAGCGTGATCCGCGTCGGCCGCTCGGCGGCGCTCGGCGCATAACCCCTGGCCACGGCCGCACCGCGCGTCACCAGCATCTTGATGATGGAGCGCGGCGACTGCGCGGCCAGCGCCCGCACCTCGGCCTCGAGTGTCCCGCCTCGGGGGGCCTCGAGGCCGAGCCGCTCCGAGCCTGCCGCGAGCCGCTCGAGGTGCAGCTCGAGAAACCGAGGCGCGCCGTGCACGCAGCCGATCGTCTCGAACAGGCCGTCGCCGAAGTGCAGCCCGCGATCGAGCGCCGACACCTCGCCCGAGGGGCGGCCGTTGACCCACACGAGCTCCGGGTTCACGGCAAGCCCCCCAGGGCCGCGAGCAGCCCGCGCGCCTTGGCGCGCGTCTCCTCGAGCTCGCGCTCGGGATCGGAGTCGGCCACGATGCCGGCGCCGGCGCGGAAGCTGAGCTGCCGCGCGGAGAGCGTCATCGAGCGGATGAGAATGTTGAGATCGAGCCGCCCGTCGCGCGTCAGATAACCGAGCGAGCCGGTGTACGCCCCGCGTCCGGCCGCCTCGAGCTCCGCGATGATCTGCATGCAGCGGAACTTCGGACAACCCGTGATGGTTCCGCCTGGGAACACGGCGCGCACCGCGCCGATGGGCGTGACCCCGTCGTCGAGCTCGCCGCTCACGTTGGACACGATGTGGTGCACGTGGGTGTAGGACTCGATGCTCATGAACTCGTCGACGCGCACCGTGCCCGGCGCGCACACCCTCCCGAGATCGTTGCGCTCGAGATCGATCAGCATCACGTGCTCGGCGCGTTCCTTGGGATGCGCGGCGAGCTCGGTCATCTCGCGCGAGTCGCCGCCGGGCTGGCGGCTCCGCGGGCGGGTGCCGGCGATCGGCCGGGTCTCGATGCGCCGCCCCGCGACGCGCACCAGCCGCTCGGGCGAGGAGCTCAGGATCGCCTCGCCGCGCCACTGGGCGAGCGCGGCGAAGGGCGCTGGATTCGCGGCGCAGAGCCGCCGATAGAGCGCCGCCGCCGCG
The DNA here is from genome assembly GCA_001914695.1 of Gammaproteobacteria bacterium 13_2_20CM_66_19. Lineage (GTDB taxonomy): Bacteria > Pseudomonadota > Gammaproteobacteria > Steroidobacterales > Steroidobacteraceae > 13-2-20CM-66-19. The sequence goes on along the minus strand of MNCZ01000028.1, from coordinate 45,772 downwards.
CCCGGCGCCCCGTCATCGTCCAGAGCCACCGTCCAGGGACGCGAGAGGTTCGCCTGGTAGATGTCGCCGGCGCGCACATACTCCTTGGCGCGTCGCACGCGCGCGAGATACGCGCTCGCGTCTTCTTCCTCGACCCGCCCGATGCGCAGCAGATCGGCGCCGTCCGCAGCGCTCGCCGCCTCGCGCGCGTCGGCGGCGATGCGCCCCAGGGCGTCCTCGGCCTCGGGCTCCGCCACCGCGAACACCCGCCCGCGCGAGAGCTCGTGCACCAGCGCGCACGGCGTGCGCAGCGCAAAGGCCTGCCACGGGAACGGCGAGCGCGGGAGCCGGAGGTGCGGCTCGATCTCCTGCGCCAGCTCGTAGCCGAGAAAGAGCGCCCACCCGCCCGAAAAGGGCAGCGAGTCGGCGCGGGCTTCCCGTCCGCCGGACGGTCGCGCGGCGCTCCGCTCGCGCAGCCACCAGTCCTCGAGCGCGGCGAGGAAGCCGCCCGCGGATGGAGTCAGCCCGCGCGCCTCGAGCCTTCCTTCGGCGTCGAGCCACAGCGCCGCGCCCGGCTCGGCGAGCAGCAGGCTCGCACGGCTCAAGGGTCCCGCGACGACGCTGTCGAGCAGCAGCGGATAGCGCTCGGGGAGGCGGGCCGCGAGGCGGCGCAGCACCGCCGGCGGGACGTCGAGCTCGCGGACGAGAAGAGCGCGCGTGGTGGACTTACCTTCGGCGCTTGCGCCTTCAGGCGCTGAAGCGCCGGAAGATGAGCGATCCGTTCGTGCCGCCGAAGCCGAAGGAGTTCGACAGGCTCACGTCGATCTTCATGCGACGGGCGGTGTTGGGCACGAAGTCCAGGTCGCACTCCGGGTCGGGCGTGTGGTAATTGATGGTGGGCGGCGCGACGCCGTCGCGGATCGCGAGCACCGAGAAGATCGCCTCGACGACCCCGGCTGCCCCGAGGAGATGCCCGGTCATCGACTTGGTCGAGCTCACCGCGACGCGCTTCGCGTGATCGCCGAAGGCGCGCTTCAAGGCGACCGTCTCGGCCTTGTCGCCGAGCGGGGTCGAGGTCGCATGAGCGTTGATGTACTGCACGTCGGTCGGATTGAGCGAGGCATCTTTCAGCGCGTTCACCATGGAAATGCGGGCGCCCTCCCCGTCCTCGGGGGGCGCGGTGATGTGATAGGCATCACCGCTCATGCCAAAGCCGACCACCTCGGCGTAGATGCGGGCGCCGCGGGAGCGCGCATGCCCGAGCTCCTCGAGCACCATCGCACCGCCCCCGTCGCTCAGCACGAACCCGTCGCGGTCGAGGTCCCACGGACGGCTCGCTTCCTTGGGGGCGTCGTTGCGTGTGGAGAGCGCCTTCGCCTGGCCGAAGCTGCCGAGACCGCAGCGCGTGGTGGCCATTTCCCCGCCGCCCGCGACGATGAGGTCGGCGTCGCCGTATTGAATGGCGCGCATGCCGAGCCCGATGGCGTGCGTCGAGGTGGTGCAGGCGGTGACCACGCCGAGATTCGGGCCCTTCAAGCCAAAACGGATCGAGAGATGACCGCCGATCATGTTGATGATGGTGGCGGGCACGAAGAACGGCGAGATCCTGCGCGGGCTCATCCCCTTCAGGTACTCGCTGTATTCCGCCTCGATGGTGCCGAGGCCGCCGATGCCCGCGCCGCAGACCGCGCCGCAGCGCGTGGGATCGGTCTTGGAAAAGTCGATGCCCGAGTCGTTGACGGCCTGCACCCCGGCGGCCACGCCGTACTGCATGAAGTCGTCCATGCGGCGGGCTTCCTTCGGCGAGATGTACTGGCTGACGTCGAAGTCGCGCACCGACCCGCCGATGCGCACCGGGAATGCGGACACGTCGAAGCGCGTCACCGGTCCGATGCCGCTCTCCCCGCGGAGGATGGCGTCCCAGGCCGCCTTCACGGTGCTCCCGACCGGGGACACCACGCCAAGACCCGTTACGACGATACGGCGCTTGCTCATACGATACCTGTATGGCGCCTTATCGAATCAGGACTTGCTGCGGCGCTCGTTGATGTAGTCGATGGCTTGGTGGACGGTGGTGATCTTCTCGGCATCCTCGTCCGGGATTTCGATCTCGAACTCCTCCTCGAGGGCCATCACCAGCTCGACCGTGTCGAGAGAATCCGCTCCCAGGTCGTCGACGAACGAGGCATCGTTCGTGACCTGTTCCTGCTTCACGCCCAGCTGTTCGGCAACGATGGCTTTGACCTGCTGCTCAACAGTGCTCATTAGCGGTTGGTCCTTATATAGTCTTCTGAAAAGGGGCTCACCCGCCGTTCGCGCCGCGAGGCCGCCAGCGGGCGCGGTATTGTACGGGACCCCCCCAGGGGCTGCCAATCGCGTACCTGGGCTGCGAGTGATTGTTTTTACTGGCGAAACTGGCGACCCTGTGATGCGGTTCGGATCGCGGCTCGGCTCGCCCTGTGGCGTGCGCCCAACGGCGTCGCTCGCGCGTGGGCACCGCGCGCTAGCCCATGTACATGCCGCCATTGACGTGCAGCGTCTCGCCGGTGATGTAGGCCGCCTGGGGGGAGACGAGGAACAACACCGCGCCCGCCACCTCTTCGGGTGTCCCGAGGCGGCCCATCGGGACCTGCTCGAGGAGCGCACGGCGCTGCTCCTCGCCGAGCGCGCGCGTCATGTCGGTGTCGATCAGGCCCGGAGCCACCGCGTTCACCGTGATGCCGCGCGAGGCGAGCTCCTTCGCGAGCGAGCGGGTGAATCCCAGAAGTCCGGCTTTCGCCGCGGCGTAGTTCGCCTGTCCAGCGTTGCCCGTCACGCCCACCACGGAAGTGAGGTTGACGATCCGGCCGTGGCGCTCCTTCATCATGCGCCGCACACAGGCCTTGGACACCCGGAAGACGCCCGTGAGGTTCGTGGTGATGACCGCGTCCCAGTCCTCCGGCTTCATGCGCAGCAGCAGCTGGTCGCGGGTGATGGCGGCGTTGTTGACGAGTATCGTCGGCAGCTCGCCCGCGCTCTCGAGCTCCGCCATCAGGGCGTCGACGGATGCGGCGCTGCCGGCGTCGAGCACGGCGCCGCGGCCGTTGCATCCGTGCGACGCGAGGTCCTTCCCGAGCTTCGCCGCGCCTTCGGCGCCGGTGGAGGTGCCGATCACGCGGGCGCCGGCGGTCCCGAGGGCCAGCGCGATCGCGTGCCCTATGCCGCGCGAGGCGCCCGTGACGAGTGCGACTTCTTTCTCAAGCATGGGAATCCCTTCGGGTTGCGCTCAGCGCCGCTTCGATCGAGGCGGGATCGTCGAGCGCCAGAAAGTTCAAGTTCGGGCGCCGCTCGATGCGGCGGTTGAGGCCGGTGAGCACCTTCCCCGGGCCGCATTCGATGATCTGCGCGAGGTCTCTTGCCGCGAGCGCGCGCAGCGTGTCCGTCCAGCGCACCGGGCTCGAGAGCTGCAGCACGAGGAGCTCCCGGATCTCCTCGGGCCGCTCGTGGGGGCGGGCATCCACCGCGCTCACGTAGCGGATGCGGGGAGCGCGAAGATCGATCGCGGCGAGCTTCTCTCGGAGCCGCGCGGCCGCGCCGCGCATGAGACTGCTGTGCGAAGGCACACTCACCGGGAGCCTTACCGCGCGCTTGGCGCCGCGTGTCCGGGCCGCTTCGATCGCGCGCTCGACGGCGGCTTTGTCGCCGGCGATCACCACCTGGCCTGGCGAGTTGAAGTTGGCCGCCTCGACGACGGCCCCCCGCGCGGCCTCGCGGCAGGCGGCCTCGACCGCCTCGTCCTCGAGACCGAGAATCGCCGCCATCGCGCCGGTGCCGGCCGGCACCGCGGCCTGCATCGCCTGGCCCCGGAAGCGCACGAGATCGAGCGCCGCGGGAAACGGCAGCGCTTCGGCGCACACGAGCGCCGTGAACTCGCCCAGGCTGTGACCGGCGACGAGCGCAGGCAGCGCACCGCCCCGCGCGCGCCACACCCGCCAGGTCGCAACTCCCGCCGCGAGCATCGCCGGCTGGGTCTGCTCGGTCGCGTTCAGCGTCTCCTCGGGGCCTTCGCTCACGAGCTTCCAGAGGTCATACCCGAGCACCTGCGACGCCTCATCGCAGGTCGTGCGAACCGAGCTGTCCGCGGCCGCGAGCGCCTGGAGCATCCCGACCGACTGCGAGCCCTGACCGGGGAACACGAAGGCAAACGACATGCGCGCTCCTGAAGGCGGGTGGAGTCGAGTCGGGATCGATTATAGCGAGGGGCCGACGGCGCTCCGCGCGCGGGGCCTCACGAACACGGCCACCGCCGAGCCCCCCATGACCCCGTAGAGGTGAGCGCTCACCACCACCGGAAGGCTCGCGGAGAACGGCAGCGCACCCGCCCAGTGCTCGTAACCGAGCTTGGCCACGAGGGCGACCGATAGGAGCGCTCCATCGCGCTCGCCGCGGCGCAGATGGGCCAGGGCGCCGGCCGCCATCACCCCATGCAGCGCCCCGGAGGAACCCACGTACCACTCGAGGGTCGAATCGCAGAGCCACAGTCCCGCGTCGATGGCCACCACCGCCCCCAGCACGACGGCCGCCCACTGACGCAGAGAGTAGTCGCGGGCAAAGAGCGCCCACACGAGAGCGAGCCCGAGGTCGTTCAGCAGGGCATGCCGCACATCGAGGTGCACCACGTGCGCGGTCACGAGCCGCCACCACTGCCCCGCGGCGAGCGCCGCGCGGTCATAGCGCAGCAGCAATCTGCCGGGCTCGCCGGTGAGGCTCGCGAGCAGCAGCAGCACGCAGCTGCCGGCGAGGATCAGCCCGAGGCGCCCGTCGTAGTTGAGAGACCGGAGCAGCCCACGCACACGCATCACGGGCTCTGATCCACTATTTGTTATGATGAAGAGCTCTTTCAGGTCGCATCGGCGGCTCCGCCGCCCGGACATCCCGCGCATGAGCTACATCACTCACGAGGGTAGCAGACCGACGAGCCGCACGCGCTCGCGCGGCTTCACCCTCATCGAAATCATGGTGGTCATGGTCATCATCGGCCTCCTGGCCGCTTTCATCGTCCCGACGGTGCTCGGAAAGGTGGACGAGGCGCGCGTCACCAAGGCGAAGGGGGACATCCAGGCGCTCGAAGCGGCCCTGTCGCTGTTCTACCTCGACAACTCCAAGTATCCGACCACGGAGCAGGGCATCAGGGCGCTCGTGCAGCAGCCGACCGATCCGAGCATCAAGCACTGGAAGCCCGGCGGCTACCTCGACCGCGTGAGCAAGGATCCTTGGGGGAACGAATATCAATATGTCTACCCCGGCACGCACGGCAAGACGTATGACCTGTACACGCTCGGCGCCGACGGCCAGCCGGGCGGCGAGGGCATCAACGCCGACATCGGCAACTGGAATCTCACCGACTAGCTTGCGCCCCACGATGAGGCGGGAGTGCGCGCGTGCCGGCGCGGACAGCGCCGGCTTCACGCTGATCGAGATCATGGTCGTCGTCGTCATCATCGGCGTGGTGGCGGCGCTGATGGTGCTGTCATTCACCCTCACCGGGCGCGATCGCGAGCTCGAGAAGGAAAGCGACAGGCTGTTCGCCCTCTTCACCTACGCCCGCGAGCAGGCGGAGCTGCAGACCCGCGAGTACGGCGTGCTGTTCCAGGACGACGGCTACGAGTTCCTGACCTACGACGTGCGCCGCGCCCTCTGGCGCAGCGTGCCCGACGACGAGGCGCTCGTGGCGCGCCGCCTCCCCGACGGACTCGGCGTGAAGCTCACGGTGGAAGCGCGTCCCGTCGTGCTGACCCGTCCCAAGGATGCCAGGGACAAGACCCCGCAGGTGATGATCTTCTCGAATGGCGACCTCACGAGCTTCGCCGCGACGCTCGAGCGTGAGGGGGGCCTGCGCAGCGTCACCGTCACCCAGGACGACCAGGGCCAGGTCATCGAGCAGCCCATGGTGGAGTCGAAGCCGTGAGAAGCGCGCGCGCCGTGGCCAGCCTGGCGCATGCGCCCGCCGAGAGCGCGCGCGCCGGCCACGGCTTCACGCTCATCGAGGTGCTCGTGGCGCTTGCGATCGTCGCGATCGGCGTGGCCGCGGTCATGGGTGCGCTCACCTCCTCGGCGGGCACCACCTCGTATCTGCGCGACAAGACCTTCGCCCAGTGGGTGGCGCTCAACAGGATCGCGAACCTGCGCCTCTCCGGCCAGCAGCCCCAGACGGGCAACAGCGACGGCGACACCGATTTCGCCGGCCGCAGCTGGCATTGGCACCAGGAGGTGGTCACGACCGAGGTGCCCGGAGTCGAGCGCATCGACGTCAGCGTGCGCCCCGCGGACCTTAAGGTGGGTGCGGAGGAGAGGAGCTGGCTCACCACGGTGAGTGGCATCTGGGGCGATGCGGTCGGTACGCCTAACGGATTCCAGCCCGACTGGGGCAGCCAGTTCCCGGCCGGACCGGCCGCCGCCGGTGGAAACACCTCGGGAAACAAGCCGCCCGGAGCGCCTCCGGGAAACCTGCCAGCCCCGCCGCCGCCGCAGGCGCCCACGAATCGGCGGGGAACCCCGTGAGCGCTCACGCCCGGTCGAGTCGCAGCGTGCGGCGCAGCCCCGGTGAGGCCGGCTTCACGCTGATCGAGGTCCTCGTGGCCGTGTTCATCACTGTCGTCATGTTCGCGCTCGGCTACAAGACCATCACCCAGGCGTCGAACAGCCGCGAGTCGCTCAAGGAGAAGCAGGCGCGGCTCCTCGAGCTTCAGACGAGCGTGCGCGTGTTGGAACAGGACTTCGTGCAGCTCGCCCCGCGACCGGTGCGCCAGGCCATCGGCGACGAGCCGGCGCAGCCGGCGCTGGAGGGAGCGGCTCCCGGGGGGCCGCCGCCCATCGTCGCACTGACGCGCGGCGGCTGGGCGAATCCCGCCGGGTTGCAACGTCCGGCGTTGCAGCGGGTCGCCTACCTCCTGGAGAACGGTACGCTCCGGCGCGAGTACTGGAACGTGCTCGACCCGACGCTCGCCAGCACCACCTACCGGCGCGATCTCATGACGCACGTCAAGGCGCTGACGATTCGCTACCTGGACCAGGCGCACCAGTGGCAGACGCTGTGGCCAGCGACCGCGCTGCGGCAGGAGCAGGTGCTGCGCCAGCGACCGCTCGCGGTCGAGATCACCCTCGACACCGAGGACTGGGGCAAGATCGTGCGGGTCATCGAGATCCCCGGATGAGGAGGCACACGCCGCGTGCGCGGCGCCAGCGACCGCGGCACCGGCGCGGCGCGCAGCGCGGCATCGCGCTCCTGGTCGCGATCCTGCTGGTCGCACTCTGTACCGTCATCGCCGCCGCGATCGCATACGAGAACGCGATGAGCGCGCGGCGCGGCACGGCAACCTATGCCTTCGACGAGGCGCTCCTCGTCGCGCAGGGCGCCGAGGCGCTGGCCGCCTACGGGCTGCGCACGGTCTACCAGAACGACAAGAAGTACATCTACGCCGCTCAGGGCTGGGCCAAGCCCGTCGGGCCGATCGAGGTCGTGCCGGGCGTGATGCTCGAGGCCTCGCTCGAGGACCTCCAGGGCCGCTTCAACCTCAACAGCCTCGCCGACCGGGAGGGCAATCCCGATCCGGTGCAGGTCGCCGCCTTCAGCAACCTGCTCCAGAGCGTCGGGCTCGAGACCAAGTGGGTGGGCTACGTCATCGACTGGATCGACTGGAATGGCACGCCATCCCCCGACGGCGCCGAGGACACCGTCTACATGGGCCTGACGCCGCCTTACCGGACGGCCAACCGTTACATCACGAGCACGAGCGAACTCCTCGCGCTGCCGGGCTTTGGCCGCGACCGTTATCTCGCGCTCGCGCCCTACGTCGCGGCGCTCCCCGCTGACCCCAACGTGAAGGTCAACATCTGCACCGCCCCGGGCAAGGTGCTCGATGCCTACCTCGGACATCCCGACTTCGGCTCGGATCCCGACTCGCTCGCGAAGAATCGCGCCGCCGCTCCGGGGTGCTTCCCCACCCAGGCGGATTACGACGCGGCGTTCGCCGACCCGCAGCTGAAAGCCAAGGTCGACGCGAAGATCGCCCAGGCCTCGAGCTACTTTCGCCTCACGAGCATCATCACCATTGGCAGTACGGAATTCACTTTGTACAGTCTTCTCTATCAGGAGAGGGGAGGCGATGCCAAAGTGCGTCCGATCCTGCGCAGCTTCACGCCGGATTGATTCGCCAACACCGATGGGCACCCCGCCCTCAACCATGACAGTATCCGCCGATGGCTGACTGGCTGTTGCTGCGCCTGCCGGGTGTCCCGGACGAGCCGGCGTCCTGGCTGGTGGTGGATGCGCGCGGTACGCCCGTGGGGCCGCTCGAGAGCGGCCCGCTGGCGGCGGCGGCAACGCGCACCGCGGGAAGGCGGGTGTGGGTGATCGTCCCCGGAACGGACGTGCTGCTCGCCGAGCCGGAGGTTCCGGTCAAGGCGGGCCTGAAGCTCCAGCAGCTCGTGCCTTACGCGCTCGAGGAGCAGCTGGCGGACAACATCGAGGATCTGCACTTCGCCATCGGTAAGCGCGCGAGCGACTCCACCCGCGCGCCGGTGGCCGTGGTGGCGCGGGCGCTTCTCGATGAGTGGCTCGCGACGCTGCGCTCGAGCGGCATCGAGCCCGAGGCGATCCACGCCGAGAGCGACCTGCTGCCCGGAAATCCCGCCCACGCGGTGGTGCTCCTCGAGGAGGACGCGGTGTTTGTGCGAGCGCCGGGAGCCGCGCCGGTGACGCTGCCCGCGGATGCACTCGCCGAGGCGCTCGAGATCGCGCAGTCGCGGGGCGCCGACTCACCCGGCGGCGGACGCGGACTGATTCTCTATGCCGGAGCCGCCGAGTGGCAGCGGCATTCCGCGCAGGCGGAGGCCGCGCGCCCGCGCTTCGACGGCGTCAGGATCCAGCTCCTCACCGAGGGGCCCCTCCCCGTTTTCGCGCAGCAGCTTCCGGTGGCGACGCCGATCAATCTCCTGCAGGGCGCCTACGCCCCGGCCGCGGCGGGCGCGGCGGGGCTGCGCGCCTGGCGCGTCGCGGCGATCCTGCTCCTCTCGCTCCTCGGTCTGCACGTCGCCGGCAAGGTGGGCGAGTTGCAATGGCTGAAGAGCCGCGAGCGCCAGGTCGACGTGTCGATCCGCGACGCTTTTCACGCCGCCATGCCCGGGGAACCGAGCGCGCTCGATGCGCGCCGCCGCATGGAGCAGCGCCTCGCGGCCGCGCGCGGCGCCGGCGGAGGACTGCTGCCCGCGCTGCAGGCGCTGGCGCAGGCGCGCGATTCCGTGCCGGGCCTCGCCGTGCTGGCGCTCCAGTATCACGACGGGGCGCTCGACCTCAGGCTCTCCGCACCGGATGCGGCCAGCCTCGATCGGCTCGGCCAGGCGCTGCGCCGCATCGGCTGGCAGGCCGATCTCACGAGCGGCGGCATGACCGGCTCGGCCTACGAGGGACGCATGCAGGTGCGCGCCGGGGATGCGCCGGGGGCGCGCTCATGACGCTCTCGCGCGAGGCTCTCTCGCTCGAATCCCTGGCCGCGCTCTCGGCGCGCGAGCGGCGCCTGGTCCTCGGGGCTCTCGCGCTCGCCGCGCTGATGCTCGTCTTCGGTGTGCTCATTCCTCTCGATCGCAGCGTCGCGCACGCTCACGACCGCCTGGCCAGCAAGCGCGCCGACCTCAGCTGGATGCAGGGCGTGGCGCCGGAGCTCGCCTCCTCTCCGGCACAGCCCGCGGCCACGGGCGAGTCGCTGCTCGTGATCGTCGACCGCTCGGCGCGCGAGGCGGGGCTGGCCGGCTCCCTCACGAGTGAGCCCGCGGGCCCCGGGGCCCTCTCGGTGCGCCTGCAAAGGGCGCCGTTCGATAGTCTCGTCGCCTGGCTCGGCCGCCTCGCCCAGCAGAACGGTGCCAGCGTCGAATCCGCCACCATCGAGAGAGCCGACGCGACCGGCCTGGTGAATGCCGCGCTCGTTCTGAAGAAGTGAAGTGAAGCGGGGAGCCTGGATCGCGCTCTTTGCTGTGGTCGCTTTCGCGGCCATCCTCCTCGCCCGCATGCCGGCGGCCTGGGTGATCCCCGGGGGGGGGAGCGCGCGCGGAGCCTGCGCGAGCGTCGAGGGCACGCTCTGGAGCGGAGTGTGCAGCGGACTTCGCGTGCAGGGCACGCCGGTCGGCGATTTCAGCTGGGAGCTGTATCCCATGCGGCTGCTCTACGGCAGGCTTGCAGGGCACGTCACCGCCACGCGCGCCGCGAACACGGCAAGCGCGGACGTCGAGCTCGGTTTGGGTCAGCGGGCGACGCTCCGTCACGTCAAGGCCGACCTGGCGCTCGATCCGGCGTTGATCCCGGGGCTCCCGGCCACACTGCACGGCCGCGCGACGCTCGATCTCGAGCTGGTCCGGATTGAGCATGGGGTCATCACGCAGCTCAAGGGGCGTATCGAGGCGCACGACCTGGAGGATCGCGCCGGCCTGGCGACGCCGCTCGGCAGCTATGTGTTGACTTTCCCGGAGGCCAAGGGCGAGCCGACGGGAAAGCTGCGCGACCTCGACGGCCCGCTCGCGGTCGAGGGGACGCTCCGCCTGACGCCGCAGCCGGGCTACGAGCTCGAGGGGCTGGTTGCCCCGCGCCGGGGCGCGCCGCCCGAGATCGTGAGCTCTCTCCCCTTCCTCGGCGCGCCCGACGCAACCGGGAGACGACCCTTCTCGGTCGTCGGGACTTTCTGATGATCGGAGTCCGCGGCCAGAAGCGGGAGTAGTTGCGCTACCGATCGTCTGGCGAAGAGTCGGCAGAGGGGGGCCAGCTCTTGGGTTTGCCGTGTTCGTCGATGACCAGCGATGACGAGCCCGGCGGCAGAACCTGCAGGGACTTCAGGAATTCAATCAGATCGTTCTGCAGATCCGTTGGCAGTGCGTCGAATGCCAAGCGCTGGGGCAGAGCCTCGCCGTTGTGCGCTTCAACAGCTTCCCTGGCGGTCGTGAACTTCCCATGGTGCATGAACGCCCCGCCCTGATTGTAGAACCCCCACAACTTGCGGGTAATGAACTTGCAGTTCCCCGCGAAGAATCCCGGTGATCCCGCCGCTTGGTTCTGGTCGAGGGGCTCGCATTCCGGATCGGTCCCGGGGTCGCTGGTAGCGCTGATGTCATGCAGCTTGAGATCGGTGTATGCCGGCACCATGACTAACCCGTGATGAGCTCGCAGGCGCGGAAGCGGCAGCATATCGCTCGTCAGGTCCACGGTGAGTGCCGGAGCACTGATCGGATAGTTGGCGGGTCCGAGCTGCAAGTTCGGTGAATTGGGGCCCACGGCGGGGTTATACGGACTGGGCTCGAAGTAGATCCAGCCTGGCTGCCCGGGGAGCCCCGGATTGTGGTTGGCGGTGAGCGGCAAGGTCGCGTGACAGGTTGCGCAGCCGATCTGATTGAACACCGCCTCGCCCAGCCGATTCGCCTGCTCCACCGCGGGATCGTTTGGAATGACGCGGCCCGGAACGGGCAGCGTGGCCTGGAACAGGGAGACCGCGGTCAGGTCGGCGACCGTCAGCTCGTTCGTAAAACCATCCCCATCGGGGTCGGCATTGAGCCCGAAGCGCTCTTCGGCCTGCATACCGTGGTGATGGTTGAACGCGTTGTTGCTGAACTGCCTCAGGGAAACTACGTTCCCTACCTGATGTAAAGGCCGGATGATCAGGCTCGGTGGGGTAGTGCCCGGACTCGACAGGCTCGGAGCCGCCAGGCCTTGAATGTGCGAGACATTCCAGGTCCCGTCCGCGTTGTGTGTCAGGCTGCCGAAGGAAATTCCCTTGGACGTCAGCGGTGTGCTGCTGCCCGGAGGCGTGGCGTCCCGCTCGGTCTGCAGCTCGGCTGTCATTTGCCGGGCCAGCATCTCGACGAACCCGGCACCATTCATGCCGATCGTTTTTCTGTCGTCGGTGGCGTTCTCCATCGTAACGAGCTTTCCGGACTCATCTACAGCACCCCGGGTCCCGATGGGATCGGTGCGATCGAAGGTTAAACGATCGAAGCGCTGTGCGAGCACGAAGACTTCCGTCACGCGGTCGCCGCCTGCCCCTGTCACGGGGACGTTGTGACAGCCAGAACATGCGTTCGCGTCAGGCGAGGAGACTCTGTCGAAGTTTCTCGGGAACACCAGTGGCGAACTCGGGTCCGACAGAACGGCACCTGTCCCTTTCGACAATGGGCGCCCCGCTCCCTCCTGGATGGTGAACTCGGCGGTGAAAAGCTGTGACCCATACTGGATCAACTGGCTCAAAGGAGTGTTGAATTCTTCGCCGTCCTGCAAGTGTCTGGGTATCGCCACCTCGCGCCCGATCTGCGCGTCGGGGTTTTGCCCCAACGCCGCAGTCATGCTCGCGAGCGCCGACACGGCGACCAGCCATTGACAACAGCGTCGGAAAGTGTTGTTCATAACACCCGCGACTCGCACCACACCTCGATGCCGGCACCGCGCTGCGGCGCCGGGCAGGAGAACCCTGCCACACGGAGCGCGCGGATCTGCTTCGGCGCGAGACCGCTCTCAGAAAGAGATTTCACCTTCCAGGATGGTCTCGTGAAACGTGAGCCCGGAGATCGTGAGAACAAACGTCGTGCCCGGGCCTCCACGCTCGGCGGTCGCCGTGAAAGGCAGGTTGGTACCGGCCCCGAGGCCGGTGACGTCCGCTGAGCCCGTCAAGACCGCCACGGACCCGTTGATCTGGACGGCGGTTATCGCTCCGGTCACGTACATGACGTTGGTATCGAAGTTCCCACTCCCCGGTTTTCCCGCCGCCGCGCTGGTGGGCGCAAGCGCCAGGCACTCGAAGTGACCTTGGCCGTTCCGCCAGTGGAAGGCGAGCTTGGTAATGACCGGCACGAATGAGGGCGCTCCGGTGCCACCCGCTATGATGGTGGTGGCGCCGCCCTGCACGGTTCCTCCTCCGTCCTCTCCCCACGCCAGAGCGCTGGCAGTCAAGGCCAGGACGGTAATCGCGAGAATCGGTACTGAGCGGTTCATGATGTTCTCCCTTCAGGTGCAGCGAAACCTATCCCGTGCTCCGAGGAACGAAGCCTGCTCAGACGCAAGAGCGTGGTGGGCCTCTAGCCCACCACTCCGAATCGTCCGCCACTAGCCCTGCCCGTGCATCCTTGTCGTTGCCGACCAGATCCGGCCCACCAAAGCCGGAGGCTAATCCCCTGAGAGAATGTGGAAGACCGTGCGATTCGCGTTTGCAGTACCCGGGGACCCCGCCGGTGCCACGCGGTTCCAGTAGTCTGCATATCCCTTGGATGCAGTGATCCCCTCGAATATGGACGCCGGCGCAGCATCGGGCCCCTGGGGCGGCGGATTGCCACTCAGATGACAGCTGACCGCAAGGATTCCTTTGCTGCCATCGTCGTAGGCGATGCGCAGATACGCCAACCCGGCTCGATTGTCGGCCAACGTGCCGTCACCGATATTGTCGTGCAAGATACTCGTTTGGTGGCCCGGCGCCACTTCGAAGCGAATGAGCCCCGTCACCAGGTAGTTGCCCATTCCGGTCACCGTGGTGCCGTCGGGGGCGATGGTCTTCCAGGTACCCCCTCCGCTCACATCGTCATCCCCTACGGTGAAGGTCCCGGAACCCGTAATCGTGATCATGGAGTCGTCTTGCGCCCGCGCCGATGCCATTCCGCCGGCGTTGATATTGGGCGTCGTGCCAACCAGGGTGAGATTGACGATATCCCACCGGTACTTGGTTTCTCCATAGGCGTTTCCTACGACCAACAACGGCAGGAACAGGATGGCCATCACCACAAACCATCGTCTCTCGATGCGCATAGCGTTAACCTCCTCGCTGCTAGTGATCGCCTCTGCTTGTATCAGACGTGTTGTATCAGACGTGCGTTACGCGAGCGTGTGGCTCGCGATTCTGTCTGGGAGTCTGCGATGCGCGAGCGCGCTGGCACGGCGCCGGTTAGATGCCACCAGCACTCACCCCCGCCGAGTCGCAACATGGGTATCTCCCTGTCGCTTGTAGTTAGAATGTCCTGAGGCCGCGCGCCGCGACCGGCGGCGGAGCGTAACACCGAGCGCTGAGGTGAACAACGGGGTGAAAAGCCTGCCTTCTGTTGGTCAGCAGTGCTGCGCGGCAGCGACTACTTCAAGGTGAAGCTTCAGCTGAGCTCGCGAAAAGCCCGCAGCAACGGAAAGTAGAGCGCCGCGCGCACCGGCTCGGGCCCGAGCTGGTGCGCGAGCGCCGCGTAGGTCGAGAGCTGCCCGCGGTAGCGCTCGAGCTCCTCGGCGAGAAAGCTCTCGAGCCCGCCGCCCTCGTGACGGCTGGTTTTGTAGTCGACCACCCAGCGCGTGCCGCTCTCGTCCACGAAGCAGCGATCGATCACGACGCTCCGGAGTCGCCCGGCCGCGAGCCCGGTGAGGGCCAGCTCGCTCGACGCCTCACGGTGTCCGGCGCCGAGCAGCCACCGTCCGCGCTCGTCGGCGACCGTGCGAGCGAGCGCCGCCAGGACCTGCCGGGTCGCCTCGTCCTGCTCCCGCTCGGGCACGCCCGCGCGCCCGAGCTGCCGCGCGACCGCCTCGCGGGCGCCCTCGAGAGCCTCGGGGGTGGGGAGCGGGGCGGAGTCCGCGAGGCGCGCGAGGAAGGCGTGCACGACGGTCCCCACGTGGCGCTGGGTCTCGCCCACCCAGCTGAACTCGCGCGGATCGAGCGAGGCGCGCCCGAGCGGAAGATGCGGCAGCGGGGTCGCCGGCGGCAGCTCGGGCGGCCGCCATCCCTCCCGCAGGCGCCGCAGCGTCACCGCGCGAGGCGGCGGGATCGGCGGGGACGCGCCCGCAGGCGACGCTCGGGACTCTGCCGACTCGAAGCGCTCGCCGAGCACCGGCCAGAGGCATCCGAGAAGCGTGCGCGCCTCCGGCGCCACGCTTGCGTCGGCCCGCGATCGGGGCGCACCCGAGAGGTACAGCGAGCGGCGGGCGCGGGTGGCCGCCACGTACATGAGCCGCGTGCGCTCGTGGACATTGCGCCTCGCGTGCAGCCTCCCGATGTAGGCGGCGAGCTCGCCCCCCTCTTCCTCTCCGATGCCGGGAGCCGGCGCCACCAGCAGATCGGTCGGGCCGCTCTCGCTCGGCAGGTCGATCCAGCGCAGCAGGGGCCGTTCGGGCCCGCCAACCGCGCGATCGAGCGCCGGAATCAGCACGTGATCAAACTCGAGGCCCTTGGCGCGGTGGATGGTCATGATCTGCACGGCATTGGCGCTCGAGGCGCCCGGGTCGCTGTACAGGTCGCGCAGCAGCGCCTCGAAGTCCTCGGGACCCAGCCACTCGGAGGCAGCGGCGCGCTCGGCGAGCGCGCCGAAGAAACTCCGCGCGTCGTTCAGCTCCGACTCCGCGTACGCATCGGGCGCCCCGAGCTGCGCCCAGGTCGCCTCCAGGGAGTCCGCGACCGGACCCTCGCCACGCCCCTCGAGCGCCTGCGCGAGCACGTCGCGCACGCGCACGAGCCGCACGAGCTCCCGGGGCGCGCAGCGCGCGAGACGGGCGTCGTCGTTGAGCGCCTCCCAGATCAGCTGCGGCTCGTCGAGGCCCGAGAGTGCGGTGAGCGCCGCGAGACTCGCGCCGCACCAGGGCGCGCGCAGCACCGCCAGCCAGGCGGCGCGATCACCGAGGTCATGAAGCGCCCGCGTGAGTTGCACCAGGTCGCGCACGATCGGACGCTCCGCGAGCGGCACGAGATCGACGCCCCGGATGTCAACGTGAGCCTCCCGCAACGCCGTCACGACCGGAGCGGCGTGGGCGTGCGCTGCGACCAGCACGGCCACGGTTCCCCGGGGATCGTCCCGCCGCAGCTCGACGATGCGCGAAGCGATGGCCGCGGCCTCACCTGCCGGGTCGTCGGGAAAGAGCCGCAGCCGCACCGGCGCCGCCGCGGCGGCGGCGCCGGCTTCCGGCAGCTCGCGCGCGACACTCGCGCTGAAGGCGATCGCGCCCGCACGCAGGTCGTCGTCGGCCGGAAACACCCGCTCGAACACGGCGTTGTTCCACGCCACGAGCGGCTCCGTGGCCCGGAAATTGCGGGCGAGCCGCAGCGGCGTCAGGCGCACGTTGCCGATGCCGTGATCGCGCGCCCTGAGAAACAAGCCCACCTCCGCATCGCGGAAGCGATAGATGGACTGCATGGGATCGCCGACGACGAAGAGCGTGCGTCCATCGCCCTCCTCCCATGCGGCGGTGAGCGCTTCGAGCAGCTGGAACTGCGCGAGCGAGGTGTCCTGGAACTCGTCGACCAGGATGTGCTGGAGCGAGAGCCCGGTGCGCAGCGCGAGTTCCGTCGGCTGCCCGGCCTCGGCGAGCGCCGCGCGCGCCGCGCCCGTCACGTAGGTGTAATCGACGCGGCCGCTGTCGGCGAACTCGGCGTGCAGCTCGAGCGCCGACCGCGCGAGAACGCGCGACAGCGCCGCGATCGCCGCCTGGTCCGATGCGTCGAGCGCTGCGGGAAGACGGACAGCGCTCCCGAGGAGCTCGGCGAGACCGTCCACGCGGCGGAGTCCTTCGATGCACGAGCGGAGCGCCGTGCGAGCGGCGGATTCCTCGTAGGCGGCGCCGAGCCCTCTTGCCGTCAGCCGCTGACGCCAGTGCCCGCCCGTGAGCGTGCTCGCGGCCAGGCGCTTCCACGCTCCGAGGTGCGCGGGATCCTCTTGCAGCGCGCCGATACCCGGCAGCTCCTGCGCGGCGAGCCGCAGCGCGCGCGGCAGCCGTGCAAGCATGCGCGCGAGCTCCCCGCGCACCATGTGGCTCAAGCTCGCGTTGACTCGCCCACAGAGCTCCCCGGGGTCGCTCCCGAGCACGTAGCGCAGCCAGTGTGCGCGCTTCTCGAGCATCTCGGCGAGGAGCCTCTCGACCAGGATCCACTGGTTGTCGAGGCGCTCGAAGAGCAGCGCGGCATCGGCGCCGAGCGCCGCATCATGCTCGGCAGTGAGGAGCGTGCGGCGCGCGGCGCGCCGGTAGAGCTCATCCGGCGTCTCGGTGACCTCGAGCGCGCCGCCGGCGCGCGCGGCGATCGGCAGCTGGCTCGCGAGCCAGTAGGTGAAGGAGTCGATCGTCTGAATTCGCAAAGCCTGCGTGTCCTCCTCGAGGCTGCGGCCGCGCGAGCGTGCGTGCTGCCGCGCCGCTTCGGCCAGCCCCCCAAGCTCCGGCGCGCAGGGCTCGTCCGCCCTCACCTCCCCGCGCAGCGCGCGAATCACCCGGGCGCGCATCTCGGCGGCGGCCTTGCGCGTGAAGGTGACCGCGAGGATCGCGCCGGGATCGTCCACCGTAGCGAGCAGCCGCAGGAACCGCTGGGTGAGGACCGAGGTCTTGCCGGAGCCGGCCGGGGCCTGCAGCAGGATCGAGCGGCGCTCATCGAGCGCGCGCACGCGGGCCTCGAGGTCCTCGCGCTCGAGCTGATCAGCCATCGCCCGTCTCCAGGATCCGGCAGACGTCGCGCACGTGGCAGTAGTCGCAGGCGCCGGGCCTCGGATCCACCGCCGCATCGCCGGCGAGAAAGGCGCGAATGAGACGCGTCACGACGGCGCGCCAGGCATGCTGGCGCTCCGCCCACGCATCGGCCGCGCCCGTCGCGCTCGCGGCCCTCACCTGCGGCAGCAGCTGCGGCGCGCGCGCGAGCCCCTCGAAGCGCACCTCGCGCGCGCTCACGGTGACGGTGGCGAGCGCCACCACGTCACGTCCCAGGGCCTCGGCGTAGGCGAGCAGCTGCGGGTGCGTCGGACGCTCGCCGTACCAGTCGGCGCTCACGCGCTTGCCCGTCTTGTAGTCGAGGATCGCGCGCCCGCCACTCTCGAGCGCGTCCACGCGATCGATCCTCATGTGCAGCGTCGCCCCGGCGAGCGTGAGGCGGACGTCCCCCTCGGTGGCCTCGACCCTGAAGGGGGCGCGCGCGCGCTCGGTGTCGCAGAGCCTTCGAATGAGGCGCGCGGCGCGGCGGCACTCGCGCTCGAGAATCGGCGGGGGCCGCGCGAACAGGTCGAGCTGCGAGCCCCGGGGGCGGCGTTGAGTCCGCCGGCCGCGGAGCGGGCGCGCCAGCGTCCCTTGCACCGCCTCGTCGACGCTGCGCGCAATGAGGGCATCGAGCGCCGCATCGGACAGTCCTGCGAGCGAGCGCGAATCGCCGAGCCGCTCCCAGAGACTCTCGAGCGCCGCGTGCAGCAGCTCGCCCCGGCGGTTGGGCGCGATGCCGGGCTCGATGCGCTCGCGTCGGGTGCACCCGAGCCGCAGCTCCGCGTAGCCGCGGAACGGGCACTGGTTCTGGAGATCGAGGCTCCTCGTGCCGCGGGGGAGCGGCAGAGCGGCAGTCCAGGGGCGCCCCGTGGCGTCGACGAGCGACTCCGTGAGGCCCTCGCGGTGCAGCCGCGCGGGGAGCCACGCGGAGCGTCGCGGGAGCGGCTCCGGTGCGGTCCCGGCGAGCAGCGGGCTCGGCAGGAGCTCCAGGTCCTCGGCATGCGCCGGCGCCGAGAGAATGAGCTCATCGGCCGAACGCCGCCAGGCCGCGAGCTGGGCGCGCGCCTGCGCGAGCCGGTGGGTGGCGCTCGCCGAGGGCACACCCGAGGCGACCTGTGCGCCGAGCGGCAGGAAGGGATCCGGCTGCGGCGGTTGCGGGAACGCTTCCGCGTGCAGTCCCGCCACCCAGATACCGTCGTACCGCACCACGGGATCCGACGGCACCGGCGAGACGGTCACGCTCGGGTCCTCGTCGGCGGGGCGGTAGGGGGTGCGCGAGGCGAGCTCGTGCACGAGCCGCAGCGCTTCCTCGCGCGCGAGCGATCCCACGCCCGCGGTCAGCCCGCCGAGCTCATCGAGGAGCTCGTGCCAGCGGAGCCGTGTCTGCTGCCCCACGCCGTCGGCGGCGAGCGGCCCGGGCCACCCGGCCGCCGAGAGCGCGGCGGCGAAGCGCTCCGACCACAGGCGCGGCGAGGCGCTTCCCTCGCCGAGCGTTGCGGCGGCGCCCGTGAGCTGTGCGTTGAGCTCCCGCGCGGTCGGCTGAAGATCCGCCGGCACGAGACCGAGCGCACCGAGGAAGTCCCGCAGGCGCAGCCTCGCCATGGGGCGCTCGCGGAGCCGCACGTCGAGCCGCGCCCGCAGTGGCGCGGCGGGCCGGCCCCAGTAAGGCGCGCGCAGCCAGCGACTGAAGGCCTCGAAATCCGACTCGGCGCCCGCGAGGTACACGAGCGTCGCGAGGGCTTGCGCGATCATCGGCCGCTGCGCGAGGGGCTGTCCCCCTTCGATCGCCACGCGCGAGGGAGCGCGGCTGCCGGCGAGCGCGCCCGCCGGATCGAGCGCCTGACGAACGAGCGCCGCGAGTCTCTCGCGCGCGCCTGCCGCGCCGGGCAACACGACGAGGAGCCGCGCATCCGCTTTCGCGAGCAGCCGTTCCCGGCACCAGCCGGCGATCCGCTCGAGCTCCTCCCGGGTGTCTTCGGCGCGCAGGACTTTGGGCTCCGCCGCGACGGGCCCTCGAGGCTCCGCGGACTCCCTGGGCTCTGCGGTCGATGTCCCGACGATCGCGCCTAAGGCGGGCGGGACCGTATCGAAGCCGCGGAGCTCGAGGGCGCCCCGCCCGGCAGTGCCTCGTCCGGCAGTGCCCCGGTCCGCGAGCCGCTCGAGGAGCGCGGCGAGGCTCGTCGCCCGCAAGTCGCGACAGCGCTCGTCAAATGCGCGCTGCGCCCGGCAGAGGATGTCGCTCTCGCTGCCGTCGCCCTCGCCGCCGAGCGGGATGCGAAACTGCGCCGCGAGCTCGCTCGAGCGCTGCAGCGACTCGGCGAGTGCGCCCGCGTTGAGGAGCGCGAAGGGGCGCGCCACCTCGGCGGCGCACTGCCTCCACAGGAACCACTCCTCTGCAGGCTCGAGGAGTCGCGGCCACCCCGAGGCGTCCTCCCCGGCGCGCCGCTCGACCTCCTCGCGCAGCCACACGGCGTCGGTCCTGACATCCGGGCTCGCGAAGACCCCTCGCCCCTCCCCGAGGGCCGCGGCCGCGAAGCACAGCCTCACCGCGTGCGCGCGCTGGAGGGACGGCACGATGAGCGTGCCGCCGTCCTGAAGATGCCTCGCTACATCGTTAGGAAGCCTGAACAAAACAAAGCTTTTTACGGTCTCTTCAGAGAAATCACTCGAGAGGGCACGCGCGCCGAGTCCGCAACAGCCCTACCCGCTTCGGCGGCGCCTCCGGCGCGCGCGGCTCCCGCGTAGCTCGCGAGCAGCTCCTCGACGCGCGCGAGCACTTCGCGCAGCGTCCCCGCATCGGGGAGGTTCGTGATGCGGAAGTGATTGCGGTACGGAACGTTGAAGCTGACGCCGGGCGCGACCAGCACGTGCTTCTGCTCGAGCAGGTCGAGCGCGAACTGCTGGTCGTCGAAGTCCGGCAATGCGCCCGCATCGACCCCGATGAACGCGTACATCGCCCCGCCGGGCGGGGCGAGCGTGAGAAAGCGGCTCTGCGCGACCGCGCGCGAGATCGCCCCGCGCGACTCGTGCAGCCGCCCGCCCGGGGCGACGAGCTCGCGGATGCTCTGGAACCCGCCGAGCGCCGTCTGCACCGCCCACTGCGCCGGCACGCTGCTGCAGAGGCGGAGCGAGGCGAGGAGCTCGAGGGCGTTCAAGTAGTCGGCCGCCCCTGGGGTGCGTCCCGAGAACACCGCCCAGCCGACCCGATAGCCGCACGCGCGGTACACCTTCGAGAGTCCCGAGAGCGTCGCGCACAGCGTATCCCGCACGAGAGTCGCCATGGGCACGAACTCGGCGCCATCGTAGGTCATCTGATCGTAGATCTCGTCGCTGAAGACGACGAGCGCGCGGTGCTCCGCGAGTCGCGCGAGGGCCTCCAGAACCACGCGCGGGTAGACCGCGCCGGTCGGATTGTTGGGATTGATGATGACGATGGCGCGCGTCCTCGCGCTCACCAGCCGCGCGACCTCCTCGGGGTCCGGCACGAAGGCGTTCTCGGGGCGGCAGGCATAGTGCACCGCCCGCCCGCGGTTGAGCGTCACGGCAGCGGTCCAGAGCGGATAGTCGGGGCTCGGGACCAGTACCTCGTCGCCGTCGTTGAGCAGCGCCCGAAGCGTGAGGTCGATGAGCTCGCTCACGCCGTTGCCGATGAAGACTTCCTCGGCCGTGACTCCGGTGACGCCGCGCGCCTGCTGCTGCATGACCACCGCCTCGCGCGCGGGGAAGATGCCCTTCTGATGGCAGTAGCCCTCGGCGTCGGCGAGGCTCTCGATCATGGCGAGCCGCATGGTCTCGGGCGTGCGCAGCCCGAAGGCCCTGGGGTTGCCGATGTTGAGCGAGATGATCTCGTAGCCCTGGCGCTCGAGCTCGTGGGCGCGCCGGGCGAGGCGTCCGCGGATCTCGTAACGCACGTGCTGCAGGGCCTCGCTCGGGCGGATGGTGTGCTCGGTCCTCATCCGCGAAGAATAACAGCACTCGCCGAGGCCTTTCCTCAACCGAGCTCGCGCCAGCGATGACAGGCCACGTAGCGCCCGTCCGGCAGCTTCTCCCAGGCGGGGATACGCTCGCGGCAGACGGCGGCGGCGTGCGGACAGCGGGTGCGGTACACGCAGCCGCTCGGCGGCGTGAGGGGCGACGGCGGCTCCCCGCGTCCCACGCGCTCGAGGCGCGCCGGCTGAATGTCCGGGTCCGGGACCGGAACCGCGGCCAGGAGCTCGCGGGTGTAGGGATGCAAGGGGCGCGAGTAGAGCGCCGCAGCGGGCGCGAGCTCCATCATGCGCCCGAGATAGAGCACCAGCACCCGCTCGCACAGTCGCTGCACCAGCGCCACGTTGTGGCTCACGAAGAGGAGGCACATCGGGGATGCGCGGCGCAGCTCCCCGAGGAGCGTCAGGATCTGCTCCTGGGTCGAGACGTCGAGCGCGCTCAGGGGCTCATCGCAGGCGAGCAGCTGGGGCCTCAAGATCATGGCCCGCGCGATGCCGACCCGCTGACATTGTCCGCCCGAGAGCTCGTGCGGGTAGCGGCTCGAGAGCTCGGCGCCGAGCCGCACCTGGGAGAGCGCGGCGGTGACCGCGGCGGCGTGCGCGGCGGGAGTGAAGTCGCGCGCGTGCACCTCGAGCGGCTCGGCCACGATTTCCCCTACCGTCATGCGCGGATCGAGACTCCCGAAGGGATCCTGGAAGATGATTTGAAGGTCGCGCCGGAGCGAGCGCAGCGCGCTCCGCGGAAGCCCCCCGAGGGCGCGCCCCATCCACACCACGCGGCCCGCATGAAGCGGCAACAGCTGCAGCACGGCGCGCACCAGGGTCGACTTGCCGCAGCCGGACTCGCCCACGACGCCCAGCGCCTCGCCGCGGGCGAGCTCGAGACTGACCTCGCTCAAGGCCGCGAGCTTCGCCCGCCGGCCGAGCCAGCCGCGCCCGATCGTATAGCGCACGCTGACTCCGGCGAGCTCGAGGGCCGCCGCAGCCCCCGGGGCCACCGGTGCCGGGGGGCTCGAGTGCGGGGCATCGCCCGCAAGGTCCGGACCCCGCGCCTCGCGCAGGAGCTTCCTCGTGTAGGGCTCGCGGGGCGAGCGGAAGATCGCGCCCACCGCGCCCGTCTCGACGATGCGACCGTCACGCATCACGCTCACGCGGTCGGCGATGCCCGCCACGACCCCCGGGTCGTGCGTGATCAGCACCAGGGCCAATCCCCGCTCGCGCTTGAGCTCTGCGAGGAGCGCCAGGATCTGCGCCTGCACGGTCACATCGAGCGCGGTGGTCGGCTCGTCCGCGATGAGCAGCTGCGGCTCGCCGCTGAGCGCGATCGCGATCATCACGCGCTGACGCATGCCTCCGGAGAGCTGGTGCGGGTACTGCCGTAAGCGGCGCTCGGGATCGGCGACCTGCACCCGGCGCAGCAGCTCCAGCGCGCGCTTGCGCGCCTGACGGCGCGAGAGCCCGCGATGGCGGACCATGACTTCGGCAATCTGCTCGCCCACCTGAAGGTGCGGGGTGAGGGAGCTCATCGGATCCTGGAACACCATGCCGATGCCGGCGCCCCGCACGTGATCCAGCATCGTGGGCTCGAGAGTCAGCAGCTCGCTGCCACGAAAGCGGGCGCTCCCCTGCGTCCGGCCGTTCCCCGGCAGGAGGCCCAACACTGCGAGAAACAGCTGGCTCTTGCCGGCGCCCGACTCCCCGACCACCCCCAGGCACTCGCCGCGGGCGACGGCGAGCGTGACCTCGCGTGCGGCGGTGACCGTGCCCCCCGGCGTGTCGAAGGCGACCGTGAGCGCCGAGAGGCGCAGCACCGCCTCCGTCGCCGGCGCGCCATCCGCGGCCCCGGCGCGAGTCGGATCAGTGCTCGCGGGGATCGAGGGCATCGCGCAGGCCGTCGCCGAGGAAATTGAGGCTGAGCAGCAGGCCCACGAGGAACGCCGCGGGCACGAGCAGCATCCACGGCGCCGACTCCATCTCCTCGGCGCCGACGAGGATGAGATTGCCGAGGCTCGCGTGCGGCTCCTGCACTCCGAGCCCGAGGAAGCTCAGGAAGCTCTCGAACACGATCATCTGCGGCACGGTGAGGGTGGCGTACACCAGCACCGGGCCCAGGAGGTTCGGCACGATGTGCCGCAGCAGCAGCGCCGCCGGCGGCACTCCGAGCGCGCGCGCCGCCTCGACGAACTGGCGGCGCCTGAGAGAGCGCGTCTCGGCGCGCACGATGCGCGCGGTCGTGAGCCAACCCACGGCTCCGAGCGAGAGCAGCAGAACCCCCATGCTCCCGCGCTCGAACAGCGTGGTCAGGATGATGACGATGAAGAGATACGGAAGCGAGTACAGCACGTCGACGAAGCGCATCATCCAGGCGTCGGTGCGAGCGCCTGCGAGCCCCGCGATGGCGCCCCAGGCGATGCCGATCGCGAGACTGACGAGGCTCGCGAGCACGCTGATCAGGAGCGAGAGCCGCACGCCCGAGAGCGTGCGCACGAACAGGTCGCGTCCCAGGCGGTCCGTGCCGAACCAGTGCGCGGCGATGCGGCCGGGGGGGCGTGCGAGGTGCCGCCAGTCGATGCTGTCGTAGCTCCAGGGACTCACGAAGGGCGCGAGCGCCGACAGGAGCGCGATCAGGAGGATCAGGGCCAATGCCCCACGGGCGGCGCGGTTGGCGGAGAGACGCCGCCGCGCATCGCTCCACCATCCGGGGCCCCGGGGGGCGCGGGCCTCATTCATGCCGCACGCCCGGGTCCAGCCATCCGTGCAGGAGATCGGCGACGAGGTTGAGAGACAGGGTGAGCGCGCCGTAGACCACGATCATGCCCATGACGAGCGGGTAATCGCGGTCGATCGCGCCCTGCACGAGGTAGCGCCCGCTCCCCGGCAGACCAAACACCGTCTCGATGACCAGCGAGCCCGTGACCACGAACGCCACCGCCGGACCCAGGTAACTCACCACCGGCGTCAGAGCCGGGCGCAGCGCGTGCCCCCACAGCACGCGCGCCGCACCGAGGCCGCGTGCCCGGGCGCTGCGCACGTAGGGAGCGCCGAGCACCTCCAGGAGACTCGCGCGCGTGAGCCTCGCGACGTTCGCCGCCACCGGCAGCGCCAGCGTCAGCGCCGGCAGCGCCAGGTAGCGCGGCGCCCCCGGCTGCCAGCCACCGACCGGCAGCCAGCGAAGGTAGAGGCCGAACACGAGCGCCAGCAGCGGGCCGGTCACGAAGCTCGGCAGCGCCAGGGCGAGCGCGGCGAACACATTGAGACAATAGTCGGCGAGGCGGTCCCGGCGCAGCGCGGCCACGATGCCCGCCGGAATGCCGACCAGCAGCGCCAGGAGCAGCGCCGCGATGCCGAGCGTCGCCGACAGCGGCAGCCCCTGCGCGATGAGATCGCCGACCGTGAAATCGCGCTGCCGGAGCGAGGGCCCGAAGTCCCCGTGCACGAGCGCGCGCAGGTAGTGCGCGTACTGCAGCGTGAGCGGCTCGTCGAGCCCATAGAGCCGCTCGAGATTCGCGCGCACCGCGGGCGGCAGCGCTTGCTCCTGGTCGAAGGGTCCGCCGGGGGCGAGCCGCATGACGAAGAAGGATGCGGTGATGACGACGAGCAGCGTCGGCACGAATCCGGCGATGCGACGCAGCGCGTAGCTCAGCATGGCGAGCGACTTTACCGGGGCCCCCGGGAAATTGCGCGTCTTGTAAAGCGCGGCGCGCTCACCCGCCGCGGCGAGCGCAATTTCACGGGGTGGCTCAGGGACCGCACGCGCAATCCGTCAACGGCGCGGCACGTTACGTCAACAACGCCTGCGGCGCCCCCGCTATACTTAGGCTCCAAATGAGACGCATCCTGGTCGGTATCAAGCGCGTCGTGGACTACAACGTGCGCATCCGGGTGAAGCCCGATGGGAGCGGTGTGGTCACCGACGGAGTCAAGTTGAGCATCAATCCCTTCGACGAGATCGCGCTCGAGGAGGCGCTGCGCATCAAGGAGCGCGGCGGCGCGGAGGAGGTGGTCGTCGCCACCGTGGGCCCGGCGGACTGCCAGCAGCAGCTGCGCACGGCGCTGGCGATGGGGGCGGATCGCGCCGTACTGGTGCAGGCCGACGGCGTGGTCGAGCCGCTGGCTGCGGCGCGGGCGCTGCTGAAGCTCGTCGAGCGCGAGCAGCCGCTGCTCGTGATCCTCGGCAAGCAGGCGATCGACGATGACAACGGTCAGACCGGACAGGTGCTCGCGGCGCTGTGGAATCGCCCCCAGGCGACCTATGCCTCGAAGCTCGAGCTCGGACCCTCGAGCGCGCGCGTGACGCGCGAAGTCGATGCCGGACTCGAGACGCTGGAAGTCGACCTGCCGGCGGTCGTCACCACGGACCTGCGCTTGAACGAGCCCCGCTATGTGAAGCTGCCGGACATCATGAAGGCGAAGAAAAAGCCGCTCGACACCGTCGCGCTCGCCGCGCTCGGCGTCGAGCAGCGCCAGCAGCTGAAGCTCGTGCGCTTCGAGCCGCCGCCGCAGAGACAGAAAGGCATCCGGGTGAAGGACGCGGCCGAGCTCGTCGAGGCGCTGAGGAAGAAGGGGCTGCTGTGAGCTGGAAGGTCCTGATCGTCGCCGAGCACGACGGCGCGAAGCTCAACGTGAGCACCGCCAAGTGCGTCACCTGCGCCCTTGGTGTTGCCGGCGCCGAGATCAGCGTCGCGGTGTGCGCGGTCGATGCCGCGGCCGTCGCGGCGCAGGCCGCGCGCCTTTCGGGCGTGAGCGGCGTGCTGGCCGTGGAGAATCCGGCCAACCAGCACGCGCTCGCGGCGGTGCTGGCGCCGCAGCTGGTCGCGCTGTCGGGGCCCTTCACCCACGTCTTCGGCCCCTCCACCACCTTCGGGAAGGATCTGATGGCGCGCGTCGCGGGGCTGCTCGGCGCGGCGCAGGTGAGCGACATCATGGCCATCGAGAGCCCGACGCGCTTCCGCCGTCCGATCTACGCCGGCAATGCGATCCTCACCGTCGAAGCGGCCGGCGACGGAAAGATCGTGGGTACCGTACGCATGGCCTCCTTCGAGGCCGCGGGGCCTGCCGCGACCCCGGCGCCGGTCGAGAAGGTCGCGGTGAGCGCGCAGCTCCCGGCGCATACCCGCTTCGTGTCGGTTTCGGCGGCCAGGAGCGACCGCCCGGACCTTCAGACCGCCGCGCGGGTGATCTCCGGCGGCCGCGCGCTCGGGAGCGCGGAAGGATTCAAGATCCTCTACAGCCTCGCCGGAAAGCTGGGGGCGGCGGTGGGAGCCTCACGCGCCGCGGTCGATGCCGGTTACGCGCCCAACGAGATGCAGGTCGGCCAGACGGGCAAGATCATCGCCCCGGAGCTGTACGTGGCGGTTGGAATCTCGGGCGCGATCCAACACCTCACCGGCATCAAGGATGCGCGCACTATAGTCGCCATCAACAAGGACGCCGAGGCGCCGATCTTCGAGGTCGCCGACTTCGGGCTCGTGGGCGATCTGTTCCAGATCATTCCCGAGATCGAGCGACTTATTTAGACGCTACAGCTGGCCCAGGACGTACTCGGCGGCCGATACCTTGAAGGCCCCCGGGGCCTCCACGTTCACCTGCGTGGTCAGGCCGTCCTTCACGATGATCGCGAAGCGCTGGCCACGGAGCCCCATGCCGAAGGCCTTGGCGTCGAGCTCGAGTCCGAGGGCCCGGGCGTAATCGCCGTTGCCGTCCGCGAGCATCAGGATCTTGTCGCCGACGCCCGAGGCCTTGCCCCAGGCGTTCATGACGAACACGTCGTTCACCGCCATGCAGGCGATGGTGTCGACCCCCCTGGCGCGAAGCTGATCGGCGAGCTGCACGAAGCCGGGCAGATGCTTGGCGTCGCAGGTCGGCGTGAAGGCGCCCGGGACCGAGAACAGCACGACGAGCTTGCCCTTGAAGAGCTCATCGGTCGAAACGTCCTTGGGCCCTTCCTTGGTCATTTTCTTCAGCGTGCCCTTGGGCATGCGCTCGCCCGCCTTGATAGCCATATCGTCTCCTTTGCTCCTTGATTCAGCGCCGGCGGCCGCGCGCCCGCCTCAAGCCTGTTTGGCGTGCAGCGTCCAGAGATTGGCGAGTCGCTCGAGCGAGGGATCGCCCTTCACGGCATGGAAGGTCTTGGCCGCGTCCTCCTTGTGGCCGGCCTTCAGCTGCGAGATGCCGAGCAGCAGTCGCGCCTCGCCCTCGCTGCGCAGCCCACCCTTGGTGAGGCCCTTGGAGATCTCCTCGACCGCCTTGTCGTACTCCCCGTAGCCGAAATACGCCAGTCCGAGGCCCACGTTCTTCGCCCCGGTGGCGGCGGCGTCGGCCTCCTTCGCGATCCGCGGCAGGCTTGCCCGGTCGGTCGCCGCGGCCTTCTTCGCGCTCTCCAGCAGCCGCTCGTTCTTCTGCTTCGCGCGCTGGTCGGCGAAGACTCCCTTCGCGATGCCCTTCTCGAGGATGCGCTGCGCCTCGCCGGGTGAGCCGGCCTCGAGTGCGAGCTGCGCCATCTCGGTGTAATCGTCCGGATTCTTCAGCACGTCGACTTCGGACATGAGACGGTAGGTCTGGAGCGTGTTGGCGTCGTTCCCCGAGGTCTGCTGGCGCAGCGTGAACAGCAGCTGGTACCAGTAGTCGGGCTTGGGGTAGTAGGTGACGACCCGCTCGAGCGCACGCGTCTCACAGGGCTGGTCGTTCAGCTTGGCGCAGGCGCTCAGGATGAGCTGCAGCGCCTCGCCCTTGGGTGTGCGGCCTTCCTTGATCACATTATCCACCTGGCCTTCCTCGAAGTGCAGCGTGCCCTTCCAGTCGCCCTTCAAGTAATACGCCTGGCCCACCAGCGTCCGCAGCTCCTCGTCCGCGAACCCTCCCTTGATGGCGCGGTTGCCGAACTCGATGGCCTTGTCGTAGTTCTTGATCTGGTAGTTGACCTGCGCAAGGCCCCGTATCAGCCCCTGCAGCTCCGACTGCGGCACGAAACCGTCGTCGATTTCGGCCTCCATGACCTTGGCGGCGTCGGCGTAGTTCCCCGTCCTCACGTAGGCCACTTTCAGCATCTCGTTGATCACGTGCTGGTCGTACGGCGACTTGCCGGGGCTGGCCTGCGACTCCTTGAGCTTGAGGATGGCATCGCTGTACCTCTTGGCCGTCAGGTCGTCCTGCGCGGCCTTGAGCGGCTTGGCCATCTTGGCGCTGACGTTGTTCTTGCCCTCCTCCGCGAGCGCGGGTCCCGCGAGCAGCACTCCGGCGCAGCCGGCGATGAGGGCGCTAGCGAACAGCGCGCGTACGGCCGCGCGGGTGAGCTTGAGCTTGTGGGTGAACATTGCGTTGGATCCTCAGTCCCTGAACTCGGCCACATTGACGAAGCCGATCTTCTTCATGTGGTTGCGCTGCGCGGCCGCCAGCACCTTCGCCACCACATCGTACTTGGCCCGCCTATCCGGCCGCAGGTGAATCTCCGGCTGCGGATCCTTGTCCCGCTCGGCATGGAAGAAGCTCTCGACCTGTTGCAGGCTCGATACCGGCGTGCCGTTCCAGACCACCGTGCCGTCGAAGTCGATCTCGAGCTCGATGACCTCGGGGGGCGTGGGCGGCGGCGGCGGCGGGTTGGTGACGTTCGGCATGTCGAGCTTCACCGCGTGGGTCATGATCGGCAGCGTCACGATGAGGGTGACGAGCAGCACCAGCATCACGTCGATGAGGGGCGTGGTGTTGATGTCGCAGAAGGTGTCCCCGGCGGAGGTACCGACACTCATTGCCATGGCGTGAGCTCCCTGTCAGCGGTAGCCGCGTATGCCGTGGTCGGGCTCGGTCAGGAAGCCGACCTTGACGATGCCGCCGCGCTGAATCGCGTACATGACGCGGCCGATGGCCTCGTAGCGGGTTTCCTTATCGGCGCGGATCTGGACTTCGGGCTGCGGCTTGCGTACCGCGGCTTCCTTGAGGTAGGCGAGCAGCGCATCGCGGTCCGGCACGGCCTTGTCGTTCCAGTAGATCCTGCCGTCCTTGTCCACGGCGATGGTGATGTTCTCGGGCTTGGTCTGCGTCGGGATGTTGACCGCTTTCGGTAATGTCACGTTCACGGTCTTCGTGATCACCGGAATGGTAATGAGGAAGATGATGAGCAGCACCAGCATCACGTCCACGAGCGGCGTGGTGTTGATGGTCGCCATCACCTTGACTTCGCCCCCGCCACCAGAACCCACACTCATGGCCATGGCGAGCTACTCCTGAAGCGCCGAGGTCTCACTTGCCGATCGCCGACGCCTTGGCGCCGGCCGCCCGCGCCCCGCCGCTTTCGCCGCCGACGCGGGCTCCGCTCACCAGGTAGGCATGCAGGTCAGAGGCAAAGTTCCGCAGCGCGTCCTGGATGACCTTGTTGCGACCGAGCAGCCAGTTGTAACCCATGACCGCGGGCACCGCGACGAACAGCCCGATGGCCGTCATGATGAGCGCCTCGCCGACGGGGCCGGCCACCTTGTCGATGCTCGCCTGCCCGGCGACGCCGATATTCACCAGCGCGCCCAGAATGCCCCACACCGTGCCGAACAGGCCGACGAACGGGGCGACCGAGCCGACGGTGGCGAGGAGCCCCAGCCCGTTGTGGAGCTTGCTGTTCACCTGCTCCACCGCGCGCTGCAGCGACATGGTGATCCACTCGTTCAGGTCGATGCGGTCGGTAAGGCGCCCGTCGTGATGCGAGGCGGCACGCAGCCCGTCCTCCGCGATGCCGCGGAACTCATCGCCCTTCTTCAGCCGGTCGACGCCATCCTTGATGGAGGGCGCGCTCCAGAACTGCTTCTCGACCACCCGCGCGGACTGCTTGAGCTTGCGCTGGTCCCACAGCTTCGTGAGCATCACGTACCAGGAAGCGAGCGACATGATCAGCAGGATGACCAGCACGGCGCGCGCGATGATGTCCCCGGTCGCCCAGAGCGCGGCCAGGCCGTAAGGGTTGTCGGTTGAGACCGTAGGTTGGTTTTCCATTTAGTTTTCCTCGAAATCGGAAATTAGGCCGCACCGGGCGGCGCACTGCCTATCACTTGATCTGGAACCTGACGGCGAAGCGGCCACACCCGGCCACAGGCTTCCCGTCTTCCGTCGGCGCCTTGTAACGGCCGGAGCCCGACTTCGCGCACTTCAGGCCCGCCTCATCGAGACGGGGGCTCCCGGAGCTCTGTCCGATGGTCGGGTCGCCCGTGAGCTTGCCGCTCGCGTCGACGCAGAATGCGACCACCGTGACGCCCTGTTCCTCGAGGCGCCGCGAGGCGGGCGGGTAGTAATCGTCGCAAATCGGAAAGTTCTTGCCGGGGCCGGCGGCCGTACGACTCGTCGGCCGCGGCGATCCAGACCGTCATCGTGGAAGAGAGGAAGACGGAGAAGGAGCCGCCGCCGCCGCCGCCGGCGGCTTCTCGAACTCCGGCGGCGGCGGCGGCGGCGGCTCCTTCTCCGTCTTCCTCTCTTCCACGATGTCGGTCTGGATCGGAGGCGCGATCACTTCCATCACGCGGCGCGCGAGCCCCGTGGCGAGCGCCCACGCGAGGAACAGGTGCACGCCGAGGATGACCACCAGCACGGCGCCGCGCCGCGTGAAGAACTGGGAATCGTGTACGTAGACCGTCATGAGTTATTTAGCGTGACCCCGTCGGAACACACCAGCCCCGGTGAGCAAAAGCCAACTTACGTCTTTTTCGTTGCCCTTATAGCCCGAAGGACCCCCTGTGGACGGACTTCGCGGCTGCGCCCAGCGAATGCTGCGCGAACTGTAACCGCAGCGCTTCGCACTTGACAACTCCGGCGCGGCCTTAAGAGTGGCGCCGACGTGGCTGTATCGTCTCAGTCACCGCTCCCCGCGAGGCGCTTCCGACGAGCTGCGCGTACTTCGCGAGCACGCCGCTTTGCGCGTAGGGCTTCGGCGGCCGCCAGGCGGCGCGCCGCCGCCGCAGCTCCGCGGCGGGCAGCTCCACGTGCAGCTCCCTTCTCGCGGCGTCGATACGGATCCGGTCGCCGTGGCGAAGCAGCGCGATCGGTCCGCCGACGGCCGCCTCCGGGGAGACATGCCCCACGACGAAGCCGTGACTGCCCCCGGAGAAACGCCCGTCCGTGATGAGGGCCACCTGCGCTCCGAGGCCGCGTCCCGTGATGGCGCTGGTCGGGCTCAGCATCTCGCGCATGCCGGGTCCCCCGCGCGGGCCCTCCCGTCGGATCACCACCACGTCCCCCGCGCGTACCCGGCCACCGAGGATCGCCTGCGTCGCGCGCTCCTCGCCCTCGAACACCCGCGCCCTTCCGGCGAAGCGCTCACCTTCCTTGCCGGTGATCTTCGCCACCGCGCCCTCGGGCGCGAGGTTCCCGTAGAGGACCACGAGGTGACTGTCCTTCTTCAGCGGGTTCGACAGTGGGCGCACAATGTCCTGTCCGCTCATGTACATGGGAACGTTTTCGAGATTCTCCCGCAGTGTATGACCGGTGACCGTGAGGCAGTCCGGATGCAGGAGCCCTGCTGCGAGCAGCATCTTCATGAGCGGCTGGATGCCGCCGATCGCGATCAGCTCGGACATGAGGTAGCGGCCGCTCGGCTTGAGATCCGCGAGCACCGGCACGCGCCGACCGATCCGGGTGAAGTCGTCGAGGTCGAGCCGAACGCGCGCCTCATGCGCGATGGCCAGCAGGTGCAGCACTGCATTCGTCGAGCCCCCGAGCGCGATCACCACCGTAATGGCGTTCTCGAACGCCTGCCGGGTGAGAATGTCGCGCGGCTTCAAGCCGCTGCGTACAAGGCCAACGACGGCCTCCCCCGCCCGGCGGCAGTCCCTGCGCTTTTCCTCCCCGACGGCCTCCTGGGCGGAGCTGCCCGGCAAGGACAAGCCCAGGGCCTCGATGGCGGAGGCCATGGTGTTCGCCGTGTACATTCCCCCGCAGCTGCCGGGCCCGGGGATGGCCGTGCGCTCGATCTCGAGCAGGCCGGCATCCGAGAGCTTCCCCGCAGCGTTGGCGCCGACCGCCTCGAAGACCGAGATGATGTCCCGGCGCTCGGCGCCGGGGCGGATCGTTCCGCCGTAGACGAACACCGCCGGACGGTTGAGCCGCGCCATGGCCATCGCGCAGCCGGGCATGTTCTTGTCGCAGCCGCCGAGCGCGACGAAACCGTCGAAGCCTGCCGCTCCTGCGACAGCCTCGATCGAATCCGCGATGAGCTCGCGCGAGACGAGCGAGTAGCGCATCCCCGGCGTGCCCATGGAGATGCCGTCGGAGACCGTGATGGTGTTGAACAGCACGCTCTTGCCCCCGGCGCCGTCGACGCCGACGGACGCCTCGCGGGCCAGATCGCCGATGTGCATGTTGCAGGGCGTGACGTTTCCCCAGGTCGAGGCCACGCCGATCTGCGGCCGGCCGAAGTCCTCGTCCCGGAACCCGACCGCCCGGAGCATGGCGCGCGAGGGGGCCTGCCTGGCGCCGTCCATCACGATTCGCGAGTACCCGCGCGGATCAATGCTCTTTTTCATCGGCTGGACCCTCGTCTTCATGCATCGGCCAATTCTCAGGCATCGGCGAGCGCGCCTTGCATCCGCTTGAAGCCGAGGGCGCCGGCGGCCGTCATGGCGAGCGGCAGCAGCAGCGCGAACTCTCCGGCGCCGCGGTGCCACCCCTCGAGTGCCATGTAGGCGAGCACGCCGATTGGTGGCGCCAGGCCGCCGCGCACCCCCGTGAGCGTGACATGCACGCCCATATAGTGCTGCGCGCGGCCGATCGAGGCGAAGTCATTGTGACCGAGATTCCAGCCAAGATTGGCGCCCGCCTGGGCGGCGCCGAGCAGGACCGCCCCGACCCACAGGAGCGGGAGCGTCCCGCTGAACACCCCGGCGCACATGGCGGCGGTCGCGAGCACGATCGCCCAGCCCTGCCGGGAGCGATAGCGCACCACATGCGACCCGTCGAACAGCCGCGCCCACCAGGGCATGAAGAGTGGCTGCGTGATGAGCGGCACGACCGCGAGCAGCCCGATCTGCGTGGCGCTCGAGAGGTGCAGCTGCTCGGAGAACACCAGCACCAGCTGCGCGGTGAGGATGAGATTTCCCGCGCCGAAGATGCCCATCCACAGCATGTACTCGCGGTACGAGGGATCCTCCCGGAGGATCTCCATCAGCATGCGCAGGCTGAAGGGGTCGCTGCGCGCGCCGCTCGCCGCCTCGGCCGCCAGCAGCCGGAACTCCCGCCGCACGCGCATCGAGCGGTAGAGCCACGCGCCGGTGAGGCCCGCCGCAGCGCCCGCGCCATAAAGCCAGCGCGCATCGATGGCCTGCGCCTCGAGCACCCACCCGACGAGCGCCGCCGAGGTCGCCACCGCGATCGCATTCACGATGGCGATGCGCCCGGTGATGCGCGCCAGGACGTTACGCGGATAGTTCGCGGTCCACACCGCCGCGCGCACCGTCAGAATGCCCCCCCACAGCACCCGCGCCGCCACGATGGAGAGCACGGTGATCACCAGTCCCGCGGCCGCGTGCGAGGCGAAGGCCACGCAGCCGACGAACAGTGCGAACGTGCCCTGGAGCGCTACCATCAGCCGCACGCGCGCGCGCCCGTGCGCGACGTTGGCCCACACGAAGGAGAGCACGTTGGAGAAGGCCGGGGCGCCCGACACCAGCGCCACGGCGAGATTGACCACGAAGCGTGGCGCGACGCCGGCGAAGTGCCGCTTGACGAGCACCGCCGCCGTCGCCCCTTCGACCAGCCCGAGCGCAAGTCCGAGCAGCCCCCAGGGGAGAATCTCGCGGCGGTACATGCCTTCCGCGAGCGCGCTCGGTTTGACGGTACGGCCGGCGGACACGCGCGCAAGCTTAATCGCCGCGCGGACGCCCCGAACAGCGCCGGGTGCGGGAAGCGCGAGTCGCGTTGACAAGCCGACGGTCCTTGTGCTGACATCGGCTGACCAGGCTTTCGTTCGCATCCATGACGCCCAACGCAACATCGGCCCCTGACCGCGCAGCGCTCCGCACCGCGCTCCGGCCGCTGCTGCTGGCCCTGCCCCGGCTGCTGCTCCTTAGCGGGAGCGAGCGGTGCGGGGCATGCGCGAACGCCTGACGAAATTCCAGGCACGAGCGAAGCAAGAGATCTTAAACCCCGCACCGGCGATGAGCCGATGCGGGGTTTTTTGTGCTTAGCTGGGGCCCGCGGGCCCGTGAGGGAGTGGCGAAATGAGGTTGTATTCACAGAAAGACGTCGACCGCAAGGCGCTGAAACGCGCCCGGATCGCCGTGCTCGGCTACGGCAGCCAGGGACGCGCGCATGCCCTGAACCTGAAGGACTCGGGCTGCGACGTCGTGGTCGGTGTCCGCAAGGGCGGACCGAGCTGGAAGAAGGCCCGCCGCGACGGCCTCGAGACCGCCGAGCCCGCTGATGCCGTCCAGGGCGCGGATCTCGTCGCCATGCTGGTGCCGGATCTGGCGCAGAAGGCGCTCTACGACTCCGTGAAGAAGCACCTCGGGAAGGGCGCGACGCTCCTCTTCGCACACGGCTTCAACATCCATTTCCGGCAGATCAAGCCGCGCGCGGACCTCGACGTAGTCCTCATCGCTCCCAAGGGCCCGGGGGACCTCGTGCGCCGCCAGTACAGCCAAGGTCGCGGCGTGCCCTGCCTGCTCGCCGTCGCCCAGGATCCGAGCGGCAAGGCGCACGCCCGTGCCCTCGCCTATGCGCACGCGATCGGCGGCACACGCGGCGGGGTGCTCGAGACCACCTTCGCCGAGGAGACGGAGACGGATCTCTTCGGCGAGCAGGCGGTGCTTTGTGGCGGCGCCACCGAGCTCGTGGTCAAGGGGTTCGAGACGCTCGTCGAGGCCGGCTATCAGCCGGAAGTCGCCTACTACGAGTGCCTGCACGAGCTGAAGCTGATCGTCGATCTCCTGCACGAGGGCGGGCTCGCCAAGATGCACCAGTTCATCAGCGAGACCGCCAAGTACGGCGATCTCACCCGCGGACCGCGCATCGTCAACGAGCGGGTGAAGAACGAGATGCGCAAGGTGCTGAAGGAAGTGCAGAGCGGCAAGTTCGCGCGCCAGTGGATCCGCGAGAACGCTGCGGGGCGGGCCAACTACCAGCGACTCCTCGACGAGGACGTCGACCGTCAGATCGAGAAAGTCGGCGCGGCGCTGCGCGCGCGCATGCCCTGGCTCAATGAAAAGCGGGCCTGACACCACGGCGACGCTTTTGAGGAACTGATCATGGTTGCCAATCCCGACCAAGTCCTGATCTTCGACACGACGCTGCGCGACGGCGAGCAGTCCCCCGGCTGCAGCATGACGCGACCCGAGAAGCTGCGGGTCGCCCGCGCCCTCGCCGAGCTCGGCGTGGACGTCATCGAGGCGGGCTTCCCGGCCGCCTCGCGCGGCGACTTCGAGAGCGTCGAGGCCGTGGCGCGCGAGGTGCCGGGGCCGAGCATCTGCGCACTGGCGCGCTGCAATTTCGAGGACATCGAGCTCGCCGCGCGCGCGCTCGCTGCGGCGCCCCGGCACCGCATCCACGTGTTCCTCGCCACCAGCGCCATTCACCGCCAGTACAAGCTCAACATGGCTCAGGACGAGATCCTGCGCCTCGCCGCGGCGGGCGTCGCACGCGCGCGCGAGCTCTGCGACGACGTGGAGTTCTCCCCCGAGGACGCCTCGCGCACCGAGCTCGAGTTCCTCGCCCAGGTGATCGAGGCGGCGATCGGCGCCGGCGCGACCACGGTGAATATCCCGGACACCGTCGGCTACACCGTCCCGGATGAGTTCGCGGAGCTGTTCCGCTACCTGCGCAAGAACGTCCGCGGCATCGACACGGTGCGCCTCTCGGTGCACTGCCACGACGACCTCGGCATGGCGGTCGCCAACAGCCTGACCGCGGTGGTCGCCGGCGCGCGGCAGATCGAGTGCACCATCAACGGCATCGGCGAGCGCGCCGGGAACTGCTCGCTGGAAGAGGTGGTGATGGCGCTGAAGACGCGCGCGGCGTTCTTCAACGTGAGCACCGGCATTCACACCAGCCGCCTCTATCCCACCTCGCGGCTCGTCTCGAGCATCACCGGGATGCCGATCCCGCGCAACAAGGCGGTGGTGGGCGAGAACGCCTTCGCGCACGAGAGCGGCATTCACCAGCACGGCATGCTCCGGCACCACTCGACCTACGAGATCCTGCGGCCCGAGGATGTCGGGCTGTCGCGCAGCCACCTGGTGCTCGGCAAGCACAGCGGCCGGCACGCCTTTCGCGAGCGGGTCAGCGCGCTGGGGTTCGAGCTCGATGAGCTCGAGCTCAACCGCGTGTTCGAGGAGTTCAAAGCGCTGGCGGACAAGAAGAAGGAGCTGTTCGACGGGGACATCGAGGCGCTGGTGCTGCGCGCGGGGGCTTCAGCCAGCGGTCCCTGGACGCTCACCGAGCTCGCCACCGAGGCGCGCAGCAACACTCCGGCGCGCGCGCTGGTGCGGCTCTGTCACGCCGACGGCCGCAGCGTCGAGAAGAGTGCTACCGGCGACGGGCCGGTGGATGCGGCCTTCAAGGCGATCGAGGCGGCGACCGGCATCGCGGTCGTGCTGCGCAAGTTCGAGGTGCACGCCGTTTCCGAGGGCGAGGATGCCCAGGGCGAGGCGCGGGTGTACGTGGAGTACAATCACAAGACCTATCGAGGCGCGAGCGTGAGCACGAACATCGTGGAGTCCGGCACGCGCGCGTTCCTCGAAGTGATCAACCGCATCGAGCTGGCGCAGGCCGGAACCCGCCCGCGCGAGGAGCGCAGCGCCGCGGCGCCCGCCTGAGGAGCCGCAGGCCTCCAAGGAGCCCGCATGCCCATTCCCGCCACGCAGTTCATCTGGTTCAACGGCAAGCTCGTGCCCTGGGAGAAGGCCACGGTGCACGTGCTGGCGCACGCGCTGCACTACGGCTCCTCGGTATTCGAGGGTGTACGCGCCTACGAGACCCCGCGCGGGCTGGCCATCTTCCGGCTCCGCGATCACACCCGGCGGCTGTTCGATTCGGCGAAGATCTATCGCATCAACATCCCCTTCTCCGCGGAAGCCATCAACGAGGCCTGCCGTCAGGTGATCTCGGCGAACGCCTTGAAGCGCGGCGCCTACATCCGGCCGGTCGTCTTCCGGGGCTACGGCGAGATCGGGGTGACGCCCAAGGTCGAGCCGCCGACGGAGGTGGCGATCGCGGCCTGGGAATGGGGCAAGTACCTCGCTCACGAGGGCGAGGACCTCGGCGTCGACGCCTGCGTCTCGTCGTGGCAGCGCGTGGCCCCGAACACACTCCCGGCGCTCGCCAAAGCCGCCGGCAACTACCTCTCGAGCCAGCTGATCGGCGCGGAGGCGCGGCGGCTCGGTTTCGCCGAGGGCATCGGGCTCGCCCCCGACGGCACGCTGAGTGAGGGCTCGGGCGAGAATTTGTTCCTGGTGAAGGACGGGGTGCTGCTGACGCCGGCGCTCGCGCATTCGGTGCTCGGGGGCTTGACGCGCGACACCGTGATGCGGCTCGCCCGCGAGCGCGGCCTCGAGGTGCGCGAGTGCGCCATTCCGCGCGAGCTTCTCTACCTCGCGGACGAGGCTTTCTTCACCGGCACTGCGGTGGAGATCACCGCCATTCGCTCGGTCGACCGGCTGCCGATCGGCGCCGGCAAGCGGGGACCCGTGACCGAGACGCTGCAGAACGCGTTCTTCGGCCTGTTCTCGGGCAAGACGC
Organism: Gammaproteobacteria bacterium 13_2_20CM_66_19; assembly: GCA_001914695.1. Lineage (GTDB taxonomy): Bacteria > Pseudomonadota > Gammaproteobacteria > Steroidobacterales > Steroidobacteraceae > 13-2-20CM-66-19. The sequence goes on along the minus strand of MNCZ01000028.1, from coordinate 7,630 downwards.
CCGACCAGTGGGGCTGGCTCGACTACGTTGACATGTCGGCGCCGCGGGTCGCCGCCTCCGGCTGAGCGCGCGCGGGTTTCACGGATGGCGCGCTCTCCCCAGACCCTCTTCGACAAGGTGTGGCAGCGTCACGTGGTGAGCGGCGAGACCGCCGACACGCCCGCGCTGCTCTATGTCGACCTGCACCTCGTCCACGAGGTCACTTCGCCGCAGGCGTTCGCGCTGCTGCGCGAGCGGGGCTTGAGGGTGCGGCGGCCCGAGCGCACGCTCGCGACCATGGACCATTCGACGCCGACCCTCACGAGCCAGGTGTTCGGCGGCCTGCCGATCGCGCTCGAAGCCGCCCGGCGACAGATCGAGGAGCTCGAAGTCAACTGCGCCGGGTTCGGCATCGAGCTGCTCGGCCTCACCCACCGCCAGCGCGGCATCGTGCACATCATCGGGCCCGAGCTCGGGCTCACGCAGCCGGGCATGACGGTCGTGTGCGGCGACAGCCACACGAGCACCCACGGCGCCTTCGGGGCGCTGGCTTTCGGGATCGGCACCACCGAGGTCGGGCACGTGCTGGCGACCCAATGCCTGCTGCAGCGCCGGCCGCGCACGCTCGCAGTCAACGTGACGGGAGCGCCGCGCGCGGGCGTGACGGCGAAGGACCTCATTCTCGCGATCATCGGCCGGCTCGGTGTCGGGGGCGGCACCGGCCACGTGATCGAGTACCGGGGAGACGCCATCCGCGCGCTCGATATGGACGAGCGCATGACCGTCTGCAACATGTCGATCGAGGCCGGCGCGCGGGCCGGCATGGTGGCGCCCGACGAGACGACCTTCGACTATCTCGCCGGCCGCCCGCGCGCCCCGCGGGGCGAAGCCCGGGAGCGCGCGCTCGAGGAGTGGCGGCGGCTCCCCACCGATGCCGGCGCCCGCTTCGATCGTGAGATCGACATCGATGCTGCCGGCGTCGAGCCGATGATCACCTACGGCACCAATCCCGGCATGGTCATTGCGATCGGCGAGGCGATCCCCGAGCGGCCGGGAGATGCCGCCTTCGCCCGGGCGCTCGCCTACATGGGCCTCGCGCCCGGCGAGCCGATCCGGGACCGGAAAGTGAACGTCGTCTTCATCGGCAGCTGCACCAATGCGCGGCTCTCGGACCTGCGCAGCGCCGCCGGCGTGCTGCGCGGACGGCGGATTGCCCCGGGCCTCAGGATGCTCGTGGTGCCCGGCTCCCAGCAGGTCAAGCGTCAGGCGGAGGCGGAAGGCCTCGATCGGGTGTTCCTCGAAGCGGGCGCGGAGTGGCGCGAATCGGGCTGCTCCATGTGTCTCGGCATGAACGGCGATGTGGTCGGGCGCGGCGAGTACTGCGTGAGCACCAGCAATCGCAATTTCGAAGGCCGCCAGGGAAGCGGCGCACGCACCCTCCTCGCGAGCCCCCTCACCGCCGCGGCCTGTGCGGTGCGCGGCCGGGTCACCGATCCACGCGAGCTGATGTAGGGCCACCTTAGTCCGAGGGAGCACGATGGAACCCTTCACGACGCTCACCTCGCGCACCGTGGTGCTGCCGGCGGCCAACATCGACACCGACCAGATCATCCCGGCGCGCTTTCTCACCACCACCACGCGCTCGGGTCTCGGCCGGCACCTGTTCGCCGATTGGCGCTACGCTCCCGACGGGAGTCGGCGGACCGACTTCGCGCTCAACCGTCCGGAGGCCGAGGGTTGCCGGATCCTCGTCGCCGGAGGCAACTTCGGCTGCGGCTCATCCCGCGAGCACGCCGCCTGGGCGCTCGCCGACTCAGGGCTCCGCGCCGTGATCAGCACCGAGATCGCCGACATCTTTCGCAGCAACGCGCTCAAGAACGGCCTGTTGCCGGTGACCGTCGACGAGACGGTCGGCGGCTGGCTCCTCGCCCACCCGGGCGCGGAGCTCACGCTCGATGTCGCGGCGCGCACGCTCGCTCTCCCCGGCGGCCGCATCGTCACCTTCCCGCTCGAGGCTTTCGCCCGGCATTGCCTGCTGCGCGGCGTCGACGAGCTCGCGTTCCTCCTCGAGCGGAGCGAGGAAATCGAGGCGTACGAGCGCCGCGCATGAAGGCCCGGTTGGCGGTGCTCGCGGGCGACGGGATCGGACCGGAGGTGATCGCCGAGGCGCTGCGCTGTCTTGGCCGGGTGGCGCAGCTCTACGGGCACGAGCTCGAGGTCACGGAGCTCGCCTTCGGCGGGGCGGCCATCGATGCCGAGGGTGATCCGCTCCCCGACCGGACGCTGCGCGCGTGCCTCACCTCGGACGCGGTGCTCCTGGGTGCGGTGGGGGGACCGAAGTGGTCGGACCCCGGGCAGCGGCTCCGCCCCGAGCAGGGACTTCTGCGGCTGCGTCAGTCGCTCGGGGCGTTCGCGAACCTCCGGCCCGTGAAGGTGCACCCCGCGCTCGCCGACGCCTCGACGCTGAAGCCCGAGGTGATCCAGGGCGTGGACCTGGTGTTCGTGCGCGAGCTGACCGGGGGGATCTACTTCGGCGACCACAGCCGCGACGCCGACCGCGCCACGGACGTCTGCACCTACACGGTCGCCGAGGTCGAGCGCATCACGCGGGTCGCCGCGCGGCTCGCGCAGACGCGCCGCCGGCGGCTCACCTCGATCGACAAGTCGAACGTGCTCGAGACCTCGCGGCTGTGGCGCGAGGTGAGCGCGCGCGTGGTGGCGGCCGAATTCCCCGAGGTGGCGCTCGAGCACATGCTGGTCGACTCGGCCGCGATGCACCTCATCCGGCGGCCGCGGGACTTCGACGTGCTGGTCACCGAGAACATGTTCGGCGACATCCTCACCGACGAGGCGGCGATGCTCGCCGGGTCGCTCGGGCTCCTCCCCTCGGCATCGCTCGGCGAAGGTCGCCTCGGCATCTACGAGCCGATCCACGGCTCGGCGCCCGACATCGCCGGCCGCGGCATCGCCAACCCCTACGGCGCCATCCTGAGCGCCGCCATGCTGCTGCGACACTCGTTGCAGCTCCCGGCCGAGGCCGCGGCGCTCGAGCGCGCGGTGGCCGGCGCGCTCGCCGACGGCGCGCGCACCCCCGACATCGCGCTCGCCCACGTGCGGGCGCTCGCGACGCGCGAGGTCGGGGACGCCGTGATCAGCCGCCTGCAGCGGCCCGGCTGAGCTCGCGAGGGGGGAGCACACGCGCCGCGCGCTCGAGCGCCCGCGCGAGGTCCTCGCGCAGATCCTCGAGCGCCTCGATTCCCACCGAGAGGCGGATGAGACCGTCCGCGAGGCCGGCCTTCTCGCGCGCTTCCGGATCCATCGCCGCATGGGTCATGGTGGCCGGATGCGACACCAGGCTCTCCACCCCGCCGAGCGACTCGGCCAGCGAGAAGCACGTGAGTCCGCCCACGAACTCCCGCACGGCATCGTGCCCGCCCTCGAGCTCGAGCGTCACGATGGCGCCGAATCCGCGCTGCTGGCGCCGTGCCACCTCGTGCCCCGGATGCGTGGCGAGGCCCGGGTACCACACGCGTCTCACGTTCGGCTCGCCCTGCAGCCACTCGGCGAGGGCCTGGGCGTTGCGCCCATGGTGGTCGAGGCGCGCGTGCAGCGTCCGCAGTCCCCGCAGCGTCAGGTAACTGTCGAACGGAGCGCCGGTCAGCCCGAGGCAATTCGCCCACCAGGCGAGCTGCTCGTGGAGCGACCGCTCGCGCGCCACCACCGCGCCGCCGACCACGTCGCTGTGGCCGTTCAGGTACTTGGTGGTCGAATGCACTACGAGGTCTGCGCCAAGCGCGAGCGGCTGCTGCCAGGCGGGCGAGAGGAAGGTGTTGTCCACCGCGATCAGCGCCCCGCAGGCCTTACCCGCGCGCGCGACCGCGGCGATGTCGGTGATGCGCAGCAGCGGGTTGCTCGGGGTCTCGATCCACAGCAGCGCCGTGGGCTTCGAGAGCGCGGCGGAGAGCGCCGCCTCATCGGCAAAATCGACGAACTCGACCTCGCGCTCACCGCGGCGGCGCCAGGCGTCGAAGAGCCGGTAGGTGCCCCCGTAGCAGTCGTGCGGAGCGACGATCCGGCCGCCGCAGGGAAGCAGATAGCCGACGACCGTGATCGCGGCCATGCCGCTCGCGGTCACCACCGCGCCCGCCCCCTGCTCGAGCTCGGCGAGGGCCTCGCCGAGGAGGTCGCGCGTCGGGTTCCCGGAGCGCGTGTAGTCGTAGGCACGCTTCTCGGCGAAGCCGCGGAACGCGAACGTCGCGGTGAGGTGCAGCGGCGGCACGACGCACCCGGTCGCATCCCCGCACTCGATGCCGGCGCGCACCGTCTGCGTGACCTGGCTGGCGCCGGTGTTGGCCGCGCCCTGCAGCGGCGTGACTGAAACGGACCTCTGGCTCATTTGGGGCTCCCGAGCGCCGCGCGGAATATGCCGCGCAGCTGATACGACTCCTTGAGGAAGGCGTCATGACCGTAGATGGAGGAAATCTCGTGCAGCCGCCCATGCGGCAAGCGGGCCGCGAGCGCCCGCAGGTCCTCGAGCGGCACCAGCTGATCCTCGCGGACCGCCACCACCGTCGTGGGGACGAACACGCGCGAGGCATCCACGCGGTGCAGATCGATGGACTCCGACAGAGTGAGAAATGACTCCGCGCGGTGGCGCGTCGCGTAGTCGCAGCCGCGCGCGAAGAGGTACTCCTCGACGGGGAAGACAAAGCGCTGCCCGTCGCGGGAGGCGGTCCCGCCAAAGCGCGCCGCGAGCTCCGCCGCGCTCCGGTAGGTCGTCATCGCGAGCGCGCGCGCGACCTTCAGGCCCTCCTGTGCCTGACCGCACGCGGCGGCGAGACTCACGATGCGCCGCTGGACGCTGCGCCAGGCGGTTGCGAGCGGATGACTGCGATCCGGCGCACCGATGACGATCAGCCGCGCGACCCGCTCCGGATAGCGCTCGGCGAAGGCGAGCCCCACCATGCCGCCGTAGGACCCGCCGGCGATGGCAGCGAGCGATGCCAGGCCGAGGTGATCGAGAAGCTGCGCGAGCGCCTCCGCCTGATCGTAGCTGGAGAGGCTGGGGAAGACTCCGCGCTCCGCGGTCGGACCCGCGGCGCCGGGCTCCGGGCCCGTGGAGTCCCCGCTCCCGCCGAGGTAGTCGAAGCCGAGGACCTGGTACTCGTCGGTGTCGAGGGCACCTCCGGGACCCACGATCTCCGACCACCAGCCGTTGCGCGGATCGCTGGCGAGGCAGACCTCGCGGTTGGCGGAGATGCCACCCAGCGCGCACACCACCGGCGCCCCGGCGGCGCCGACCAGGCGCCAGGCGAGCCGCGCATCGCGCAGTTCCCCGCCGTGCTCGAGCGGAAAGACGGCCGGCATCGCGAGCACGCCTTCGCGCACCGGGTACGCCCTCGAGGCGTCCGGCCCAGGAGGCTCGGCAGGCGCGGGCGGCCGCACGGAGGGCAGCCGCGGGGTGATTATTGGGACCGATTCGACCGAGAGGTTCATCCGATGCTCCGCATCCGGGTGGCACAGTCTCACCGGCCTCCCGCGGAGCGCGCCCGCCCAAGGACTAGGCGGGCCTGTCGCGTCCATTCCCACTCATGGCGCCTAAGAGGCGCCCCGTGGGCCACGCTGACCGCTCATCTGTAGACGTTCGACCCTCGCGGGGCGCGCGTCGCAGGAGTTGGCACCTTTCCAGGTTGGTTAGGCCTGGCGGTTGCCCCGGCGTCTAAGGGCCTATCCCTCAGCCGGTCTCGATGAGTAATCAACAGTCTAGGGGGGAGTCCCTTCGCGTGCAAGCTGAAACGCGGGGGGCTCCGTGAAACGCTGCACCCCGACCGCCTCGTAGACCTCGGCGGGCAAGTAGATGACCCCATCCTTCATGACGAGGCTGACGCGGCGGATATCGCTGATGTTCTGCGTGGGATCGCCGTCCACGAGGATCATGTCCGCCCGCTTGCCCGCCTCGATCGAGCCGAGCTCATCGAGCCTCCCGGTGAAGCGGGCGCCGTTCCAGGTGGCCACCTGCAGCGCCTGGCTCGGGGTGAGACCGGCGCGCACATAGAGCTCGAGCTCGCGGTGGAGGGTAAAACCCGCGATGGCGTCGGTTCCGGCCTCGAGGGGCACGCCGGCGCGGTAGAGCTGCCCGACGAACTGCACCATCTTGTCATAAGAAGCCCGGTACTTCGCCGCGTTCTGGTCGGTGACGTTCATCGAGTTGCGGTGCCAGCCGCGCTGCACGGCCACGGGAACGTGATCGGCGACGGGAGCGTAGCTCGGGTTCATCTCGCCCTGCTTCTGCGTGAAGCTCCCCTCGAAGGTGGCGAGCGTCGTGTCGAGCGCCGTGTGGCGCTCCTTCATCAGCTCGACCAGCTCGGTGACGCGCGGCGAGGACAGGTCGAGCGCATCGGCATGGTCGGCCAGGAGATAGAACCGGGCGAGGGTGCGCGTATCGTCCTTCGGTCCGAGGAAGAACGTCAGCATGAGCTGGTTGATGTGCTGGATCTCGTCGTAGCCGGCGCGAATCGCCTCCTCCGAGCGCATGAAGGCGGGCACGTGACCGCTCACGCGCATGCCGTACTGGTGCGCGCGCTCGGCGGTCTGCTGCACCCATTCGGGGTGGAAGGAGTTGTAGATCTTGATCTGGCGGTAGCCGTGCCGGGCGTACCAGTCGACCGCATCGAGCGCTCCCTCGAGATCCTTGACGCGAAAGCCGCCGGAGGCCGAGTAAGGGCTGTCACCCTCGATGAAGCCGCACGGAATGACGCGCGGACCGATGATCTCCCCCGCATCGAGCTGCGAGATGATCTGCTGCAGCCGCGTGTTGTCGTTGCCCATGTCGCGGCTGGTGGTGACCCCGCCCCCGATCTGCAGCAGCAGGTTCCAGGTGTCCTCGTGGGCATGCATGTCGAAGAGCGCCGGCATGAGCACCCGCCCCGCACCGTCGACGGTCGAAGCGGCGTCGCGCGCCGCGGCGCCGGCCGGGACGATCGCCGCGATCCGCCCCCGATAGACGTACACATCCCGAGGCGGCAGGAGCCGCGCGTGCTCCGAATCGAACACGCGGACGTTGCGGATCAGGATCGGGTCCGCCGCACGGTGCGCGAGCTTCAGGGCGAGCCCATGCAGCCAGTCGTGCTCGGCCTGCACCTGCAGCCGCTCGAGCTCGGCTCCCTGCCCCTCCCAGCCCTGCTCGAGGATGCGCACAAATCCCGGTACCACCAGCGCGAAGAGCCTCGGGTTGGCCTCGCCGGTGAGCCAGATGAAGTCGGGCTGAGTGTCGATGCCGAGGACCGCGTAGAGCGCGACCGCGGCGTTCTGCGCGCCCGACTCGAGCCTTCGCTCGAGGACCTTCCTGACGGTGAGCTCGCCGCCGGGGAGCGCTGCGATGCGATTGCCCGGCTCGCCGAGCGCCGCGCGCACGATTGTGGCGTTCGCCGTAAAGGAGCCGTCCACCGGCACGTACGCGACCGCCCGCGTGACGGTGGCCTCGCCCCGATCCGCAAGCGAGCGCCACCGCGCCGTGCCGCCGTTGCGCGTGTAGCTCTCGTCGATGGGCGCCCCGAAGGTGGACTTGCCCTTCACCTCGAAGGACGTGAGCGTCCCATCGGGCGCGAACCTCGAATGCTCCTTGATGTCCGGGCCGCGTCCGTTGTTGCGG
>MNCZ01000103.1 GCA_001914695.1 Gammaproteobacteria bacterium 13_2_20CM_66_19 | reverse complement strand
ATGCGTCCGCCCCACATCCGCACCGAGCTCCCGGGACCCAACGCCCGCGCCCTGTTGGCGCGCGATCGCGTCGTGAGCTCGCCCTCCTATCCGCGCGACTACCCCTTCGTGATGGCGCGCGGGCGCGGCGTCGAGGTCTGGGACGTCGATGGCAATCGCTTCCTGGACTTCGCCGCCGGCATTGCCGTGTGCAGCACCGGGCATGCGCACCCGGCGGTCGCCCAGGCGATCAAGAGCGCCGCCGACGACTTTCTGCACATCTCGAGCGACTACTGGCACGAGCGCATGACGCGTCTCGCCGAGCGCATCAACGAGCTCGACCCGATGCGCGAGCCGGTGCAGGTATTCATGTGCCAGAGCGGCACCGAATCGGTCGAGGGAGCGCTCAAGCTCGCGCGCTACGTGACCGGCCGACCGCGCTTCATCGCATTCCTCGGGGGCTTTCACGGCCGCTCGATGGGATCGCTGGCTTTCACCGCGAGCAAGTACACGCAGCAGGCCGGCTTCTTTCCCGCGATGCCGGGCGTCACGCACGTGCCCTACCCGAACGCGTATCGGCCGCTCTTTGCCGGCCCCGATCAGGGGCGCGCGACGCTCGACTATATCGAGAACGTCCTGTTCCAGAGCAACGTGCCCGCGACCGAAGTGGCCGCGATCGTGGTCGAGCCGATCCAGGGCGAGGGTGGGTACCTCGTGCCCCCCGACGGTTTCCTTCAGGGCCTGCGCGCGCTCTGCGATCGCTACGGGATCCTGCTGGTGTTCGATGAGGTGCAGAGCGGCGTCGGACGCACCGGCAGGATGTTCGCCTGCGAGCATTGGGGCGTATCACCCGACATCATGACGCTCGCCAAGGGCCTTGGCTCGGGGCTGCCCATCGGACTCGTGATCGCGCGCAAGGGCCACATGGAGAAATGGCGTCGCGGCGCCCACGGCAACACCTTCGGCGGCAACCCGATCTGCTGCGCGGCGGCGCTCGCCACGCTCGATCTGGTTCAGAAAGAGTATGCCGCCAATGCCGCCGAGGTCGGCAACTACTGCATCGGCCGCCTGCGTGCGCTGCAGTCGCAGTTCGAGTGCATCGGAGAGGTGCGCGGCAAGGGCCTCATGATCGGCGTGGAGCTGATCGCCGACCGCGCGAGCCGCAAGCCCGCCACCGCGCTTTGTCAGAGGCTCCTGACGCGCGCCTTCCACAACGGCCTGCTACTGCTGTCGTGCGGGGTGAGCACGCTGCGCATCATTCCGCCCCTCATGGTGAGTCGCGCCAACATCGATGAGGCGCTCGGCCTGCTGCAGGTGGCGCTGCAGGAGGCGCTGGCGGAGCCGTCCTGACACTTAGCGCTGCTGGTAGCGCGTCGGGTCCGGCAGCCCCGCTGCCGCAAAACCCATCCGCCGTAGCCGGCAGGCGTCGCACCGGCCGCAGGCGCGTCCCTCCCCGTCCGCCTGATAGCACGACACGGTCTGCCCGTAGTCGACGCCGAGACGCATCCCCTCGCGGATGATCTCGGCCTTGGTGAGGCTGATCAGCGGCGCGTGCAGGCGGCAGGGGCTGCCCTCGACGCCCGCTTTCGTGGCGAGCGCCGCCAGCGCCCCGAATGCCTGGAGAAACTCCGGTCGGCAGTCCGGATAGCCGCTCGAGTCCAGCACGTTGACGCCGATGAACACATCGCGCGAGCGCAGCACCTCGGCCCAGGCGAGCGCCAGTGACAGCATCACGGTGTTGCGCGCCGGCACGTAGGTGATCGGTATGCCGGTGGTGGGCGCTTCGGGAACCGCGAGGCCTGGCTCCGTGAGCGCCGAGCCGCCGATGCCCGCGAAATCGACGCGCATGACGCGATGCTCGTGCGCGCCGCCGGCGTGCGCCACGCGCCGCGCCGCATCGAGCTCCGCGGCATGGCGCTGGGCGTAGTCGACCGACAGCGCGTAACAGGTGAATCCTTCCTCGCGGGCGATCGCCAGCACCGTGGCCGAGTCGAGCCCCCCGGACAGCAGCACCACCGCGGCGGGTCCGTCCACGCTACTTCCCGGGCACGTCGCCCCAGAGATACTTATGAAGCTGGATCTGCATCCGCACCGGCAGCCGGTCCTCCAGGATCCAGTCGGCGAGCTCGCGCGCTGCGAGCTGCTCGTGACTCGGCGAGAAGAGGACGGTGCAGCCGGCCGGCACGGCGAGCTCCCCGAGCTTCGCGCGGCTCCATTCGTAGTCGGTGCGGCTGCAGATCACGAACTTCACCAGGTCGTGCGGCGTGAGCCGCGGCAGCTCCTCGTAGCGGTTGCGGCGCTCCTCTCCGGAGCCCGGAGTCTTGACGTCCACGACCTTGGATACCCGCGCATCGACCTCTCCGAGCGGCATCGCGCCGCTGGTTTCCAGCGACACCCGCAAGCCCGCGTCGCAGAGCCTCGTCAGGAGCTCCGCGCAGCCCTTCTGCGCGAGAGGCTCGCCCCCGGTCACGCACACGAACGGCGTGCCGAACCCGCGCACGCGCGAGAGGATCGCCTCGAGCTCCCACCACTCTCCGCCGTGGAACGCATACGTGGTGTCGCAGTACTGGCAGCGCAGCGGGCAACCGGTGAGCCGCACGAACACCGTGGGCCACCCCGCGGTGTCCGCCTCGCCCTGCAGGGAGTGGAAGATCTCGGTGACCTTGAGGCGCGTCACGCGCTCCGCCGCCACGATGCCCTTACTGCGAGCCTGCCCCGGAAAACCGGCGCAGGCGCTCCGCGGCGTGCTTCGCGGAGTCGCTCCCCGGGTACTTGCGCAACACCTCGGTCAGCGTGGCGCGCGCCGCGGGATATTGCTTCTGCGCGTATTGCGTGTAGCCGAGCTTGAGCAACGCATCGGGAGCCTTGCGCGAGTCGGGCCACTTCTTCAGCACCGCGCGAAACGCGCCGGCTGCCGACTCGTAATCATGATTCACGTAATAGGCTTCTCCCAGCCAGTACTGCGCGTTCTCGGCGAGCGGGCTCGAGGGATAGCTGGCGAGGAAGTCCTTGAACCCCGTGATCGCGACCGAGTAGCTGCCGGCCTTCAGGGCATCGAACGCCTGGGCGTACACCGCCTGCTCGGTGGAGGACGCGGCGCCCGGGGCCGCCGCGCCCGCTCCTCCCGCGCCCGTGGCCGGCGCCGTGCCGCCACCTTCCGGCGCCGCGCCCGCGCCGCTGCCGGCCGTCGCCCCGCCCGCCGTCGCGCCGGCTGTGGCCGCTCCGTCCCCGGCCGCCCCAGGGGCCGCCGAGCGCGCGGCACTCGCCGCCGCGAGACGCTTCTCGAGATCCGCGTAGAGGTCCCGCTGCTGCTTCGCCAGGGCCTCGTTGTTGTGCTCGAGCTCCTCGATCCGCCCGCGTAGCTCCCGCATCCGCGCCTGCACCTCATCCATGCGTTGCGCGGCCTCGACCTGATTCGCCTCGACACGGGCGATGCGCGCATCGAGATCGTTCAGTTTCAGCTGCACCGGGTCCGGCTCCGGTGGAGTGCTCGCGCACCCCGCTGCGAGCAGCGCGAGCGGCACGGCGAGCACGGCGAGCACGATCAGGCGCATGGACGGTCCTCTCGCACTCACGGGTCGGGCACTCACGGCTTCGCCGGCAGCGGCTGTGTCAGGTACACGATCTCGACCCGTCTGTTCTTCGCCCAGGCCGCCTCGTCGTGCCCCGGCGCTGCCGGGCGCTCCTCGCCGTAGCTCACGGTGGAAATCTGTGTGTCCGTGGCGCCCTGCAGGAGCAGCGCGCGGCGCACCGACTGGGCGCGCCGCTCGCCGAGGCCGATGTTGTATTCGCGCGAGCCGCGCTCGTCGGTGTGTCCCTCGAGACGCACGCGGGTCGCCGGGTGCGCGCCCAGGTATTTCGCGTGCGCGGCCACGACGTCCGTGCCCGCGCCCTTGATCTCGGCGCTGTCGAAGTCGAAATACACCAGACGCGTCGCGAGCAGCCCGGCCTGCGGACCCATCCCTTCATCGTCCGGATTGGCCGCGGCGGCGCTGGCCGTGCCGGCACCGGCTCCCTGTGCGGGCTCGCTCGTCTCGCCGGGTGCGGACGGCGCCGGCTTGGGCTGCTTTGCGGCGCAGCCGCCGAGCGTGAGCGCTGCGGCAGCCACCAGCACGATGATCACTCGTCGCATCGAGGCATTCTCCGCCATTCCAACCTCCCTAAACTTCGAGCCGGCCGCTCAGGGACTGAACGGCCCCCACGCGGGCTCACGGACCTCGCCCTGCGGGGCCTTGAGGCGCAGCCCCGTGAGGCCGTCGATCGACACCGTCGCCAGCACCCCTCGCTCGCCGTCGCGCTCCGAATAGATAAGTGTAGCCCCATTGGGCGCGAAACTCGGCGATTCGTCGAGTCGCCCGTGGGACAGCACCCGCACGGCTCCACTCGAGAGATCCTGCACCGCGATCCGGTAGGCGGCGTTGTCGAGCGTCACCATCGCCAGCTGCGTGCCATCGGGCGACACCCGCGGCCGGGCGTTGTAGGTGCCGCCGAAGGTGATGCGCTTCGGGTGCGCGCCGGGCTGCGCGTTGATCTGGTAGACCTGCGGCGAGCCGGCGCGGTCGGAGGTGAAGTAGAGCGAGCGTCCGTCCGGCGCCCACACCGGCTCGGTGTCGATCGCCGGGTCGTCGGTGAGGCGCGTCAGGTCCTGCGTGGTGAGATCGAGGATGTAGATGTCGGGATTGCCGCCCCCGCCGCCGAGTGTCAGCGCGAGCTTGCGCCCATCGGGGGACCAGTCGGGGGCGCCGTTGACGCCGGCGCGCGCCGACACCTGCCGCCGCTCCCCGCTCTTCACCCGCTGCACGTACACCCCCGAGTGCTTGGTCTCGAAGGAGACATAGGCGAGATACTGTCCGTCCGGCGACCACGCGGGCGACATGAGCGGGAAGCGCGACTCGAGCACCAGGTGCTGGTTCGCCCCGTCGGCATCCGCAACGATCAGCTGGAAGTGCTGCTCGGGCGCGGCGCCCTCGACCGCAACGTACGCGATGCGGGTCGCGAATGCCCCACGGACCCCGAGGATCTTCTGATAAACGACGTCGCTCACCCGGTGCGCCGCGTTGCGCAGCGCGCTCGGCGCTCCAACGAAGCGCTGCGTGGCGAGCCGCGCACCGGTGAGCGCGTTCACCAGGTCGAAGTCGACCGCAAGCTCGCCGCTCCCGAGCGCGCTCACGCGCCCGACCACCACGTAATCGCTCCCCGCGCCCTTCCAGCTCCCCGCCGCGATCTCATCCGCGCGCGTCGGCTTGGCCGGCATCCGCGCGCGCGCCAGCGCGCGAAAGCGTCCGCTGCCTTCGAGATCGTGCTGCACCACGGCGGCGACGTCCAGGCCGCCGTCGGCCGGTGCGGAGGGCGCGAAGGGCACGATCGCGATCGGTACCGGATCGCGCACCCCGGAGGTGACCTCGATCTCGAGCGCGGCGCTCGCGGGGCGCGGCGCCCCGGGCGCCAGCGCGAGCAGCGCGAGCAGCGCGACGGCGCGGGCGGTGCCGCGCGGCAGCCGCCGTGGAACCGAGTCAGGGACGGGCCGCACGCTCATCAGTCCGGCCTGAAGTTGATGCGCAGGTTGCGATCGAAGAGCGCCGGGTCGGGCGGCGGCGGCAGCGGGGAAGCGCGGTACACCGCGGCCTCGATCGATTCGCGCACCGCCTGATCTCCGTTGCATTCGCCGATGCTGACCTGGGTCACTTCTCCTCCCGGCACCTGGGTCACATTCAACACACATGATATCCCGGCTCGCGCCGTGGGCGGGCGCAGCCACGCACGGTTGATCCTGGCGGCGATCTGTGCCTCCCAGCTCGCCAGTGCCGCGCTCGAGCGCTCGACCCTGGCCTTCTCCTCCGTGGCGAGACTGCGCTTCAAGTCGGCCTCGCGCTCGCTGGTGTCCTGTGCCTCCGCGAGGCGCTGGCGCTCCTCGGCGGCGCGCTTGCGAGCTTCGGCGGCCTCGCGCACCTTCTTCTCCGCCGGGGCGCGCTGCTCCTCGCGGCGCTTCTCTTCCGCGGCTCTCTCCTGCGCGACACGACGCTCTTCGGCCACGGCGGCTTCGGCCTGCTGGCGCTGCTCCTCGCGACGCGCCAGCTCCTCGGGCGTCGGCGGCGGCGGACCGAGCGGCTCCTGCGGCGGCGGCGGCGTTGGTGGCGGCGGCGGGGACGGTTCCGGGGCTGCGGGGGGCCGAGGCTCCGGCGGCGGGCGCACCGCGCCTCGCAGCGAGCGCGCATCCACCACCGTCGCCTCGATCGCCAGTGTCGGTTTCGGCGGTGGCCGCCGGAACATCATCCATCCGTACACCAACGCGGCCAGCAGCGCTCCGTGCAACAGCACCGACAGCGCAATCGATACCCAGCGGTCACTCGCTCGCTGCATCGCTCGCGTGCATCAGCTCCCGCGGCGCGCCCGCTCGGGCAGCGCATCGGTGATGAAACCGACCTTGCGTGCGCCGGCGCGCTGCAGGATAACCATGGCCTGCACGACGCGGCCGTAGGCCACAGCGGTGTCCGCCTTCACCAGCACCTGAATCTCCGGATCGCGCTGCAGCGCCGCGGTCGCCCGCGCCGCCACCGTCTCGTCATCCAGCGGCGCCTGCGGATTGGCGCCCAGGTTGAGATACAGGCGTCCCTGCCGATCGACCGACAGCACCAGGGGTTGGAGCCGTTGCGCCTCGAGAGGTTCCGCGCCCGCCTTGGGCAGATCCACCTTCACACCTTGTGTCAGAAGCGGCGCGGTGATCATGAAGATGATGAGCAGCACCAACATCACGTCGATGTAGGGCACGACGTTGATCTCGCCCATCAGCCGCCGCCCGCGGGAAGTCTGTGCCATGGCCTTCAGCGCTCCGGATTGGGCGGCGCGCCGGCGCCGCGCGCCGCGTGCCGCTGCAGGATGGTGGAGAACTCTTCGATGAAGGCGTCGAAGCGCACCTCGAGCCGGTTCACCTGGTCGGCGAAGCGGTTGTAGGCCACGACCGCGGGAATCGCCGCGAACAGCCCGATGGCGGTCGCCACCAGCGCTTCCGATATTCCCGGCGCGACCATCGCAAGCGTCGCCTGTTGCACGTTACCGAGCGAGGAGAAGGCGCTCATGATTCCCCACACCGTGCCGAAGAGCCCCACGTAGGGGCTCGTGCTGCCGACGCTGGCAAGCGTCGCGAGACTGTGCTCGAGGCGGTCGATCTCCTTCAGCTGCGCGACGCGCATCGCGCGCCGCGAGCCTTCCAGCAGCTGGTCGGCGGCCGCGGCACTTTGTCTCAGGCGCGCAAACTCGCGGAACCCGAACTCGAAGATGCCGGCCAACCCGGTTGCGCCGCCGCGTGACTCGATCGCCCGATACAGCTGCGCCAGGTCGTCGCCCGACCAGAAGCGGCTCTCGAAGCGGTCGGCGTCGCGCCGCGCCCGCCCGATCACGCGGCGCTTGCGGAAGATGATCGCCCAGGAGCTCAAGGAGGCCAGCAGCAACAGTCCGATGACGATCTGCACCGGCACGCTCGCCTGGACGATGAGCCGGAGGATGGAAAGCTGGTCACCCACCGGCGGCGGTCTCCCGGGCGATGACCTCGGTGAGGAACGACGGCAGGCGCTGCGGCCGCAGCGTACGCGCGTCCACGCAGGCCACGCGCACGTTCGCTTCGAGGAGCGGCGCGGCCTTCCCGCCGCCCGGGGTCCCGCCGCCGGGGCCGCTGCGGTAGATGCGCTGCGCGAAGCCGATCGACGCCGCCCCGAGGGGCTCCGGCTCGCAGGTGACCTCGAGCTCGTCATCGAGGCGCGCGGGCGAGCGGTACTCGACCGTGAGGCTCGCCACCGCGAACACAATGCCGCGCTCGCGCGAGAGCTCCTGCTGCGAGTGTCCGCGCGCCCGCAGCCACTCGGTGCGGGCGCGCTCGAGGAAGCGCAGGTAGCTGGCGTAGTAGACGATGCCGGCGCCGTCGGTATCCTCCCAGTAGACGCGCACCGGCCAGCGGAAGGCGCTCACCGCGGGTCCTCGAACAGCTGCAGCGTGGCGGCGGCGCGCTCCGGGGGCTTGAGGCCGAGGTGCAGGTACGAGGCGCGCGTCACCATGCGTCCGCGCGCAGTGCGCACCAGAAAGCCCTGCTGGATCAGGAACGGCTCGGTGACGTCCTCGAGCGTGCCGCGCTCCTCGCCGAGCGTCGCGGCTAGACTATCGATGCCGACCGGTCCGCCGTCGAAGCGCTCGATGATCGCGGTGAGGAGTTTGCGGTCGAGCGTGTCGAATCCCTGGCGGTCCACCTCGAGCAGGTCGAGCGCCGCGTCGGCGACGCCCTCGTCGATGCGGCCGTCGCCGCGCATCTGGGCGTAGTCGCGCACGCGCCGGAGCAGCCGGTTGGCGATGCGCGGAGTGCCGCGCGAGCGCTGCGCGATGCGCGCCGCGCCCCCCTCGTCGATGCTGACACCGAGGATCGCCGCCGAGCGCCCGACGATGCGCTCGAGATCGGAGACCGTGTAGAAATCCAGCCGCTGCACGATGCCGAACCGATCGCGGAGCGGCGACGTGAGGAGTCCCGCGCGCGTGGTCGCCCCCACCAGGGTGAAGGGCGGGAGGCTCAGCTTGATCGAGCGCGCCGCCGGTCCCTCGCCGATCATGAGGTCGAGCTGATAGTCCTCCATCGCCGGGTACAGCACTTCCTCGACCACCGGCGCGAGGCGGTGAATCTCGTCGACGAACAGCACGTCACGGGCCTGGAGGTTGGTGAGCAGCGCCGCGAGATCTCCGGGGCGCTCGAGCACCGGGCCCGAGGTCTGGCGCAGGTTGACGCCGAGCTCGGCCGCCACGATGTGCGCCAGCGTGGTCTTGCCGAGGCCCGGCGGGCCGAAGATCAGCACGTGGTCGAGCGCCTCGCCGCGTTGCCGCGCGGCGCCGATGAAGATCTCGAGTTGCATTTTGACCCGCGCCTGGCCGACATACTCCTCGAGTCGCCGCGGGCGGATGGCCCGCTCGACCGCCTCCTCCTCGGCGCCGGCTGTTCCACTGATGATGCGCTCTGCCGTCATGGCTTCCGAGACCTACTCCCGCGCCGCGCCCTGGAGCGCGCGGCGGATCAGCTCTTCGGTCGAATGTGTACCGGGACCGGCCGCTTTGAGCAAGCGCGTGGCCTCCGCCGGGCGGTAGCCGAGGGCGACCAGGGCGCCATAGGCCTCGTCCTCGGGACTGGCGGCGCCCGCCGCGGCCGGCGTTTCGTGAGTGGGGTGCGGGGCGGCGAGCCGATCGCGCATCTCGACGATCAGCCGCTCGGCGGTCTTGCGGCCCACACCCGGCACGCGGGTCAGTGCGGCGATATCTTCGTTCCGGACGCACTGGATGAAGGCGCTCACGCTGATGCCCGAGAGCAGCGCGAGCGCGATCCTGGGTCCCACGCCCGAGACCCTGATGAGGCTGCGGAACAGCCGCCGCTCCTCCTCGGTGGCAAAGGCGTACAGCACGTGCGCATCCTCGCGCACCACCAGGTGCGTGAGGAGCCGCACCTCCTCGCCCACCGCCGGCAGATGGAAGAACGTCGACATCGGAGCCTCGAGCTCGTAGCCGAGTCCGCCGACTTCGACCGTCAGTTGCGGGGGCGTCTTGGAAGCGATCCTGCCGCGTAGCGAGCCGATCATCGCGCGAAGTGCCCCAGGCGTGCGCCGAGGAGCTGCGCGGGCACGCCGTTGAGGCGCGAGTGGGCGTGGCATACGGCGACCGCGAGCGCATCCGCGGCGTCCGCGCCGGGACGCTCGGCGAGCGAGAGCAGCTCGCGGATCATGTGCGCCACCTGGAACTTCTCCGCGCCACCGGAACCGACGACCGCGAGCTTCACGGCGCGCGGGGCGTACTCGAACACCGGCACGGCCGCGGGAACCGCGCACAGCGCGGCGCCGCGCGCCTGCCCGAGCTTGAGCGCACTGTCGGCGTTGCGGCTGACGAACACCCGCTCCACCGCCACCTCCGTCGGATGGTGCTCCGAGACGAGCGCCTGCAGGCCCTCGAAGAGGATCCGCAGCCGCGCCGTCGGGGCCGCGGCGGCAACGTTCAGGCAGCCGTGCGCCACGACGGTGAGTTTGCCGCGGCAGCAGTCGATCACTCCGAAGCCGGTGCGGCGCGAGCCGGGATCGAGCCCCAGCACGCGCACGCTGAGCTCCGCCGCGATCCGCGCGGCGGTCGGCTCAAACGCGCGCCAGGACCTCGTCCGATATCTCGACATTCGAATAAACGTCCCGTACCTCGTCCAGCCCCTCGAGCGCATCCAACAGCTGCACCATCGACATGGCCTCCTCGCCCGACAACACGACCGTCGTCGCGGCGCGCTGCGTGACCTCGGCGGTCGCGGGCTCGAAGCCGCGGTCCGTGAGGACCGCCCGCACGGCGTCGAACTCGAGAGGATCCGCCAGTACTTCCACCGAGCCGTCGCCGTTCGGCACGACGTCCTCGGCGCCGGCCTCGAGCGCCGCCTTCATGAGCCGCTCCTCGTCCGTGCCGGGCGGGTAGGTCATCAGGCCCACGGTATTGAACAGATAGCTCACCGAGCCGTCGGCTCCGAGCCGCCCCCCGTGCTGCAGGAACGCACGGCGAACCCTTGCGCCCGTACCGCCGCGATCTTCCGTCACGCACTCGACCATCACCGCGGCGCCGCCGGGGCCGTACCCCTCGTAGCGCACGCTCTGCGACCCCGCCCGCGCCTCCGCCACCGCCCCCCGGTCGCGCCGCCGCGCCTGGGCCGCGTGACGGCGCCGGATATTCGCCCACTTGCTGTGTCCTGCCATGCGTGAGGAGACCCGTGGTGCGTTGGCCAAGCTCGCGCGCCGCCTGGAAAAACAAAGCGGGTATGATAACGGTAAACCTGCGCCGACGACACGCTGACCGCTTCCGGCGCGGTCGCCTCGCTCGAGAGCCCGTATCCGTGGAGACGAGCCAAATCTGCCCGCCCAGGGTTCGCGACGCCATCATCGGCGCGCGCGCGGCGTTCGAGCGCGCCGATGCGCGCGCCCCGGCCGATCTCGCATTCGCCACAGAGGCCGCCGAGGTGATGGGCAGCCTCACCGAGAGCACCGAGCTCGCGCAGGCGCTGCTCGCACGACCGGTGCTGGCGCGCGCGGCGCTCACCCCCGAGCAGACCGCCGGCATCGTCGGCCAGGGTGCTACCGAGATTGCCGGGGCGTTGCTGCGACTCGGGACGCTCGGGCTGCCGCGCGGCTGGTCCCCGGCGCAGGGACTCGACCCGCGTCAGGCCGAGACGCTGCGCAAGATGCTGCTCGCGGTCGTGAGCGACCCGCGACTGGTGCTGGCGCGGCTCGCCGAGGAGCTGGTCGTGCTGCGCCACGCGCGGGAGCTCCCGCCTGCGGAGCGCGAGCGGCGCGCGCTCGAAGCGCGCGCCATCTACGCGCCCCTCGCCAATCGCCTCGGCGTGTGGCAGCTGAAATGGGAGCTCGAGGATCTCGCCTTCCGCTATCTCGAGCCCGAGGAATACAAGAGGGTCGCGGCCGCGCTCAACGAGCGCCGCGCCGACCGCGAGCGTTATATCGAGACGCTCTGCGCCGAGCTGCGCGCGGGGCTCGCGGCCGCGGGCATCGCCGCCGAGGTCTACGGACGCCCGAAACACATCTACAGCATCTACCGCAAGATGCAGCGCAAGCAGCTCGCCTTCGAGCAGCTGTTCGACGTACGCGCCGTGCGGCTGGTGGTCGCGTCGATCCCCGAGTGCTACGCCGCGCTCGGCATCGTGCATGGCCTCTGGCCGTACATCCCGGGCGAGTTCGACGACTACGTCGCCACCCCCAAGGGCAACGGCTATCGCTCCATCCACACGGCCGTGATCGGGCCGCACGGGCGCAGCGTCGAGGTGCAGATCCGCACCGCCGAGATGCACGAGCACGCCGAGCTCGGCGTCGCGGCGCACTGGACCTACAAGGAAGGCGGGCTCCGCGATGCGCAATACCAACGCAAGATCGAATGGGTGCGCCGGCTCCTCGAGCCGCAGGAGGGTCTTGATGCCGGCGCGAGCGCCGATGGCGACCTGATCGAGGGCATGCGCACCGAGCTGTTCGCCGATCGTGTCTACGTGCTCACCCCGAAGGGCGAGGTGATCGACGTGCCGCGCGGCGCGACGCCGCTCGACTTCGCCTACAGCGTGCACACCTCGCTCGGCCACCGCTGCCGCGGCGCCAAGGCGAACGGCCGCATCGTGCCGCTCACGCACACGCTCGCCAACGGCGAGGTCGTCGAGATCATCACCGGCAAGCACGACGCTCCGAGCCGCGACTGGCTCGCGCCCGAGCACGGCTACCTGGTCTCGGCGCGCAATCGCAGCAAGGTGCGCGCCTGGTTCCGCAAGCAGGACGTCGGCGGCAATCGCAGCGCCGGGCGCGCCATCGCCGAGCGCGAGCTCTCGCGCATCGGCGTGCGCCCCGAGCAGCTCGGCGCGCTCACCGCGGAGCTCAAGGCGCCCGACACCGATCATCTCTACCAGCTGCTCGGCGAGGGCGAGATCACGGTGACGCAGCTGGTGCAGGCGGCGATGCGGCTCACGGAGCCGCCCCGCCCGCCGCTGCGCCCCGCGCGCCCGGCGGCGGCGCGCCGCCGCGCTTCGCCCGTCGAGATCGAGGGGGTGGGCGATCTGCCGACTACGCTCGCCCGATGCTGCGCACCGCTGCGCCCGCAGCCCATCAACGGCTACGTGACCCTCGGCCGCGGCGTGACCGTGCATCGCGGCGACTGCGCGGGCTTCCAGCGCATGAGCGCGCTCAAGCCCGATCGCGTGCTGAAGGTCGAATGGTCGAGCGCCGAGAGCGGCGCGCTCGCCGTCGAGCTCGCGGTCAGCGCCTATGACCGCCGGGGACTGCTGCGCGACCTCACCGACGTGCTGGCCGTCGAGCGCCTCAGCATCGATGCGGCGAGCTCGCGGACGGACCACGACGCCGGCGTTGCCTATTTCGATCTCAGCGTCGCGGTCGACGACCTCGAGCAGCTGGCGCGGGTGCTGCGCCGGCTCGCGGGCGTACCGAACGTGATCGAGGCGCGGCGCCGGCGCTGAGCGGCATCCCGCGCGAGGTGCGCGGGTGCGCCTTCAGCGGTTGATCGCGTCGATCGAGCGCTTGTCGGTGGCGAGTGCCGCCTCGTGCACCGCCTCCGCGAGCGTCGGGTGCGCGTGGATGGTGCGCTGCAGATCCTCGCTGCTCGCGGCGTATTCCATGGCGAGCACCGCCTCCGCGATCAGCTCCCCCGCCATGGGACCCACGATGTGCACACCGAGGATCTCGTCGTCATCGCGCGCCGCCACGATCTTCGCGAAGCCCGCGGGCTGCTCCAGGGCGCGCGCGCGGCCGCTCGCGAGGAACGGAAACACGCCGCTCTTGTACTCCCGGCCGCTCGCCTTGACCTGCTCCTCGGTGAGTCCCACCCAGGCGATCTCCGGCGCCGTGTAGATGACCGACGGGATCACGTTGTAGTTCATCTCGCCGAAGCGCCCGGCGATGAGGTCGGCGACCATCACGCCCTCCTCCTTGCCCTTGTGGGCCAGCATCGGGCCGCGCACGCAGTCCCCGATCGCCCACACACCCTCGACACCGGTGCGGCAGGTCTCATCGACCGTGATGAAGCCGCGCTCATCGAGTCGCACACCGGTCTCCGGGCCCAGGAGGTCCTTGGTGTAGGGACGGCGGCCGATTGCCACCACCAGTCGATCGACGGCGAGGCGCTGAGCGCCCTTGCCGTCCTCGTAGGTGACCTCGACCGCACCCCCCGAGACCGCAGCGCCCGTGACCTTGGTGCCGAGGCGGATATCGAGGCCGAGCTTCTTGAAGTGCCGCAGCGCCTCGCGGGCGAGCTGCTGGTCGGCGAACGGCATGAAGTCCGGCAGCGCTTCCAGCACCACGACCTGCGCTCCGAGCCGGCGCCACACGCTCCCGAGCTCGAGTCCGATCACGCCCGCGCCGATGACGCCGAGCCGCTTCGGTACCGCCGCGAATTCGAGCGCACCCCAGGAGTCGACGATGTGCGGCTCCCTGAAGGGAGCCGAGCGCAGCTCGATCGGAGCGGAGCCGGAGGCGAGCACCACGTGGCGGGCGGTGAGCCCGCGGCGCTCGCCCTCGTGGGGGGTGAATTCGATCCTGCGGCCTGGCAGCAACTTCCCGTGTCCCTGGAGCGGGGTGACGCCGGCGGCCTTGAACAGGGCGAGAATCCCCTGCGTCATGGCGCGCACGATGCCGCTCTTGCGCTTCTGCATCTGCGCGAGGTCAAGCGTCACGCCCGACACCTTGATGCCGTGCGCCGCGAACTCCTCCTGCGTCCGGTGGTACAGCTCGGTCGACTCCAGCAGCGCCTTGGAAGGAATGCAGCCGGCGTTGAGGCAGGTGCCGCCGAAAGCGGCGATGCCGTCGTGGTTTTTCCATTCATCGATGCAGGCGACGCGCAGCTTGTTCTGCGCTGCACGGATCGCCGCCGGGTAACCCGCGGGTCCGCCGCCGATGACGACGACGTCGAAGGAATCAGGTCCTGAGGCCTGCTTGTCCTGGTCTGGCATGTGAACTCACACCTTGTCGTTTGGATTATTCGCCCTTGAACCCCGGCAGGCTCTTCGCCCGATGGGACTTCGCGAGAGGCAGCGCCGCCCGCACCGCAGCCCCGAAGTCGCCGGTCACGATCTCGACCGCGACGTTGCGGCGGAAGAAATCCGCCCAGACGAATTCCGCGTACGCCTTGCCGGTCTTGTCGTAGCCGCCGGCGTTGCGAACGTAGGCGGCGAGCGAGCGGTAGACATCGTCGACCATCTGCGCAAGGCGCGCGGGAAGCCTGGAATAGATGTGCCGCACGCCGTTCTCGTCGAGCGGGTGCACCCAGGAGCTCTCCTCCATCTCCTTCCAGAAGCCCGGGGGATCGTGCGCGGAGAAGTCGACCTCGATCTCGCAGAATACCCTGCCGACGCCGGCCTCGACCGCCGCCCGCCCCAGGTGATGATGATCCGTGATGTAGAGCTTGCCGCGCGGTCCCAGCACGGCAGGCATCGGATGTGCTCGCAGCAACTCCTCCTGCTCGGCCGACTTGAGCGCCGCGAGCTGCTGCTGCTTGTCCCGGACCTCGATCATGCCGACCGTGATCTGCGTGGGGCAGAGGGACTCGGGCGGGGTCGTCGTGATCTTCGCCATGCTCGTCTGCGGCTGCGCCTGAAAGAATCAGATGCCGAGGAGCATCCGTCCCGGGTCTTCGAGCGCTTCCTTGATGCCCACCAGGAACTGCACCGCCTCGCGCCCGTCGATGATGCGATGATCGTAGGTCACCGCGAGATACATCATCGGCCGGACCGCGATCGCGCCGCCGACCACCATCGGCCGCTCCTGGATCTTGTGCATGCCGAGGATGGCGCTCTGCGGCGCGTTCACGATCGGCGTCGACATCAGCGAGCCGAACACCCCGCCGTTGGTGATGGTGAAGGTTCCGCCGGTCAGGTCCTCGATGGCCAGCGACCCTTCCCGCGCCTTGCGCGCGTAGTCGGCCACCTCCTTCTCGAGAACCGCGAAGCTCTTGGTGTCGGCGTCGCGCACGACCGGCACGACCAGGCCGCGGTCCGTGGATACCGCGACGCCAATGTCGTAGTACTCGTGATAGACGATGTCGTTGCCGTCGACCGAGGCGTTCACCACCGGGAACTTCTTCAGCGCCTCGATCGAGGCCTTCACGAAGAACGACATGAAGCCGAGCTTCACGCCGTGGTCCTTCTCGAAGCGCTCCTTGTAGCGCGCGCGCAGCTCGCTCACCGCGGTGAGGTCGACCTCGTTGAACGTCGTGAGCAGCGCCTGGGTCGATTGCGCGTCGAGGAGACGCTGCGCAATGCGGGCCCGAAGGCGCGTCATGGGCACGCGCTGCTCGGCACGAGCGCCGGCCGGCGCGGCGGGTCGCGGCGCGGGCGCGCGGACGCTCGCCGGCGGGCGCTTGCCGAGAAACTCCACCACGTCGGACTTGGTGAGCCTCCCGTCGCGTCCCGAGGCGGGGATCGCGGCGGGGTCGAGGTGATTCTCCTCGATCAGCCGTCGGACCGACGGGCTCAGCTTGCCGGAATCCCGGCCGCCGTCGGCTTCGGCCGCGGCGGCCCCGGGCTTCCCGCCGGATGCCGCCGCAGCAGCGGTCGCTTTCGGCGCCGCCACGCCACCCTCCTCGATGAGGGCGAGAACCTGGCCGCTCGTCACCACGGCGCCGCTTGGCACGCGGATCTCGCGCACCACGCCGTTGGCGGGCGCGGGGACCTCGAGCACCACCTTGTCGGTCTCGAGATCCGCCAGATTCTCGTCGCGGCGGATGGGATCGCCGGGTTGCTTGTGCCACGCCACGAGCGTGGCGTCGGCGACGGACTCGGGCAGCTGGGGAACCCGGATCTCGGTGGTCATGAGCGCCTTCTCATCGGCGCAGCGGGCGCTCCGGCCGCGGGGCTCGCCGCGGGGGCCGCCATCGCGGCAGGCGCGGTCAGTCGCGTCGTTTCGCGCCCGGATTCCTCGGTCGTGGTGGACTCGAGGGCCGCGGCCACGAGCCTCTGCTGCTCGATCTCGTGAATCTTGGGCATCCCGGTCGCCGGCGCCGCCGCCGGCGCACGGCCGGCGTACAGCACCGGGCGGCGCCCCATCGCGAGCTCCTGCAGACGATGGCGGATCTGGTACCAGGCGCCCTGATTCTGGGGCTCCTCCTGGCACCACACGACCTCGCGCGCGTTGGCGTAACGGCCGAGCACCGCCTGATACTCCTCGCTCGGGAAGGGATAGAGCTGCTCGATGCGCACCAGGGCCACTTCACGCAGCGCCTGATTTCGCCGCGCCTTCAGCAGATCGAAATAGACCTTGCCGCTGCAGAACACCACCCGCTGCACCTGCGGCGCTGGGATGTCGTCGATCTCGCCGATCACGCGCGCGAAGCCCCCGCGGGCGAGATCCTCGAGCGAGGATACCGACAGCTCGTGACGCAAGAGACTCTTCGGCGTCATGACGATCAGCGGCTTGCGGAAGGGCTGGCGCATCTGCCGCCGCAGCATGTGGAACATCTGCGCCGGCGTCGACGGCACGCACACCTGCATGTTGTTCTCCGCGCACAGCTGCAGGAAGCGCTCGAGGCGCGCCGAGGAATGCTCGGGCCCGGCCCCCTCGTAGCCGTGCGGCAGCAGCAGCGTGAGGCCACAGAAGCGCTCCCACTTGGCCTCGCCCGAGCTGATGAACTGGTCGATGATGACCTGGGCGCCGTTGGCGAAGTCGCCGTACTGCGCCTCCCAGATCACGAGCGACTTCGGATCGGTGGTCGCGTAGCCGTACTCGAATCCCATCACCGCCTCTTCGGACAGCACGGAATCGATCACCTGCACGCGCGGCTGCCGCTCGGCGATGTGCTGCAGCGGGATCCAGGTGGCATCGGTGTTCTGATCGTGCAGCACCGCGTGCCGATGGAAGAAGGTTCCGCGCGCGCTGTCCTGGCCCGTCAGGCGCACGCCGCAGCCCTCCTCCACCAGCGCCGCGTACGCGAGCGTCTCGGCGCACCCCCAGTCGAGGGGTTGCTCGCCCTGGAGCATCCTGCGGCGATTGGCGATGAGCTGCGCCACGCGCGGGTGCAGGCTGAACTCTTTCGGATAGCTCGTGATGCGCTCGCCGAGCGAGCGCAGCCGCGGCAGCTCCACCGCGGTCGACACCGGCTCGGTCCAGTCCACCTGCGCGTAGGCGCTCCAGTCGACGGTGTACTTGTTGCCGATCAGGCCGAGCGCGGCGCGAGCCTGCGGGCGGCCTGCGTCGAGGCCGCTGCGGTACTGCTCGAGCATCGCCTCCACATCGGCTTCGGCGAGCGCTCCGGCCGCGATCAAGCGGTCGGCGTACAGGCGGCGCGCCGTCGGGTGCTGACGAATGATGCGATACATCCGCGGCTGCGTGGCCGCCGGCTCGTCGGCTTCGTTGTGGCCGTGCCGCCGGTAGCAGACCAGATCGATCACGACGTCCTTGCGGAAGCGCATCCGGTACTTCAGCGCCAGGCGCGTCACGAACACCACCGCTTCCGGATCGTCGGTGTTGACGTGGAAGATGGGCACTTCCAGCATCTTGGCAACGTCGCTGCAGTACATCGTGGAGCGCAGGTCGGCAGGCTCGGAGGTCGTGAAGCCCACTTGGTTATTGATGATGACGTGCACCGTGCCGCCGGTGAAAAAGCCGCGCGCTCCACTCAGCTGCAGCGTCTCCATCACGACACCCTGGCCGGCGAATGCGGCATCCCCGTGCACCAGCAGCGGCAGCACGCGCGCGCCGCGCTCATCGCCGCAGCGCTCCTGGCGCGCGCGCACCGAGCCCTCGACCACCGGATCCACGACCTCGAGATGCGAGGGGTTGAAGGCGAGCACGGTGTGCACGTTGCCGCTCGCCGTGCGCAGGTCCGCGGAGAAGCCCTTGTGGTACTTCACGTCCCCGGAGCCCTTGAGCCGGCCCGGCTCGTAGGCGCCTTCGAATTCCGAGAAGAGCTCCGCCGGGGACTTGCCGAGGAGGTTCACCAGCACGTTCAGCCGGCCGCGGTGCGCCATGCCGATGACCACTTCCTCGACGCCGGCGGCACCGCAGCTCTGAATCAGGTCATCGAGCAGCGGGATGAAGGCATCGCCGCCCTCGAGCGAGAAGCGCTTCTGGCCGACGTACTTGGTGTGCAGGTAGCGCTCGAGACCCTCCGCGGCGGTGAGCTGCCGGAGGATGTTGCGCTGCTCGTCGGCGCTGAAACGATGTCTGAGCCGCCCCTCCTGGAACTCGTCCTGAAGCCACAGCCGCTCCTCGGAGTCGGAGATGTGCGCGAACTCCGCGCCGACGTTGCCCCCATAGATGTACTCGAGCTGCGCGAGGATGTCGCGGAGCTTCAGCCGCTTCGGCACCGCCTCGATGCGGCTGCCGGTGTAGAACTCGGTGTCGAGATCCGCGGGCGTGAGGTGGTAGTACTCCAGCTCGAGGACCCGAGGCTTCGGCCGCGGCATGAGACTCAGGGGGTCGATGCTCGCCACGAGATGCCCGCGGTTGATCCAGACCTGGATGAGCCGCGACACTTTCGCCTGATTCGCGTTCGCCGCGCCGTCGAGAGACACCGCGTAGGGCGTGCCCGCCGTGCGTGCAGCGCGCTGCGCGATCTCGGCGCGGATCGGCGAGTGCGCGCGCTCGGCGCCCGCCGCTTCCGCGGGCGCGAGCTGCGTAAAATAAGTGCGCCAGCGCTCCTCTACGCTCGCGGGATCCCGAAGATATTGCTCGTAGAGGGCGTCGAGAAACTCGGCGTTACCGCCGTACAGGGGCGTTGGCTCAAGCATGCGGGGGAAAAAGCGCCGGCAGGCCAGTAGTTTAGCTCAAAAGGAAGCCGGCGAGGGAAACGGTGCACCGCGGCGTCGGTGCGGCGAGCTAAAGGGCGCGCAGCAGCCCGAATTCGTAGGCGATCAGCACTCCGTATACCGCCAACACCATGTACAGCAGCACCCCCACCGGGATATTGCCAAAGGCGCGCAGCCGTGCCAGCTGCGTGAGCGCGATCACCCCGGCCGCGGTCAGACCGATCTTCACCCCTGCGAAGGCGAGTCCCGAGCCCAGGACCAGCGGGGCCATCAGCGGGTTGGCCTCATAGGCGCCCGCCTCGACCAGCATCAGCGTCAGCAACGCATCGGCGCTGGAGAGCACCACGATGAGGATCGCGATCGCGAGCCATTGCGGATGATGCCAGTCGACACCGATCAGCGTGCTCTCATCGACCCGACGCGGCGTGCGCCGCCGCGGATTGAAGCTGCCGTACACGAGCGCGCGCAGCAGGCGTGTGCGGCGCTCGCCGGCGCGGCGCTCCGGTGGAGCCGGCGCGGCGGCCGGCGGCTCACGGTCTGGCAATCCCCTGGACACGGTTGTGGTTGTTCTTGCGCGCGTGTTGTTGGGTCGTGGTCGCGCTCGCTTCAGCGCCATTGTAGCGAGCCGATGCGGGCGCGGGGCTCCCCGCGAGCGTGACGCCGCTCACATCGTGCAGCTTATCGCGGCGCCCACCGCGGTCACCTTGGGCGGCGCCGGGGCGACGCCTCCCCAAGGGGCGCCACGTTATGACACCTCGCCGCGACACCTCTATATGATCGCGAGGATGTCCGCTGCGAGCCCCTTCCTCGAGCCCGCCGTTCCGAGCGACGGCTTGCCGGTCCCGCGCCGCTACTGGGCGATCGCCGCGATCGTGCTCGCGATCGCCATGTCCGTGCTCGACAGCACCATCGTCAACGTCGCGCTGCCCTCGATCGCACGCAGCCTCGGCGCCACTGCCGCCGCATCGATCTGGGTCATCAATGCGTATCAGCTGGCGATCCTGGTGATGCTGTTGCCCCTCGCCTCGCTCGGAGAAGTGGTCGGCTACCGGCGGGTCTCGCTGACCGGCCTGGCCCTGTTCACGCTCGCCTCGCTCGGCTGCGCCCGGGCGCCGGACCTCTTGACCTTGAGCGTCGCACGCGTCATCCAGGGCCTTGGGGCCGCGGGCGTCATGAGCGTCGCACCCGCGCTGGTGCGATTCACTTACCCGCAACGCGACCTCGGGCGCGCCGTCGGCATCAACGCCTTCGTGGTCGCGACCTCCGCCGCCCTCGGCCCGACCCTCGCCTCCGCGGTGCTGGCCGTGACCGGTTGGCGCTGGCTCTTCGGTATCAACGTTCCCCTCGGCGTGATCACGCTCCTGATCGCCGTCCGCGCGCTGCCGGAGAGCGATCGCAGCCGCCGGCCGGTCGATTACACCGGCACGGCGCTCTATGCCGGCGCCTTCGGTCTGGCCCTGAGCGGACTGCAGTCGCTGGCGCACGACGCCGCAACGCCGCTCGCCCTCCTCGAGATCGGTTGCGGCTGCGCCCTGGGGTGGCTGCTCGTGCGGCACCAGTTGCCGCGCGCAGCACCCCTTCTTCCCTTCGATCTCCTGCGCAACCGCGTGTTTTCCCTTTCCATTGCGACCTCGGTGTGCTCGTTTGTGGCACAGATGAGCGCGCTGGTCGCCCTGCCGTTCGAGATTCAGCGCCTCGGTCACAGTGCAGTCGAGACCGGTCTCTATATGACGCCCTGGCCGCTCGCGCTCGCGGTCGCGGCCCCGATCGCCGGCAGACTCGCCGACCGCCAGGCGGCGGGAATGCTCGGGGGACTGGGGCTCCTCACCCTGGCGGTGGGCCTCGTGCTGCTCGCCTTCCTGCCCCCGGGCGCGAGCTCCGGCGGATTCGTGTGGCGCATGGCGCTGTGCGGTCTCGGCTTCGGATTCTTCCAGGCACCCAACAATCGCGCGATCATGGCGTCCGCTCCGCGCCAGCGCAGCGGAGCGGCCGGCGGGATGCTGGGCGCCGCGCGGCTCCTCGGTCAGAGCCTGGGCGCCGCGTTCGTCGCCATCCTGTTTCGCGTCTGGGGCGCCGCTGGCTCAAACTTCGCGCTCGACCTGGCGGCGCTGCTCGCGCTCGCCGGGGCGCTGGTCAGCCTCGTGCGGCTGACCGCACAAACCAGGGAGAGCACCGCATGAGCCAAGGCACACCCGCTATCCCGACCGCTCCCGCAGTCAAGCCGCCATTCACCTGGGAGAGCGCAGTCGCCAAGGTGAGGATGGCCGAGGACGCCTGGAACACCCGCGACCCGCAGCGGGTCTCGCTCGCCTACACCGAGGACTCGGTATGGCGAAACCGGGCCGAGTTTCTGCACGGACGCGCCGAGGTCCAGGCGTTCCTGCGCCGCAAGTGGAGTCGCGAGCTCGACTACCGGCTCATCAAGGAGATCTGGGCCTTCGGCGAGAATCGGATCGCGGTGCGCTTCGCCTACGAGTGGCACGACGATTCGGGTCACTGGTTCCGCTCCTACGGCAACGAGAACTGGGAGTTCGACGAGCGCGGTCTGATGCGCCGGCGCATCGCCTCGATCAACGACCTGCCGATCCTCGAGACCGAGCGCAAGTACCGGTGGAGCGCCCCGGGCCCGAGGCCCAAGGATCATCCCGGGTTGAGCGACCTCGGCCTGTAACGCGCCTTTGCCCGGACCGGCCCAACCTCAGCAAGCCGGTGAGGCTCCGAGAGCTGCGCGAGGCGTTCGCCGAGGTGACGGCGGCCGGGGGCCGCAGCGGCGGTGACCGAGCCACGGTGAGGCTCCCGGTCAGCTCTCCGCGCGACTGAGCTGGCGCAGGCGCTGCGTCGGGCTGCCCTCGAACTTCTCGCGCGCGCGCTCGAGCAAGAGCCGCGCCTCGCCGGCCGGCAGGGCGCGGCTCAGCAGGAACCCCTGGCAGTGCGCGCACTGGTGCTCCTGCAGGAAGCGGAACTGCGCAAAGGTCTCCACGCCTTCTGCGACCACTTCCACCTTGAGCACCCGCGCCATCGACAGGATGGCCGCCGCGATCGCGCGATCGCCGGTGTCGTTTCCCAGATCCCGAATGAAGGAGCGATCAATCTTGAGCCGATCGATCGCCATGCGGTGCAAGCGCTGAAAATTGGAGTAGCCGGTGCCGAAGTCGTCGATCGCGATGGATACGCCGATCGCGTGCAGCTGATCCATCAGTCGCGCCGCCCTGGCCTCTTCCAGCATGATCATCGATTCGGTGATCTCGAGCTCGAGCAGCGTGGAGGTGAGCCCGACCTCGGCGAGGATCGCCGCGACCTGGGCGGCGAAGTTGTGCATGGCGAACTGCCGAGCGGCGACATTGACCGAGATGCGCGGAACCGCGAGGCCCTCTTCATGCCACTTCCTCGCCTGCTGGCAGGCGGTCCGCAGCACCCACTCCCCGATCGGAACGATCAGCCCGGATGCCTCGGCGATCGGAATGAACTCGGAGGGCGGTACGACCCCGAGCTCGGGATGGGTCCAGCGCAGCAGGGCTTCCATCCCGGTCACCTCGCTCGTGGACAGGCTGATCTGAGGCTGATAGTGCAGCGACAGCTCGCCGCGCTCCAGCGCACCGCGCAGTTTGCTCTCGATCGTGTAGCGCTGCAGCACGCCTTCGTTCATCGAGACATCGAAAAAGGCATAGCTGCCCGGCGCGCGGCGCTTGCAGAAGTACATCGCGAGATCGGCGTGACGCAGCAACGAGCCGGCATCCGTGCCGTCGGTTGGCGCAATCGCGATGCCGATGCTCGGCGTGACCACGACGGTGTGCTTGGAGAGCAGCATCGGCTCCTGCAGTGCGGCGATCAGCCGCTCGGCCACCCGCGCCGCATCCTCGCTGCTGCCGATCTCGGGCAGCACCACCATGAATTCGTCGCCGCCCAGGCGGGCGAGATCCCCGGCGCGGTTGATTGAGAGCTGATCCGGCTCGCGGCTCTCTGCACCGCTGCGCAGCGCGCTGCACAGCCGCTCGGCCGCGGTAACCAGAACTTCATCGCCGATGCCGTGCCCGAGGGTGTCGTTGATGCGCTTGAAGTTGTCGAGATCCACGTACATCAGAGCGAGCGGCCGCCCCTGCCGGTGCGCGGCGGCGAGCGCCGAATCCAGCCGCAGGTGCGCCTGCTCGCGATTCGCCAGCCCGGTCAGCGAATCGCAATAGCCCAGCCGGACGACGTGCTCCACCATGCGGTCGAACTCGCGCGCCAGGACGGCAATTTCGTCTTTGCCTTCGAAGTCGAGCCGGACGGTGGGATCGGCGCCTCCGCCGATTGCGACCGCGTGGCGGGTGACCCGGGCCAGTCGATTCACGACGGCGCGGTTCAGGAGGACGACCAGCAGGGCGACGATCATTACGGCGGCGAGCATGAAGTAGCCGAACGCGTAGTACACCGCCGCGTATCCCCGCCGAGTGATCTCGCGCGGCATGTCGACGCGCAGCGTCAGGATGGGCCGGCCGTAAACGTCCTCGAAGGAGCGAAAGACCTGTATGGCACTGCCGGTCTCGACCAGCCGGTTCTCACGCCCCGGATTCAAAGCCGCGACCGTCGACAGGGCTGCCTGCGCCTGAGCGCCGATCTCTTCGACCTCGCGAGGCGTCAGCAGCCTGCCGATGATCACCATGCCTCGCGCCGGCCCGTGCCCGAAGCCATCCAGCACCGGCGCGGCCGCGGCCATCAGGATCCCCCGGTTGGTCTGCACAAAGCCCTGAACCCGCCGCCCCTCCCGGAAATTCGCACGCCAGGGAAAGTCGGGCGTCAGCGCCCGGCGCGCGGTGAAATCCAAATCGAGCGGCTGGTCGGTCTGCAAGTCGAGCGTCGCGGAGGCGATAAAGCGCCCGCTCGGATCGCTGAATATCAGCGTGCTGACGTTCAGGTTCCTGAGGCCGGCAGCGGTCACCTGCTCGGCGGCGAACGTCTGGTTGTGGTCCTCGGCGAAGCGCCAGGCGTCGGTCCAGTTTCCCCAGCTGGCCACGGACAGCGCGAGTTGCGCAAAGGTCCTGTCCAGCGCGAACTGAATGCGCCGCATCGCCACTTCGGCCTCGCTATGCTCGAGCGCCGCGAAGCTCGGCATCAACACGTACCGCGCGACGAGGAACGCCGTCACCCCCAGGGCCACGAACAACGTGGCGACGAGCGTCGTGACCTTCGAACGGATGTTCACGGTCCAAGGTTCTTAACAGAAGACCCCCCGCGGTTCAGTAGCGGCACGTCTCGGATCGGATTTCCCCGCATAGTGCCATTCAAAGGAACTGTGACTGCTCTCACAGTCGACCTGCGCCCTAGTCGCCCCCCGTGCCTGCGGACCCTAGCTTCCCCAGCGCCACTCGCGAATTTCCTCAAGGTCCTCGCCGTGGCGGACGATGTATTCGCGATGCTCGATCAGCTTGTCGCGTAGGGCCTGCTTGACGTAGGCAGCCCGCGACTCGAGCTGCGGCAACCGGTCGATGGCGTCGGCGACCAGGTGAAAGCGATCGAGGTCGTTCAGGACCGTCATGTCGAAGGGCGTGGTGATCGTGCCTTCCTCCTTGTAGCCCCGGACGTGCAGGTTGCCGTGATTGGTGCGCCGGTAGGTCAGGCGATGGATGAGCCACGGATATCCGTGGAAGGCGAAGATGATCGGACGGTCGCGCGTGAACAGGGCGTCGAAATCCGCGTCCGGCAGGCCGTGGGGATGCTCGCTCGGCGGCTGCAGCTTCATCAGGTCGATCACGTTGACGAGCCGCACCTTGAGCTCGGGGAAATAGCCACGCATCAGCTTGACCGCGGCGAGCGTCTCGAGCGTGGGCACGTCCCCGGCGCAGGCCATGACCACGTCGGGCTCCAGCCCGCGGTCGCTGCTCGCCCATTCCCAGATGCCGATGCCGCCGCTGCAGTGCTTGATGGCGGCGTCCATGCTCAACCACTGCGGAGCCGGGTGCTTGCCCGCTACGACGACATTCACGTAGTGCCGGCTGCGCAGGCAGTGATCGACCACCGACAGCAGACAATTGGCGTCCGGCGGCAGATAAACGCGGATCACGTCGGCTTTCTTGTTGACGACGAGATCGATGAAACCCGGGTCCTGGTGCGTGAAGCCGTTGTGGTCCTGTCTCCAGACGTGTGAGCTCAACAGATAGTTCAGCGACGCGAGCGGGCGCCGCCACGGGATCCGCCGCGTCACCTTCAGCCACTTTGCGTGCTGATTGAACATCGAATCCACGATGTGGATGAAGGCCTCGTAGGAGTTGAACACCCCGTGGCGACCGGTGAGGAGGTAGCCCTCGAGCCACCCCTGGCAGAGGTGCTCGCTCAGTACCTCCATCACGCTGCCCTCGGCGGCGAGGTGGTCATCCCCCGCCACCGTCTGCGCGACCCACTGCCGGTCGGTTACCTCGAACACCGCATTGAGGCGGTTCGAGTTGGTCTCGTCCGGTCCGAAGAGGCGGAAATTGCGCGGCCGCCGATTGAGCCCGATCACATCGCGCAGGAAATTCCCTAGAACGCGCGTGTCCTCGGCATCGATCGCGCCCGGCGCGCCGACCGGGACGGCGTACCGGCGAAAGTCCGGCATGTGCAGGTCGCGGAGCCTCAGTCCGCCGTTGGCTTGCGGGTTGGCCCCCATCCGCCGCTCGCCCGCGGGCGCGAGCCCGGCCAGCTCCGGACGCAGCTTCCCGCCGGCATCGAAGAGCTCATCGGGGCGGTAGCTCCGCAGCCATCCTTCGAGCAGCTCCAGATGCACCGGGTTGGTGCGCACCTCGGTGAGCGGCACCTGGTGCGCGCGAAAGGTCCCTTCGACAGGCTGTCCATCGACCTTCTTCGGGCCGGTCCAGCCCTTCGGCGTGCGCAACACGACCATCGGCCAGCGCGGGCGCTCCTTGAAGCCCTCCGAGCGCGCCTGGCGCTGAATGCCCTGGATCTGCGCGACGACGCGGTCCAGAGTGCCGGCCATCAACTGATGCATCGCGGCCGGCTCCTCGCCTTCGACCATATACGGGGTGTAGCCGTAACCGCGCAGCAGCTCCTCGAGCTCCGCGCCCGGGATCCGCGCCAGCAGAGTCGGGTTGGCGATCTTGTACCCGTTCAGGTGCAGGATGGGCAGCACGGCGCCGTCGGTGGCGGGATTGAGAAACTTATTGCCCTGCCAGCCCGCGGCGAGCGGCCCGGTCTCTGCCTCACCATCGCCGACGACACACGCGGCAATGAGGCCGGGATTGTCGAACACCGCGCCATACGCATGACTCAGGGAGTAGCCGAGCTCACCTCCTTCGTGAATCGACCCCGGAGTCTCCGGCGCCACGTGACTCGGAATTCCGCCGGGGAAGGAGAACTGCCTGAACAGGCGCTCGAGGCCCTTGGCGTCCTGGGTGATGTCTGGGTAGAACTCGCTGTAGGTCCCCTCGAGATAGGTGTTGCCCACGATCGCCGGCCCGCCGTGTCCGGGTCCGGAAAGGTAGATCATGTCGAGATCGAACTGCCGGATGATCCGGTTCAGGTGCACATAGATGAAATTCTGTCCAGGCGTAGTGCCCCAGTGGCCGAGCAGCCGGGGCTTGATGTGCTCAGGTTGCAGCGGCTCGCGCAGGAGCGGGTTGGCATACAGGTAAATCTGCCCGACCGAGACGTAGTTCGCCGCCCGCCAGTAGGCATCCATTCGGCGCAGCAGCTCGGGAGCCAGCGGAGCGTCCATCAGTGTCCTCCTATGAGCCGGAGCGGGCAGGAGCGCGCGAGGATACGATAGCCTCGTGACACTCCTGACCGTAAACAGCGGCAGTACTTCCGTCAAACTCGGGCTCTACGAGCCGGGCCCCGCGGGGACGCCGCTGCGGCTCGGCGGCGAGCAGCACACGGGCCACGACCTCGATCCGTCCGCCGTGCTGCGGGCGCTCGCCGAGAGACTCCGGCCGGCTCCGGAGGCCATCGCACACCGCATCGTCCACGGCGGCACGCGGTTCGTCCGCCCGACGCGAATCGACGCCGAGGTCATCACCGCCATCGGTGAGCTCTCGCCGCTCGCTCCGCTGCACAACCCGCAGGCGCTGCGGTGGGTGGCGGCAGCAGGGGAGCTGTGGGGCATCGGGACTCCCCAGGTCGCGGTTTTCGATACCGCATTCTTCGCCCACCTGCCGCGGGTCGCATCCGAGTACGCGCTGCCCGCGCGCATCGGCGTCGAGCGCGGTGTCAGGCGCTACGGGTTCCATGGGCTGGCGCATGAGTCCATGTGGCGCAAATGGTGCGCGCTCTATCCGGAGCTGCCGCAAGGCGGCCGGTTGATCACGCTGCAGCTCGGGGGCGGCTGCTCGATCGCCGCGATCGAGCAGGGCCGGCCGCTCGATACCTCGATGGGCTTCTCGCCGCTCGAAGGCTTGGTCATGGCGACCCGGACGGGGGACCTCGATGCCGCGATTGTTCCATACCTCGAGCGAGAGCTGGCGCTGACGGGCGATCAGGTGATCGAGTTGCTGAATAACACTTCCGGGCTCGCCGGCGTGTCGGGAACGCAAGCCAGTCCCGCCGCCTTGCTGTCCGACCCGTCGCCCGCATCCCGGTTCGCAGTCGAGCTCTACTGCTATCGCATCCGCAAGTACCTCGGCGCCTACATGGCCGTGCTGGGGGGTTGCGACGGCATCGTCTTCGGCGGGGGTGTCGGTGAGCATGTACCGGGGGTCCGGGCAGGGGCACTGGCCGGGCTCGCCTGGGCCGGAGTCGCCCTCGATCCGGTGCTCAACGAGGCGGCACGTGGCGCCGACTCACGCATTGGAGCCGCCCACGCTACCGTCCGCGTTCACGTGATCGGGTCCGACGAAGAGTCGGTGCTCGTGCGCGCGGCGGCCGAGACGAGGGAGGCGGCCAGGACCGATATGGGGTGAAACACGAAGACGGTCCCCCGGCGGAACCTGTCCCGAGCGGCCGGGTTGGGGCAAACCCTGCATTGACCCGCTCCGACCAGGCGGGCGTAATCAGCACTCAATAACGAACAGTGCCCCCCGTTCCTCGCAGCGCAGGTCCTTTCCCAATGGGCTCGAGACGGCTGTCACCGGCGGCGGGTGGAGAGCGTTCGACAGAAGTTCCACCAAGGAGCAAGAAAATGCGGAAGCTCATGTCGCTCAGCCTTTTTGTTTTGTTGCTGGTTCTGGGAATACCAAACCCGGCGCTGGCTGCAGGCGGGACAACTCATTTCAAGGCACTCGGGCCGGACAAGAGCCAGGCCTCGCAGGATTCTCTCTTCTATCCCAACGACTTCGAAGCGGCGGCGGCTGGTCACCCCGACCCGAACGGTCTCGTCTTCTTTTCACTCTGCCGGCGCGCGCCGTTCACCTCGGTCACGTTGTACTCGCCCCTATCCGCCGGCAATGCCGACGCCGTAGTGGGGGATACGACTTTCACGCTCGTGGATGGGACTCATTGTTATGAGCCGCAGAACGAGCAGAACATCGTCATCAGCCCGACGAACCACCAGAACATCGTCACCTCGGCCAACGACTATCGCTATGGGTTCCAGGCCCTCATCTACTACAGCACCGATGGCGGCAAGACCTTCTCAGATGTCCTGCTTCCGGGCTGGGATCCCGCGACGGGCGCTACCGGGCTATTCAAGCATGTGCAGGCCGGGGGCGATCCGGTCCTGGCTTTTGCTCCGGACGGCACACTCTACTATTCCGCGCTCGTGTACGACTTCAGCTACCCGAATCGCACCCCGAGCGGGGTCGCGGTCGCGGCTTCCCACGACGGCGGCGCCACCTGGGGCGCCCCGGTTATGGTCCACTACGACGCCGCCAACAACTTCTTCAACGACAAGGAGTGGATCGCGGCCGGCGCGGGGGGCAACGTTTACGTCACCTGGACCCTCTTCAATCTGGGCCCGCACGGTACCGGCTACATCTCTTCGAACATCGTGGAGGCCGTGTCCCACGACTACGGTCGGACCTGGTCGAGCCCGATCGCGGTGAGCGACGGGGTCCATTTCAGCGACCAAGGCTCGTCCCCGGCAGTCGCCCCCGACGGGACCCTGTACGTAGCCTACGAGGGTAACCAGGCGGGCGACGTCACCAGGGATCAGATCGTGCTGGCGCGCTCGACCGACGGGGGACACACGTTCACCAACGTCGAGCTCGGGCGGGTATACGACGATGTCGGCTGCTATCCGCTGAATGTGGCCCAGGGTCGCCAGCGGCTGAGCTTCGAGCAGTTCCGTATCAACGGCTTTCCCTCACTTGCCATCGATCCGACGACAGGCGGACTGGCCATCGCCTGGGCCGACGACCAGAACAACGCGGGCTGCGCGAATGGCGCAGCCAAGTTCTCAGGGGTGACGAACAACCAGGTCAAGCTCATCACCTCCGGCGACGGTACGACGTGGACGGTCCCGAGACAGATCACCTCGGGCGCCAACGACAAGGTCTACCCGGCAGTCGGAGCCAATGACGGCCGGGTGGCGGTCGGCTATTACACCCGCGATTACTCGCCGGTACCCACTGCAAGCGACCATGCCTGCGGACGCGGCTTCCTGGACACCGCAGATCCGGGTTACCCCGCCTCTACGACGGTGCACTATACGGACCTGAACCCGGTGTGCCTCGATTACGCATTCAGCAGCTCGACGGACGGCTATGCCAGCGAAACTCGCGTCTCGACGCAGTCCTCCAATCCGTACATCCAGTTCTCCGGCAGCTTCATCGGCGATTACACCGGCGTTGCCGTCGATTCGGCGGGAGGGGTACACGCTGCGTGGACCGACTTCCGAGGCCTGCCCGGAGCGACCACGCCGAATCAGGACACGGTCGTCGGGAACGCGCACTGAGCCGGAGCAAGTCCGATCGGTTCCGGCCGGGGGTGCACTCCCGGCCGGAGGGGCACGGATACGTCCAAGCCACGGCCGTCGGGGCTGCTGCGGTAGCGAGCGGCGTCGGCGAGCGCCCCCTGTGCAGCGTTCCCGGAAGTGTGACGCGCGTTGTTCCCGGGATGCATGTGCGAATCATCGTGCCGTGGGTTCACTTGTTGTTCTCAGCTCCGAGCGTTCGCAATGCAAGAGCCCGACCGGATGCAGCTCAGTCCGGCGAATAGAAGCTGGTCAATATCGCCGTCACGCTCAGCACTCCGGCGATCAGGATGTATTCGCTCTTCAAGGAGCGGCGGAATGCCGCTGTCGCCCGCGGATCTCCCCGGCCGACCGCAGGCCCTAGCCGCCATTTGTTCAGTGCTCCGAGGCCCATGAGCGCCGCAAAAGCAGCCAGTTTCACGAGCAGGAGGTGCCCATAGGTTGTTCCCAGACCCGCGAAGCCTTTCAGAAGCAGAACGCTCAGGATGAGCCCGGAGACCAAGAGCGCCGGCACGACCCAAATCGCAATCACAGAGAACGCTTCGGTCACCTCGCCTGTGATCGCCGCAGATTCGCGCGAGCTCGCCACGTGAAGGGCCACGAGTGCCCCGAACCAGAACATCACGACTAACAGATGCGCAATGAGCAGCAGGCTCAACAGCCAGCGCTCAGGATGCGTCGCAGTATGACCCGTTAGCGCGAAAGCGCTGGTGAGCAACAGTATGCCGGCCACGCTCAGGGGGACGACGACGGGACCCCTTAAACGCAGGGCCAGGATAATGAGCACGAGACCGAGGAGTCGCCCGGCGAGCGCCGCAGCGGTCGAGGAATGCATGACCTGTGACTGCAAAGTCAGATCCATCAGCCCCGAGAAATCGCCGCTCATCCGGGCCGCCTCCAGGACGTACTCAGCGACCAGCACGCCCATCGCGACCAGCGCTGACAAAGTGGCAGCGCGTCGCAAAGTGCAGCCCGATGCGACCACGAGAGGGCCAAAAAGCACTAGAAAGAGAGAAATTCCCGCCGCCTGAAACAGGGCGACGAAACTGAGCGCACGAAGCGCGACCGACAGCGCATCAACCATCATGCTGGGCGACTGCCGTCAGGGCGTTTGATCCTGCGACGCCTTGGGGGCGGTCGGTCTCGCACTCGGAGCGATCGTAAAATGCAACTCTCCGGACATGATGTGGCCGTCAACGCTGACAACGCGGTAGGTCACGACGTATTTGCCGGGCCCAAGTTTGGACAAGGGCACCGTTACTTGCTGCGCCGGGGCGGTCGGCAGCGGCACGAGCTTGCGTTCGGCCTCTCCCACTCTGTGCAGTGCGAGGGCGGTGACGCGTGCGGCTTCGGAGAACCTCAGGACGAGGTTGTCGGGGGCGATGGTCACCACGCTCCCGTCGGCCGGTTGCGAATCTTTCAGGTGCGCGTGAGCGTCACAGAGCGTGGCAAACCCGAGGCCGATAATCAGCAGCACAAAGGACATGTTCATGGAGAGCTCCGTTGGGATTCCTAAGAATCGTCCCTTTTAGAACCATGCACGCACGCCGGCAAACGAACTGCAGGTCGTCGGAATTTTCGCCTGCCGCCCGCGCCAGAGTTGCGCTCGTGCCGAATGATAGTGCCGTCCGGGTAACGTTACCCATTTGCACGGATTCCCCAGTCAGGCGCGCTGGCCATGCTGTGGATCGGGCGACCCTTCACGACAACTGCAGCAGGCGGGGGTATCGCCGAGATCGTCCGGTCAATTCGCTGGCCGGACAGTTCGGCCAGACCAACTACGCCGCCGCCAAGGCCGGCATGATCGGCTTCACCAAGGCGCTGGCGCTCGAGAGCGCAGCCCGCGGCATCACCGTCAACGTTATCGCGGCCGGGTACACCGATACCGCGATGGCCGCGGCGGTGCCCCCGGAAATCCTCGAGAAGATCGTGGCCAGGATCCCCGTTGGGCGACTCGCGAGGCCTGCTGAGATCGCGAGCGCCGTTATGTTCCTCGTCAGCGATGGGGCGGCGTTCATCACGGGCGAGACGCTCTGCGTCAACGGCGGCCAGTACCTGTAATAGCGCAGTTCCTCACGCCAGCGCCCAGATTCGCCCAGAGTCTGCTCGCGGCGGCAATTGACCGCGCGGCGCGGCACCCGACGTAATGCAGTGGTTATCCGCGCTGAAGATATAGGCGACCCAACGTCACCAACACCGCCGATCACCAAAGAAGCAGGATCGTTGGACGATATTTCGATACGCGCCACGGTGATCGACCACTGCCCCCTCATTCCGGCTTTGCGTCGGCACCATGCTCAGACAACTGCGCCCCGAACCATCTGTGCACAGCAGTCAGCAGACGGAGATCCGTTGTCTCGAAGTAGTCTCATCGCTCGCCCCTGCGGTGGCACGAGAGAGAGCTCGAGCGGCGATGCGATGCGTTTCGCTCGCAACGTTGGCGACTCGGAACGTTGGCGAATGGCGACACGAAGTCTGCGATGCACGACAGGTTGTCGGGAATGCCTACGCGTAGTTAACTCTGCCCCCGTGGGGGCTGCAGCCGGTCTTGCTGCAGACAACACGACTCATTGATCCGATGTCATTGGGGGAATCCAGCGCACCCTGACGTGCTGCGGGCGCCTCGCTTTTTTTCGCTTTATTTTTCCCAGGGGGGAATTGTGCCGTGAAACTGCTGAATGCATCGATAAGATCTGGCCACGCCGGGACGCCCGCTACGTTTCTGACATTGCTGTTGCTCGCATTGACGCTCAGTGGCTGCGGAAGCGACAGCTCACCATCCGCGCAATCCCCGGTCACTCCGGTCGCGCCCGCAATCACCACCCAGCCGGCGAGTCAGATGGTGGTCGCCGGTCAGACGGCGACCTTCACGGTCACCGCCACGGGCAGACGGCGACCTTCACGGTCACCGCCACGGG
>MNCZ01000015.1 GCA_001914695.1 Gammaproteobacteria bacterium 13_2_20CM_66_19 | reverse complement strand
GCGGCCTGCAGCAGAATGCGCTGTTCCTCAACCTGTATGTCGCGGGTCGCATGAGGTGTGAGCCCGACGGGGTACCGGTCGAGGTGGTATGCGAGACCGCGTTTCCGGCGGAGGGACGGGTCGCCGTCACGGTGAGC
This sequence comes from Gammaproteobacteria bacterium 13_2_20CM_66_19, assembly GCA_001914695.1. Lineage (GTDB taxonomy): Bacteria > Pseudomonadota > Gammaproteobacteria > Steroidobacterales > Steroidobacteraceae > 13-2-20CM-66-19. Next base: position 19,554 of record MNCZ01000015.1, on the reverse strand, counting down.
GCCGAGCGTGCGACGCATTTCACTCTGCGGCTGCGCGTCCCGGAGTGGACCGGCCACTTTCACGTGCGGTTCGGCGGACACAGGCTGGCTGGGACACCCGGACAGCTGTTGGATGTTTCCCGAACCTGGCCACGATCGAGCACGCTGGATATCGATATGGATATGCCGACGCGCGTGCTGCCGGGATCGCCGACCTATCCTGACTACGTTCTGCTGCAGCGGGGTCCACAGGTGCTGGCGCTCGAGCAAGCCCTCAACCGGACCGTTCCTTATCTGCACCGGGTAGCCCTCACGGGCGGGACGGTCAGGCTTGAGCCGGCAGCCCTCGCGGAAGGTCGAGGCGGGCGGCAGGTTTACGAGGTCGACGGCATCGTTGGCGTGCCGGCCGAGGGCCATCAGCTGCGTCCCGAGCGGCGAGCCGTGCAGCTGGTGCCGTTTGCGGACCTGGTGAACGGGCGCGTATGGATTGCCCGGGCCGGTCGCATCCGAGGCGACCGGCCCGCGGTCACAGCGTTTTCGCGGGCGAGCCTGTCAGTCGTGAGCCTCGGTCTCGAGCCGACGGCGAAGGGGCCAAGGCGCACGGATATCGCGGAGTTCGTGACCGATGAGGATCCTCATAGCTTTTGCACGGTCAATCCACAGGATTTCGGGCTGGCCAACTATCTCGGGTCACCGCGGGGCAGGCGCGGCGATCCCGTATGGTTCGCGGTCATGCTGAGGAGCCCGGCTTCCATTTCGCGCATCGTGTTCCGACACGGCGCGGTCAGCGCCTCGGGCGGCTGGTTCGATACCACGGAGGCAATGCCGCGCATCGAGCTGGCGCGAAGCCCCATCCCAACCTCGGCCAACGGCGCAGTGCCCGACAACAGCAAGGTGCGGTGGGAAACAGCTGGAGTGCTCGAGCACTATCCGCGCTCGCGCGCCTCGACGCCCCCGCCGCTCGCAGATGGGCAGCTCTTTGAGCTGCGGCTGCCACAGCCGCTCGAGGTGTATGGCATCCGCGTCATAGGCAGGGCGGGCGGCGACTACGCGAGCTGCGCCGAGCTTAGCGCCTACGGCTGATTGCCCGCGTAAAATTGCGCGAGCGCATCGAGCTGTGCCCTGTGATAAGCGTGACCGGCCCGGATCCGGGTACCGAATTCCAGGTAAGGATCGGTCGCGCGGTCGTACGTTGGCCAGTGCGGTAGAGAGTCCCCGTTGGGATCACCGCTCGTTGCGAATCTCACCCAGGCTTGACGCATGGTCGCGGACAGCCGCAAGTCAGTGCGGTCGGGCGGCGGGTGCGGGATGAAACTCGGCTTATCGAGCGAGCCGAACACGAAGGGCAGCACTTCGGAATGAGTCGCCGGCAGCGGACCGCCGGCCACGCCGCGACTGAACAGGTAGCAGAAAGTCTTGAGCTGATGCAGTGAGAGCTCGCGCGCAATCAGCCGGGCGCTCTCGCCGAACACGGCATCGCCCAAGATCGCAGACGCTGCAGCGGTGGCAGCCGCGTCAGTTGCGGCAGGATGGAGCGCGAGCAGCTCGTCGGCGAGCGGGCCGAACTTGTTCCGGACCCACGCCCGGTAGGTGGCGACGCTCTGCTCGGCGATAAACATCCTGCCTTCGTCGGCGGCGATGCCGACAATGGTCGGGATGGCACTCACGGCGCCGGTCTCAAATGCGGCGCGCGGCTGCCCCGGGACGACGTAGCCATCGACGATCGGAGCGGGAAAGGCGATCGTCATGACGTTGCTGGCGGAGCGTGTGGGGAAGAACTCACCGTTGTGAGCCAGGAGCTCCGTGGCGCTCATCTGGCGCAGTGCCGCGAGGTCCGCCCCGAGTGCGGCGCCGCTCTGCTCGGCCTGCGCCAGCGAGGCGAGCGGGAGTACCGCCGGGCTGTGCAGGATCGCCTGCCTAAAGAGGCCGGCCACTAGCGGTGAGGTCATGAGAACCGCGATCGAAACCGCGCCCGCCGACTCGCCGAACACCGTGACGCGCTCAGGATCGCCACCAAACGCGGCGATGTTGGCCCGCACCCACTCGAGGGCGGCGATCTGGTCGAGCAGTCCATAGTTGCCGGACGTCCGCCGGGGCGACTCCGCCGACAACATCGGGTGCGCGAGGAAGCCGAAGATTCCGACACGATAGTTGAGACAGACGACGACCACTCCCTGCGCTGCGAGTTTGGCCCCGTCATAGAGCGGATAGGCGCAGGAGCCGCCGATGAACCCTCCGCCGTACAGGAACACCATCACCGGCCGATGCGCGCCGCGCGCGCGCGCAGCCGTCCACACGCTCACAGTCAGGCAGTCTTCGCTCGCCTTCTGACCCGTTGCGATCACGTAGGGCGTCTGCATGCAGTCGTCGCCAAAGCGCGTCGCGTCACGCACGCCCTGCCACGAAACCGGAGGCTGCGGCGGACGCCAGCGCAGTGGACCGACAGGTGGTGCGGCGTACGGGATACCCTTGAAGGTCCGGATCTCCCCGTTCGTGCCCGCAACGGCTCCGGCGGTCGTCGCGACGATCGGAGTCGTTGCCGGCGCGCCTGCAGTGAGGCCGGTCGGCGAGATGAGCCACAGGAGGACGAGATGGGCCGGATAGCCTGCTGGCTGCGGTGCTTTCATTGCACGCTCCGAGGAGATTCGGTTGGCGCCAGGGTGTCCATGACGAGGCGCAGCGTGGCGCTTTCATCGACGCTGAGGCATACCTCGACGTTCGCAGTGCCGCTCACCGGACGGGTGTAGCCCCGCTCGTCGACGGCGATCCGCAGCGGCGTCACGGGGCAGGTCGATGGCTCGAGGAGCCACGTGACCGGCACGACGTCGAAGAGGGTCGGGGTGATCTGGCCCCAGCCGTTGAGGAGGCGCCACTGGTGGTAGAGGAGCGCCAGCGCGTCCGAGGCCGGTGACCCGTAGGCGAACAGCCGGTCCCGCCGGACCTCGTCGAGCTTGATCTGAGTGCAGTCGAGCGGAAACATTCGCACCGCTACCTTTGACTGCAACAGAACCACGAGGCCTCCTGGGGCGGAGGCGACGTTGTACTCGGCGCTCGGCTCGGCGACCGGTATGGCTCCTCCCTGGTTGTACCCCGCATGGATCGAGCCGCCCATCATCACGACCTGTCTGAGCTCGTGCAGGGCCTCGGGATCGCGCCGGGCGAGGGCCTCGATGTTGCTGAGCGGTGCCAGGGCGACGAGGGTGATCTCTCCGGGGCGTTTGTGCGCCTGCTCGCTGATGAACTCAATGGCGTCGCGCGCCGGGGAGGTGTCGGTGGCCCCTGAGGCCCATTTTCTCTGGGTGAAGGGCACCGCGTTGACGGTGGCCGGCCCCTGAGCGACCACGACGTCCCGGCGGCCGAGCGTCGCGAGGAGCCGGCGGACCAACAGTGTCCGCGTGCGCGTGTCTCCCCAGGCCGTGGTGACGCCGATCACCTCGACCCGCGGATCCTTGAGCGCCAGGGTGAGCGCAAAAGCGTCATCGATGTCATCGCCGACGTCGGTGTCGATGATGACGGGCAGTGGATGCACGGTGGTGGCGGTCGTGGCGGCGCCTGCGCTCACGGGCATGCGCGCCGCCGCTGCCAGCAGTGCCAGTGACAACCACGCCATACCCCTCACCAGAGCACCTGGGCCGCCGCACGCCTAAGCGAGGTAGATGAAGCGCGCGATGCAGAGCGCCGCGAGGAGGTACACCAGCCAGTCGCCTGGCCGCGCCTGCCCGCGCACCAGCTTGAGGATTGCGTGGCTCGTGATGCCGAATGCGAGGCCGTTGGCGATCGAATACGTGAGCGGAATGATGATCACCGTCAGGAAGGCCGGTATGGCCATGCCAGGATCCGCCCAGTCGATCTCCGCGAGTGCCCCCATCATCAGCGCCCCGACCAGGATCAGTGCCGGCGCCGTGGCGGCGGTGGGAATGGCCTGCACCAGGGGCGCAAAGAACAGCGTGGCCAGGAAGAGCATCCCGACCACGACGCTCGTGAGACCGGTACGGGCACCCACAGCGACACCCGCAGCGCTCTCGATATAGCTCGTGACCGGACTGGTTCCCACCAGGGCGCCGAGCAGCATTGCGGTGGAGTCGGACAGCAGAATCCGATTCATTCGCGGGATCGATCCGTCGGGTGCGATCAGGCCCGCCTTCTTGGTGACGGCCACCAGTGTGCCGATGTTGTCGAACATGTCGACAAACAGGAATACGAACACGATCTCGAGGAGCGAGAGCCCGACGCCGCCTTTCCAGTTGAGCGCCTGGCGCACGTCGAGCTTGAAGGCCGCTGCCGAGAGATCGCTGAGACTGTAGGCGCCGGGTGAGAAGTGCGAAAGGCCGGACACCCAGGCGATCGCCGCGGTCAGCAGGATACCGAGCAGGATCGCGCCCCTGACGCCGCGCGCCTGCAGTGCGGCGATCACGAGGAGCCCGAGCATCGCCAGCGCGGCTGTCGGGGCGGTGAGGCTCCCGAGGCTCACCATCGTCCCCGCCCTGGGGATGACGATGCCGGCGTCGGCGAGCCCGATGAAGGCAATGAAGAGGCCGATGCCGCCGGCCACCGCCGCAAACAACGGGCGTGGCACGGCCCTGACGATCAGCTGCCGCACGCCCGCGATCGTGAGAACGAGGAACGCCACGCCGGAGATGAATACGCAGCCGAGCGCCGTCTGCCAGGGCAGACCCATGCCCTTGACGACGGTGTAGGTGAAGTAGGCATTGAGGCCCATTCCCGGCGCGAGGGCGAGCGGATAGTTGGACAGCAGGCCCATCAGGATGCAGCCGATGCCCGACGCCAGGCAGGTCGCGACCGCCACGGCCGCGACCGGCATGCCCGCGGCACCGAGGATCGCCGGATTGACGACGACGATATAGGCCATCGTCAGGAAGGTCGTCAGTCCGGCGAGCACCTCCGTGCGTACCGTGGTGCCGTGGCCTCTGAGGTCAAAGAGGCGCTCCAGCATCGAGGCTCGTCAGAATCTCATCATCAACTGGCCGCCAAAAATCCGCGGATCGTTGATGAATCCCGTGAAGTTCTCGAAGTTGATGCCGCCGATGTTGCGGACCTGGTCGGTGCAGTTGCGGCAGAATGCCGCGACCTCGTACTTGTCTTTGGCCCACGTGTAGCCGATGCGGACGCCAAGCTGGAACAGCGACGGACCGACGAACTCCAGCTCCTTATCGAGGAAGAAGTTCATGTCGGTGCGGTAGGACATGTCGGTGAAGAGGTACAGCTCCCCGTCAGGTCCGACCGGCAGGCCGTAGCGCAGCGTGAAGTCACCCACCCATCTCGGCGCCTGCGGCAGCGGATTGCCGTTGACCAGCGCAAAGCCGTTGGCGTTGAGCGGGTTCAGCTCCGTGCACGCGGGGCCGCCCGGAACGAAGCTCCAGTTGAAGCACGGAGCCACCGCGAGCGTCGGGTCATCGATACGCGTGTAGTTATAGCTGCCGGCCAGGGACAGCGTCAGGTTCTTCAACGGGCGGGCCTGCACTTCCAGCTCGGCACCCTTGCCGATCGTGTCCTGGGCGTTGATCAGCTTGACCTGGTTGGAGGCGCCGCCGACCGCGGTGAGCTGCTGATGACTCACGTCATAGTAATAGATATCGAAGGCGACCGAGGCGCGGCGGTCGGTCGTCTCCGCCTTGATGCCGAGCTCGTAGGAGATGTTGTCCTCCGGGGCTGCAAACTGAATTCCCAGGGGAGGTGGCCCGGACGTGGGCTCACCGAAGCTCGGTGCGCGAAAGCCTGTCGCGACGCGGGCGTAGAGATTGGTATGCGCCGTGAACTGATAGCTGGGAGCAATGTCCCAGTTGAATTTCTTGGCGCTCCCCGAGTTGTGCTGCGGCACGGGCAGTCCGGGCAGGGTGCTCGATGGCACATCGAAGGTCCGGTGATCCAGCGTATAGCGCACCCCGCCGCGCAGCTTGAACTCGGGGGCGAAGGCGTACTCGAGCGAGCCGAATATCGCCTCGGCATCGTTTCTCTGCTCCGAGATGGTCGTGTCAGTGACCGCCAGGCTGTTGTAGACGTAGTCATTGCCGATGCTGGTGGTGTCCTCGTAGAAGAAGAAGAGGCCCGCCTGTCCCTGCAGGGGACCGGGCGCGTTCGACACCATCCGGAACTCCTGGGTCCACTCGTAGTTGTGGACGTCGCCGCCGGTTTCGACCGCGAAGGGAATGAACCCGGGGCCCGAGGGAACGACGGGATTGACGAACGCTCCGGGGCCGAAGCCACCGTCGATGTCGCCGATCGTCAGGTAGTGCCGGATGGACTCGTAGCCCGTTATCGACTGGTAGGTGAAGCTCGGGGTGATCCAGTTCAGGTGCAGATTGGACCCGATGCTGGTGTAGGACTGACCGTTGTAGCCATCGGTGAAGATGGTGGCCGGATCGAAGCCGGGAATGAGGGCGTTGCTACCCTGGCTCATGACGTTGGCGCGGAACAGACGCGCCGACCCGCCCAGCCAGCGGGTGTGGACGTTCAGGAGGCCGTTGAAAGTGTCGCTCGGCTTGAAGAGCAGCTGCAGGCGCACGGCCCAGTCGTCGTAGCCTTCCAGATGCTGGTTGCCGGACATGTTGTGGGGGGCGTCCACCCAGTTGTCGCGGTGTTGCCCCTGGGTCGAGGCGCGAAACGCCCACGCCTCACCCATCGGCAGGTTGAGCACGCCCTCGAAATTGGACGTGCCATAGGTGCCGTAGGAAATCGTCCCGTAGCCCGAGAACTGATTGAGCTGGGGCCTCATGGATTCGATCTTGACGACGCCGGCAGGCGAATTGCGCCCGAACAGAGTCCCCTGCGGCCCGCGCAGAACCTCGATGTCCTGCTGGTCGAATATCGGGAAGCCCTTCAATGCGGGATTCTCCTGGACGATGTCGTCGTAATAGAGGCCGACCGGCTGCGAGGCGAAGGTCGTGAAGTCGGTGTTGCCGTAGCCGCGGATGTAGAAGCGCGGGAAGGTGCGGCCATTGGACGACTCGATATTGAGGCTCGGCACCGCAAAGGCGAGCTGCCGGATATCCTGGCCGGCGGTTCCGAGTACGGCCAGTGACTCGCCACTCAGGACCGCGGTCGAGACCGGCACCTCGAGGGCTCGTTCCTCACGCCGCTCGGCCGTGACGATCACTTCCTGCAGGGCTCCCGACTCGGCGGTCGCCGCGCCGCCGGTCTGGGCACGAGTGATGCCGGGAGTCAGCAGCAGTGCTGCCACCAGGGGGGTGGCGACCGCCAGCAGCGCACGGCGCTTAGCGCAACGCAGCAATGCCAATGAGCCCGACTTCGTGACTTCCATCGCGACCTCCCCGTGGTTCACCTGTGCACTACAGGCTTCGCGCACGCATGCTGGCTGTCTGTTGCCGGATCGTTTTCGATTCGTTGTTTCTGCTTAGTAAAACGTTACACTACGGCGGGTGAGAAGCTACACCAGGCCCGCACTCGCTGTAAAGGCATCGAGACGCGGTGGCGAGCGCGCAACAGTGCGCGGCGTCGCAGGCTGGCGGCCGTGGCGCGCCCGAGATTCGCGCCAGATGTGACCCATGGCGACCTTGAAGGACATTGCGGCAGCCCTTGGGGTGTCGGTTGCCACCGTCTCCAATGTCTTCAACGGCAGACCCAACGTCGGCTGCGCCACCCGGCAGAAGATACTGCGGGTCGCCAAGCAGATGGAATATCGCCCGAACCGCGCCGCCCAGGCCATGCGCACCGGCCGCACGCGCGCGATCGGGCTGGTTCTGCCGGACCTCACCAACCCGTTTTTCCCCGAGCTCGCGCAGGCGGTGGAGAACACCGCACGCAGCCGCGGGCTGCTGGTGTGCCTGGTCGACAGCCAGAGCCGGCCCGAGGGCGAGGCGGACGGCTTCGCGCTGCTCATGCAGCATGCGGTCGACGGCATCATCTGGTGTCCGCTCGGGCCGCGCCCGCCCGCGCAGCTGAAGAATCTCGCCCGCCCGGTGGTGCTGATCGACCGCCCGCGCCCGGGATATGCGGTGGTCCATTCGAACTACCGCATGGGCGGGCGGCTGCTCGCGCAGTATGCCTTGCGCATGGGCCACACGCGCGTGGGACTCCTGTCGGGGCCGCAGAACATCGAGAGTGCGCACCAGCGACGCGAAGGCTTCGTCAAGGCCTTTCCGCGCAGCATCGACATCGTCTGGGAAGTATGCGTCGGCTTCGACGGCGTGCTGACTCCCGAGGCGCTCGCAGCGCTCGAGCAGCGCGGCCGGGCCACCCTGATCGTGGCGGGAAACGACCTGATCGCCATCAGCGCGATCCGCCGCCTGGCGGAACAGGGTGTGAGCGTACCTGAGGAGGTGTCGGTGACCGGCTTCGACAACATTCGCTGGACGGATATCGTCACGCCGCGGCTCACGACCATCGCACAGCCGGTCGGCGCCATCGGCGCCAAGGCGGTGGAACTGATGCAGGAGCGAATGTCAGGTGAGAAGATCGCCAGCCGTCGCACCATTTTCGACGTCGAGCTGATCGAGCGGGACTCGGTGCGGCAATTGAACAGCGGGAGTTAGCGGAGGATTGAAGCATGGCACCCCGTATTGCCGTCGTGGGCAGCGCCAACACCGATCTCATCACTTTCAGCGACGCCTTTCCGCGGGCCGGCGAGACCATATTCGGACAGAACTTCGACCTGGGCTTCGGCGGCAAGGGGGCCAACCAGGCGATCGCGGCCCGGCTGTGCGGCGCGGAGGTCCTCATGGTGGCGCGCGTCGGCAGCGACCTGTTCGGTGAGGCCACGATCAAGAACTTCGCCTCATTCGGCGTCGATACCACCCACGTGCGCGTGGTGCAGGGCACGTCGACCGGCGTGGCGCCGATCTTTGTCGAGCCCAACGGCCAGAATCGCATCATCGTGGTCAAGGGGGCGAACGACCGTCTGACGCCGGCGGAGGTCGACGCGGCCGCCGCGCAACTGCGTGGCGTCGACACCATCATCCTGCAGTTCGAGATTCCGCTCGAGACCATCTACCACACCGTGCGCTTTGCACGCGCCCACAACATTCGCTGCATCGTCAACCCGGCACCGGCGCTGCCGGGGGATCTCGCGCAGCTCGCGGCCGCCGACTACTTCATACCGAACGAGACCGAAGCCGAGCTCATCAGCGGCCACCCGGTGCACACGGTCGAGGAGGCGGGTTCGTGTGCCAGGGCACTGTTGCGCAAAGGCTTCCGCAAGGTGGTGTTGACGCTGGGAGCGCGCGGCGCGCTGCTTGCGGATGCCTCGGGCACTGTCCATGTGCCCCCGTATGCGGTCACGGCGGTGGATACGACGGGCGCGGGTGACGCCTTCATCGGCAGTCTCGCGGTGTTTCTCGCCGAGGGGGTCGCCGAGACGGAGGCGGTGGCGCGCGCCAATCTCTACGCGGGCCTCTCTACCACCCGCGTCGGAACGCAGAAGTCCTTCCTCAGGCGCGCCGATTTCGAAGCCGCATGGGCGCGGCGCGGGACGCAGGGCGGTTGACCGGGCAGCACCGAACGACGAATTCACTTTCCCAGCAACCTCACCAGGACTCATCCCATGTTCGTAGTGCATAGCTATCCGCTCGCGGTCGTGTTGTGCGTCATCACCATGCTTTGCTGGGGTTCGTGGGCAAACACCAGGAAGCTCGCCCGCAAGAACTGGCGCTTCGAGCTGTTTTACTGGGATTACGCGCTCGGCGTGCTGCTGCTCACGCTGGCGCTGGGGATCACCCTCGGTAGCAGCGGAACCGAGGGGCGATCCTTCGCCGCCGACCTGGCGCAGGCCTCCGCGGCGGGCGTCGGCTCGGCGCTGCTCGGTGGGGGTATCTTCAATCTCGCCAACATCCTGCTGGTCGCGGCGATCGAAGTCGCCGGCATGGCGGTCGCGTTTCCGGTCGGTATCGGACTCGCGCTCATCATCGGGGTGATCGTGAACTACCTTGCGACACCGCTCGGCAACGGCCCCCTGCTCGCGATCGGCGTGCTGCTCGTCACGCTCGCAATCGTTCTCGATGCCACCGCTTATCGGCGCCTGCCGGGAGCGGCGGCCGGGCTGAGCACCAAGGGGCTGGTCCTGTCGGTGGCCTGCGGGGTGTTCATGGGCATGTTCTACCGTTTCGTCGCCGCGGCGATGTACGGCGATCCCTTCCACCCGGACCCGGGCAAGATGGGCCCCTATGCGGCCGTGTTCGTGTTCGCGGTCGGGGTATTCCTCAGCAATTTCGTGTGGAATACGCTGGCGATGAAGAAGCCATTCGTCGGCACTCCCGTGAGCTTTGCCAGTTATTTCCAGGGAGACTTCCGCACGCATCTCACCGGCATCCTCGGCGGATGTATCTGGGGCATCGGCATGTCGCTCAACCTGATCGCCTCGGGCCCGGCAGGTTTTGCGATCTCGTACGGCCTGGGGCAGGGCGCCACGATGATCGCGGCCTGCTGGGGCGTGTTCATCTGGAAGGAGTTCGCCACCGCCCCCGCCGGTACCTCGAAGCTGCTCACGGCCATGTTCGCCTCCTTCGTGAGCGGGCTGGCACTCATCGTGCTCGCGCGCACGCTCTAGAGGAGGCGAACGAGCACACGCCGCCCTCATGACCCCACCCACCCCACAGCGGCTTGAGTTGCGCGAGCAGATGGCGGAGCTGCCGCTCGTCGCGCCAACCGGCCAGCGCGAGCCCGTCATGCAGTTGCAGGGGCGAGCGCTGGGGGTCAACACCGGCGTCCCGCTCAACCTGGACTGGATCGACGGCGTACGCATCAACACCAGTGCCGTCGAGCGCCGTGCAGCGACGCTCCTTGCCCGTCGTACCGTGAAGAAGGACTGGCAGGTCGCGTGGCTCCTGCGGGCGATCACCTGCATGGACCTCACGACGCTCGCGGGCGACGACAGCGATGAGCGGGTGCGGCGGCTGTGCGCCAAGGCGATGCAGCCGGTGTCCGGGAGCGTGAAGGCGCTGCTCGGTATCGATGAGCTGCCGGTGAAGGTCGCAGCCGTGTGCGTCTACCACCTGTTTGTGGAGACGGCGCGCCGGGCGCTCCGGGGCACGCCGATCCGCGTCGCGGCCGTATCCGCCGGCTTTCCCGCGGGCCTGAACGCGCTCACGGAGCGTCTCGCGGAGATCCGCCACTCGGTCGAGGCGGGCGCCGATGAGATCGATGTCGTGATCACGCGAGCGCATGTGTTCGCGGGTGAGTGGCAACGCCTCTATGATGAGGTCGCGGCCTTCAAGGAGGCGTGTGGCAAGGCCCACTGCAAGGTGATCCTGGGCAGCGGCGATCTTGCGACGCTGCGCAACGTGGCGCGGGCGAGTCTGGTCGCCATGATGGCGGGTGCGGACTTCATCAAGACCTCCACCGGCAAGGAGGCCGTCAACGCCACGCTCCCGGTCGGACTGGTGATGGCGCGCGCGATTCGCGAGTATTGCGAGCGCACCGGCATGGCCGTAGGGTTCAAGCCCGCCGGCGGATTCCGCAGCGCTCGGCAGTCGCTCGACTGGCTCGCGCTGATGAAGGAGGAGCTCGGACAGGGCTGGCTCGAGCCGCGGCTGTTCAGGATCGGTGCCAGCAGCATGCTCGGCGATATCGAGCGGCAGCTGGAATTCCATGGCAGCGGGCGCTATTCCGCTTCCTACCATCACCCGCTCGCCTGAAGGGTGTCTATGGCAAACACCAGCGTGGCCGAGAAATTCCGCAGCATGGAGTACGGCGCGGCGCCCGAGGACCCGCACAACTCCCTCGTGTGGCTCGATCGTTTCGGACGACGCTTCGGCCATTTCATCGGCGGCAAGTGGAGGGCGCCCGCGCAAGGCCGTTACTTCGCAACCGCAGACCCGTCGACCGGGGAGAAGATCGCCGAGGTCGCCGCGGGCAGTGCGGCAGACGTGAACGCGGCCGTGAAAGCTGCACGTGCCGCGCTACCGCACTGGCAGGCACTGACCCCGCACGCGCGGGCGCGCTTCCTGTACGCGCTCGCCCGCCAGGTGCAGAAGCACTCGCGGCGTCTGGCCGTGCTCGAGACGCTCGACAACGGCAAACCGATCCGCGAGAGCCGCGACATCGACATACCGCTGGTAGCACGGCACTTCTACTACCATGCCGGCTGGGCGCAGCTGCTCGAGCGCGAATTCCCCGACTATCGCCCGCGCGGGGTGGTCGGCCAGATCATTCCGTGGAACTTTCCGCTCCTCATGGTGGCGTGGAAGATCGCGCCGGCGCTCGCTGCCGGAAACACGGTCGTGCTGAAGCCGGCGGAATTCACGCCGCTCACCGCACTCGCATTTGCCGAGCTGTGCAGTGAGGTCGGCTTGCCCCCCGGGGTGGTGAACATCGTCACCGGCGACGGCAAGACCGGAGCCGCACTGGTCGTGCATCCCGACGTTGACAAGATCGCCTTTACCGGCTCGACGGAGGTCGGCCGGGCGATCCGCCGCGCTACGGCCGACTCGCACAAGAAGTTGTCGCTCGAGCTCGGCGGCAAGTCGCCGTTCGTGGTGTTCGAGGATGCCGATCTGGACAGCGCCGTCGAGGGCCTGGTCGACGGCATCTGGCTGAACCAGGGGCAGGTGTGCTGCGCCGGCTCGCGCTTGCTGATGCAGGAGAGCATCGCGGTGCCGCTGACGAAGAAGCTGCAGGTGCGCATGGCCGCGCTGCGGGTCGGTGCGCCGCTCGACAAGACCACCGACATCGGTGCGATAGTCGCACGTGTACAGCTCGAGCGTATCGAGGGTCTGGTCGCGCAGGGAGTGGCAGAGGGAGCGTCCTGTTGGCAGCCGGATGTGCCGCTGCCGGCGCGGGGCCTGTTCTATCGGCCGACACTGCTCACCAACGTCCACCCGACGTCGGTGGTGGCACGGACCGAGATCTTCGGGCCGGTGCTGGCGGCGATGACTTTCCGCACACCGGCGGAGGCTGTGGAGCTCGCCAACAACACCGCCTACGGGCTCGCGGCCAGCGTGTGGAGCGAGAGCGTCAATGTCGCGCTGCAGGTGGCCGCACAGATCAAGGCTGGCGTCGTGTGGGTGAACAGCACCAACATGTTCGACGCCGCCTGCGGCTTCGGTGGCTACCGGGAGAGCGGGTTCGGCAGAGAGGGCGGGCGCGAAGGGATGCGCGAGTATCTGGAGCCTGTCTGGCTGCTCAAAGCCCCGCCGCTGCGCGCGCGCGCCGCCCGCAGCCGCCGCCGGACGCAGGCCGCGGACGCGGCCAGGGTCATCGACCGGACGGTGAAGCTCTACATCGGCGGCAAGCAGGTGCGGCCGGACTCGGGCTATAGCCTCGAATGCCGCAGCAGCACCGGCGCACTGCTCGGAGAGACGCCGCTCGGTAACCGCAAGGACATCCGCAACGCCGTGGAGGCGGCACGACGCGCGCAGCAGTGGGGCAGCGCCACCACGCACCAGCGGGCTCAGGTTCTCTACTATGCTGCGGAGAACCTCACGCAGCGGGGTCAGGATGTCACGGCGCGCCTCGCGGCCGTGGTCGGCAGGAAGCAGGCAGCCGAGGAGGTGCGCCTCGGCGTCGAGCGGCTGTTCGCCTACGCGGCATGGGCCGATAAGTACGAGGGCGTGGTGCACTCGCCGCCTTTCAGGAGTATATCCGTGGCGATGAACGAGGCGATCGGCACCGCCGGAGTGATCTGTCCGCCGGAGGCGCCGCTGCTCGGTTTCCTGTCACTGGTGCTGCCGCTGGTGACGGCGGGTAACTGCGTGGTCGCGGTGCCATCCGAGAGCTATCCGCTCATCGCCGGCGACCTCTACCAGCTGTTCGACACGAGTGACGTGCCCGGTGGCGTCATCAACCTGGTGACCGGGCGCCCGGGGGAGCTTCTGCAGGTGCTCGCGGAGCACGATGACGTGGACGCCATCTGGTGCTATGGCGAAGAGAAGCTGTGCGCGGTGGCCAAGCGCTTGTCGGCGGGCAATCTCAAGCAGGTCTGGACTAACGAGGGGCGCCGGATCAATTTTTTCAGCGCGCGCGAGGGCGAAGGCCGCTGGTACCTGGACCACGCATTCCAGGTCAAGAATATCTGGGTGCCGTACGGCGAGTGACGAATCCGCCGCTCAGTGCGGCGGGGTTGGCGCCTTCAGCAGCGCAAGCGTCATGCGCTCCAGCCGCGGAACGTCGACCTCGAACACCACGTTCACGGCGCGCTCGCCCAGCCCCGGACCCTCACCCGGCGCCCAGCTGAGCGTATCGCCGCAACCGGCGGTGAAGCTGGTATCGACGTCCACCAGCAGCGTCTTGGAACGGGTCACGATCGAGGGATCGAGCCACACCGCCACGGCAAGCTCGTCCCACATCGGGAATGACTGGCCGAACTGACCGAGATAGGCGTCGAAGGGCGCCTGACCCCTGGACACGTCACGGATGAATTCCGCCTTGAAGAAGGTCTTGGTCGTGGGATCGATCGGCACCTCGGTGATCTTCTTCCACGGCTCGTGCAGCACGATCGATGCGGCCTCCGGGTCAAACCGCATGTTGAACTCGCGCCGCGTTGCATTCACGTACTCGGCGGCAAAGGGATTGTCGGCGGGCGTGGGATTGAAGCTGCCGCCCATGAAGACGAGCTCCTTCGCCAATGACGAGAACTGCGGATCGAGCCGCGAGGTCATCGCAATGTTGGTGAGGGGGCCCGCGGCGATGATCGTGACCTGGCCCGGGAACTCGCGCACCGCACGCGAGAGGAAGCTGAAGGCGCTTTCATGCGCGGGCTGGATCGTGGGTTGACCGGCAGGCGAAGGTGGCACGAGGTACGGATCGGCGTGATAGGGCGTACGGCGCACCGCACCCTCGGCGGGCCACTCTTCCGTCCATGCACCCTTATAGAAGAGCTTGCCGTAGAGCGCCTCCCAGCGCTTGGTGCGACTCTGCGTGTTGACCAGCGGAAACACTGCCCCGGGGTACACCGGGATTTCGGCACGCTGCGCGATCTCGAGGAGCCGCAGCGTGTGACTGACCTCCTCGTCACGCCAACCGTCGCCGCTCGGAATCGTGATGCCGAGCACTTCCACATCCTTCGACTGCAGCAGCAGCAAAATCGCCTGAATGTTCGAGCCCGCCGGTCCGAAGGCATCCTGGTCGATGATGACCTTGCGGCGCGCGTCCGCATCTGCCGCGCGGCAGTCATTTGCCGGCCCGAGCATCAAGGCCGCCGTGACCACTAGCACCGTCGAAGCCAGCGCGACATCGAACAGGATGTTCGCCATGCGGCGTGGTGACCGTTCCACTTTTGCCTTCCGAGTCGGCGTATGCCTACTCGCCTAGATTACCATTCGTCCCGGGAATCCGATCCGCTTAGGGGCGAAGCGTATCGATGGCGGTAACATATTGATCATGACCGGCTCGTTCGCAAGGCAGGCGAGATGACAGTGCTGGTGACTGGAAGCGCGGGCCACCTCGGGGAGGCCGTGATGCGGTACTTGCGTGCTGCGGGCCGATCATCCCTAGGCCTCGACGTTAAGCCGTCGCCGTTCACCGACCAGGTCGGATCCATCTGTGACAAGCGGTTCGTCACGCGGTGCATAAGGTCAGCGCAAGCGGTCGTCCATGCGGCCACGCTCCACAAGCCTCATGTCGCAACTCACTCCTGGCAAGACTTCATCGACGCGAACGTCACGGGAACGCTGGTTCTGCTCGAGGCAGCTCTGGACGCAGGCATCGATTGTTTTGTCTACGTCAGCACCACGAGCACGTTCGGCTTGACGCTGACGCCCGTCGGTTCTGAGCCTGCCGCTTGGATGACCGAGAATCTCATTCCAAAGCCGAAGAATGTCTATGGGGTGAGCAAGCTCATGGCCGAGAGCCTGTGCGAGTTGGTGCACAAGCAGCGAAGCCTGCCGGTAGTGGTATTGCGCACTTCCCGGTTTTTCCCGGAGGCCGATGATAACCGAACCATCCGTGAGCAGTACGAGACCGCCAACGCCCAAGCAAACGAGTTGCTATATCGACGCGTGGACATCGAAGACGTCGTTACCGCAGTACTCCTGGCAATTGAGAAAGCTCGAGGCATCGGCTTTGCCCGCTACATCATCTCCGCGACCACTCCCTTTACGGCGGGTGATCTGACGATGCTGCGCAGGAATGCTCCACAAGTGGTGCACCGACTCTTTCCCGAGTGCGAGCCGCTCTACGCGGCCCGCGGGTGGAAGCTCTTCCCGCAGATCGATCGGGTTTACGTCAATGAGCTCGCGAGGACGGGTCTGAGCTGGAAACCAAAATACGATTTTGCGCATGTATTGGAATGCCTGCGCACCAATCGGGACTTTCGGAGCGCGCTGGCGCGAGAGGTCGGAAGCAAGCGCTATCACGATACGAATTTTCCCGATGGGCCGTATCCGGTTGACTAGCATGGGCCCTGGGATCACTGCGGTCCGCAAAAACTCAGTCACGCACAGGAAGGCGCGAGGGAGTATTCGTGATGCAATCCGCCGAGGATCGGATTGGCACGGACTGCATAGGATTCCCCGTGGCGATGGCGCGAACCGGCCTCTTGGTAGTCGCGCCACGCGGGCGGCGGATCGGGACCCCTTCAGAAGGGCCGGACCGAATTTATGCGGACCACAACCATTCGAATCAGCGACTTGATCAAGAATGAATGACGGACTCCTTGCTGGCTGTAACGGCGCCGGCACCGCCGCCACCGATGCCCCACGCGCCTGAAGTGGTGGACAGAGTTCGGCCATTATGCGTGGCGCACAGTTATGTGAGCGAGCCGTCGGCGGCACTGTGGATAAGCCGCCGACGCGATTGAATGACACGGACGTGACGTGTCTAATATCTAAGAAGAGGCTGATCATTTGCTGAGAGCGCCTTGGGGCACCATTCCAGTCACCTGGGTCTGCCCCCCGGGGAGCCGTATACCACCAGCCAGCGAGCGACTATGGAATTCGATTACTCCTACCAGCTTACCTACGATCCCGTACGGCCGGAGCGGCTCGCCTTTGAGCAGCTAAGAGTCTCTCGCTTACCGAACATCGCGATGTGGAGGTCACACTGACAAACTGGTTCCAGCAGTATGCATGTTCTGCGCGGAGTGGCGCTCCCGGCCAGAGTCCAGTTCTTCGCATTGTGCTGCCCCTCCTCATCGGAACCGCCTATTGGATCTTTTCAGTGGGGTCGGCGAAGGCAGCGACGCCGAAGAGCCTCCAGATCTACTTCATCGACGTGGAGGGAGGCCAGTCGACGTTAGTCGTCACGCCAGACCACCACTCTTTGCTGATTGACACGGGGTTCGCTGGCGATGGCTCAGGCTTCCGACCAGGTGATCCTCATCAGGCGCGTGATGCGAACCGGATCATGGCCGCCGCGCACGATGCGGGAATTCAGCAGATCGACTACCTGCTCATCACACATTTCCACCCGGATCACGATGGTGGGGTCACGGAGCTCTCGGAGCTGATGCCCATTCGCGTATTCATCGATCATGGTGACCCAAGTCCCGAGGCTGAAACTACGGTCCCGGAGACAAACGCCGCGTTCAGCGCATATTCGATGTTGCGACGCGGAGGCCAGCATCTCCAACCCGCCCCCGGGGATCGTCTGCCGTTGAATGACCTCGAAGTTACGGTCGTAAGCTCTGCAGGCACGACGCTCTTCGGACCCCTCCCGGCTGCCGGCGCCATCACTACCGCTTGCCAGGAGCACGCGATGGCGCCCCGCGATCCGTATGAAAACCCGCGCTCCACGGGAATTGTCATCCGCTACGGCAAGTTCCGCTTTCTCGATGTCGGCGATCTGAGTGGGCAACCGCTCTTCAATCTCGCTTGTCCGAAGAGTCTCATCGGGCCCGTGGATGCGTACTTGGTCGCCCATCATGGGGGACCGGACGTTGATGTCCCTGCTACGTTCGCGGCATTCAAGCCTCGGATCGCGATCATGAACAACGGCCTGAAGAAAGGTGGCGCATTGGCGACCTATCAAGCTCTACACCACGTCCCCGGGCTCAAGGACGTCTGGCAACTGCATCGGTCCGCTGATGCGGGTGACAGCAACTTCGCGCCGCAGTATGTCGCGAATCTTGATGAAACCACATCCCACTGGATAAAGCTGACCGCGAAAAAGGATGGTTCCTTCCGAGTATTCAACGATCGAACGGGCGAGTGGACGCGCTACGCGCCACGATCACAGTGATGGTGTGATGGTGTAACTGACTGCTGAGCGCCATCGTCCAGCTCAGGCGGGACACAGTGAGTGCTCGTGGTGCAGTCCGCCGAGCACTGCTGTGCTACGAACAATTCCGAAGTCATCGAGGCGATGACGAGACTTCGGAATCGATACCACTCCAACTGCTGGAGGATCAGGCACGCCCGCGGTTCTAACGTTCGACCCAGGAGTGGAGCGCACGCCGCAGATGAGCTTCGGATAGCGGTATGAGCCAGTCCACGCACTCGCGGCGCATTGAAGAACGGCCAAGTCATGCCGAGATGATCTGCAATAAGTCCTTCATGATGAGCAGTAAGTGGTACGGATCGCTTGGACTTGCCTCGAACGTGAAGTGCTCGTGGAACGCCTTGGCGCTATCGTCCTTGGCGTGGACGAGTAACGCACGGGCGCCGATGGTAGCGGCTGCCTGTGCTGTCCGTAGCAGCGCGTCTTTCAACAGCGCTGACCCCAGGCCTTTGCCATGGAGTGACGCGTCCACGGCCAGCCGCGCGAGGAGAATTACCGGGATTGGGTGCCGTGCCAGGCCTTTCCTGACACGCTCCGTCGCCTCCTCATGGGTTACCGCCCCTGCGGCCAGACTGTAGTATCCGAGAACGCGCAGATCCTTAACGAGGACGTAAGTCCGCGTGCTGTGCGCCTGTTGGCTGTTCCATGCCTGGCGCTTCAGAAAGCGGTTCAGATCTTCCTTGCCGCAATCGAAGCTGTCGAGCAGGTGCTCGCGGCGCAGCTTCTCGATCGCGCCGTAGTCGTTCACTCCAGAACGCTAGGCGTTTTGAGAAGCTCTTCGAGGCGCGGGCGGGATTTCCACGGAGCGTCGAGCGCGGCGACAAAGGCGTCATACTGCTTGGCGCTCAGCGGGAATTCGCGGCGGTCCGCGAGCGTTTCGGCGGCGGCCGCAAGCCCCTTGTCAAGAATGAAGGCGCTGACGGTCTTGCGCTCGACCGCTGCGGCGCGCCGCAACATCGACTTCGCCCTGGGAGTCAGACGCACCTCAAGGCGGTCCTCCCGTCGTTTCGTGGAGCTATGCTTCATGAATACTGTCTCTCTGCAACCTGGGTGATTATAGTACCCGTACAATGTACGGACAATACGGTGATGCGGAGGTCCAACGAGGGGCTCGTGCCAGGAATGTGACCAACTCAGATTGGATGTGCCATGAATGTGCCTTGGTGTGGCTGGGGAGAGGGCTGGCAAGCGCTGCAAGTGGTTGATTGTTAAGCCCCTAGAACATCCGACAACGGTTTGAAAATCCGCGTGTCGGTGGTTCGATTCCGCCCCTGGCCACCATTAGATCAAGGTCTTCGACGCGCCGGACGGTCGCACGCTGTGAAATCTGTGCGAACACAGCGGGGAGTTTCCGGGGAGATTTGGCGCAAACCCAATGGGACGTCAGCGCTGCTGTACTTAGTAGTCCGTCGCGCATTGAGTGGATCTGACAGAAGTGCCCTCGGACGATCA